>JBFYMA010000010.1:0-32603 GCA_041305085.1 Nanobdellota archaeon | reverse complement strand
TGTTCCAAAAATGCGCCTTCCATTAGCGAAGGATTAATATCACAGAGTGCAGCAACATCTGTTGCTCTGTACCCCAACCTTTAGGTTTGGGATAAGCCTGAGCAGCAGCATTTTTGTTATTTTTTCTCTGATTTGCTCTGGTATTTGAGTGTGGCTTTTTTTTCTTTCTGGATTATTGCAGATTGCGCTTTGAGCTTTGCCTTGTCTGGCTCTGTCTTTACCTGCTGAACCATCTCAACTTTTGTTTCTCCTGCAACCATATCTGGCTCAGGTATCCTGAATATTTTTCTGGCCATCGCTGGAAAGCCATTGAACCAGCCTTTTTCTATCAGGAACACGAGTATTGAGCTGATGAGTATTGTGTAAAGCACTATGGCCATCACCATGCTTGACTGGCCTGGAAAGATTGTTATGTTGTAAGGCGGCTGCTCTGCAATCTGGATAAGCACTGCTGCGGCAAGCCCTTTTGGAATCAGAGTCTCAACTACTGCGCGATCCTTTGGCTCAAACTTTTTTGCAACAGGCGAGACTGCTATTGGTCTGAACAGGAAGAGCGCAAGCGTTATCACTCCTGCAAGTATGAATGGTGTTGGGCTGGAAAAGTCTATGAGCATACCAAGATATACAAAAAAGAATGCCTTGATGAAAAAGCCTATCTGGGAATAAAAGAACTTCTCGTTTGATGATAGCGCTGCGCTTGTGTCATCTTTTTTCATCAGCTCAGAAATCTTTTGTGAGTTGCCGAGTACTATGCCAAAGGCAAGGCACGCAATCGCACCATTTGCACTTATATATTCAACAAATGAGTAAAGCAGAAGCATGAATGCAATGGTTATAAGATAGCTTTTTGCGTGTTTATGTGAAAATTTAAGCACAGGGATCCAGAATATTCCTGCAACCACGCCCACAAATATTGCTATTGCAAAGCTTCCCAGAAGGCTGTTGAGAGTTATTGAGAGGTCAAATGCAGAGCCTGCCAGTATGCCCATTATTGTAAGGCCTACAAGTATACACAGCACGTCTGAAAATGATGATTCAAGCTTTAACACTGCTGTTGTCTCTGGCTTGACTTTTGTCTTTTCGCTGATTGGAATAACCACTGCTGAAGATGTTCCTCCAATTATTGCCCCCAAAAGAACCAGCTTCAGTGTTGATATGCCGAGGAATGAGCCTATAAGCACTGTTGCAATTATTGATATTGCAAATGACATCAAGGTAATGACTGTTGTTTTAGACATGCTTTTGAACAGATCCCTTAGCTGAATGTTCAGGGAGCCCTCGAACAGGATGAATATAAGCGCAAAGGTTGTAAAGACAGAGGCAATTTCGTGGGAATAGGATATGCTTCTTATGTCAAAAAAGAATCCTATCACCACGCCAAAGACTATCAGCCAGATTATGTCAGGGATATTGGTTCTCTTAAACACTATGTCCCCTATAAATCCCAGAAATATAATAACTCCTACAACTGCAAACAGCAACACAAGAGGATCTGCCATAGATTAGACGCAGAATTACTTATTTAAATAGTTGACTATTTTTTTTTTGGTATTTTGTAACGATTCCTGAGTGGTTTCCTTATTTTTCCAGTTTGACAACCCGTCATTTTGAAACCTGGGAATTATGTGGAAGTGTGTATGCATCACTACCTGGCCAGCAGCAGGATGGTTGTTGTTGCCTAAGTTGAAGCCGTCTGCATTAAGTGCTTTCATTATTTTTGGGCCAAGAATTTTTAATGCCTTTATGCAGGCTCCCAGGTCTCCAGAAGAAATGTCCTCCACATTCAAAGAGTGTGATTTTGGTATTACAAGTGTGTGCCCGGGATTTATTGGCTTTATGTCGAGAAATGCAACAACCTTTTCATCTTCATAAACCTTGCTGCAGGGCAGTTCCCCTTTTGCTATTTTGCAGAAAACGCATTCACCCATTTTTTTATAAAAACTGTTCAAGCTCTGCGAGAGTTTTTACCTTTGTCTTGTAGTCAAGATTCCTTTCCCTTCTGTCAACAAGTATTCCTTTTATTCCAGCTTGTTCTGCCCCTTTCATATCGCTGGCTATGCTGTCGCCTACCATCACTGCATCCTCTGGCTTTATCTTCAGCTTTTTCAGGGCTTTTTCAAACAGCTGCTTTTCTGTCTTAAGATGGCCTTCTTTGTAGGAGAGGAATATTCCGTCAAAAATCTCTCCCATTTTGTACTTTTCAAGCACAGGTTCAAGGCTGAAGCAGTCTGTGTTGCTTATGAGTGCTATTTTGTATTTTTTTTTGAGATTGCCAAGAACTTCCATTGTTTCTGGATAGGGTTCTGCAAGAAGCTTTTTCTTGTTCCACAGCCCAACAAGCTGCTCTATCTGGTCGTCTCTTGGCCTTACGCCGAATGCCTTTGCAACCTCCTGGAATCCCTGCTTCAGGCTCAGAAACTGGTTTTTCATGAATATCTCTTCAAATTTCACAATGTATTCAGGAAAGCTCTCCCTGATATGCAGAATTCTTCTGACCTGTTTCACAGGGCTTGGAAAAACACCCGAGTCTGCAAGAGTCCCCCAAAAATCAAAAAGCACAGCCTTTACCATTTTTATATGCACGAATAGATTCTTTGCTTATATATGTTTTGGTTTTTTTGGAAAAAATTCTGTGAAAGAAAACAAAAAAAGAAAAAAATAATTGTTTTACTGCCCAATCCTTTTTACCAGCTTCACTCCCAGTATTATCAATACCAGCAGCACTGCAGGGGGCACCAGCACAAACAGCAGCTTAAGCACAAAGTTCAGGCTGTCTATCAGCGCCTTTATGAGCTCTGAGAACTTGACCAGTATAACATTTGCATAGCTCGACTGCTTTTCGCTTATGCTGAAGTGGATTGATGTATACTCCACCCTGTTATCCATGTTTTTCAGGGAATCTTCAAGGTATTTGACCCTTCTTTCCTGGTCAAAAATCCTGTCATTGAGGTCTATTTTGTCCTCTATTTTTTCTGCTTCGTTGTACATCTGCCGGTATCTTGTCAGCCTTTCCTTTTCAGCTTCCAGCTCTATTTCTATATTTGTGTAAGTTCCTGTTATGTCATTTGCATTTTCATTGAAATAGGTTACATCACCTATCTCTTTGAGCTGCTGGACTATGGAGTCATACTTTGCTGTGTCAACCTTTATGCTGTAGCTTCCGTAGAATGATTCTTTCAGCCCGCTGTCTCTTTTGTTTACGTTTTGGTTCAGAAGGTATGAGTCAGAGCTGTCAATTATTGCCTTGAGCCTGGACTCTGTCTCGTGAAACTTTCCCCTATTTACTTCTGTATTAATTGATGATGTTTTTGTAATTTTTCTCTCCTGAACATCAGGGGCAAAATCTGAGTTGTCATAATAATAGCTGTCATAATAGGAAGGAGCTCTCATTGACTCTTCCATTCCTCCCATTGCATAGCTGCTGTCTGTTGCATATTTCAATCCGCTTATTCCTGTTATGCCTCCGCTGCTTCCTCCTGCAAACACTAGCCCAAGCACGACCAGTAGCAAAACTATTATGAGCCAGTTGTTTTTTAGTGTTATTAATTGGTCTTTGAATCCCATTTTTATCAACCTCGTTTTTTTTTCAATATTTTTTGTTGCAGACCTATTCTATTATGCTCTTTCTGCTTTTTTGTTGTTGTTTAGCTGTTCAACTATTTAAATAATATTAAGGCTTCTAACCATTTTGAAGTTATGACATCCCTGAAATCCGCAAAATATTTAAACAAAGGAAAATTAACAATAGTTAACAGTGTTCTTGGAGGTGATAATATGAAAGAGCACAAGCTTGAAAAGCTGCCTTACGATTACAACGCACTTGAGCCATATATTGATGCGCAGACAATGGAGGTACACCATGACAAGCATCACCAGGCCTACTGCAACAACCTCAATGCGGCATTGCAAAAATACCCAGAGCTGTTCAAGAAAAAGCCTGAAGAGCTCATAGCAAACCTTGAAAGTATTCCTGAGGACATAAGAACAGCAGTGAGGAACAACGGGGGAGGGTTTGTGAACCACAACTTTTTCTGGAAAATACTCAAAAAAGGCGTTGAGCCAAAAGGAAAAATCCTTGAAGCCATAAGCCAGAAGTTTGGAGGCTTTGACTCGTTCAAAGAGCAGTTCAGCAAAGCAGCAGCAGGACAGTTCGGCTCAGGATGGGCATGGCTTGTTGTAAGCAACAGCGAGCTTGAGATAATTGGCACGCCAAACCAGGACAGCCCATTGGCACAGGGCAAGCATCCAATACTTGCGATAGATGTCTGGGAGCATGCATACTACCTGAAATACCAGAACAAGCGGCCTGAATACATCCAGAATTTTTTCAGCGCAATAAATTGGGAAGAAGTTGAAAAGCTTTACAAAAAAGCCAAAAAATAAAATTCAACTGAAATGGCGAGGTTATTAGGATGCTGAGAAAAGGGGAAAAAGCGCCTGATTTTGAATTGAAGGATCAGGATGGAAAAATTCACAGGCTTTCAGATTACAGGGGAAAAAAGCTGGTGGTGTATTTTTATCCAAAGGACAGCACGCCTGGATGCACAAAAGAGGCCTGCAGCTTCAGGGACGAGCACTCTGAGATCAGGAAAAAGGGCGCAGAAGTGGTAGGCATAAGCGCAGACTCAGAAAAAAGCCACAAAAGCTTTGCCAAAAAGCAAAGCCTTTTATTCACACTGCTCTCTGACCCTGGCAAAAAGACAATAAAAGAATTTGGCGCATGGGGAAAAAAAGCGCTATATGGAAAGCTCTTTGAAGGCATAATAAGAAGCACTTTTATTATTGACGAGAAAGGGTTTGTGCAAAAGGCTTTTCCAAAAGTGAAAGTGGATGGCCATGTTGAAGAAGTTCTTGAGGCGCTTTAGGCGTTGAGTATTTCTATTTTCTATTTGCTTTCATTCTCTGCCATATCTGATTCATCTATTGAATTTTTTGGGAAACAAGTCTCCAACCCAATAAATTTATCAGGTGTTTTTGCAGAATACTCATCAGAAGAAAAATCCTTGCCTGAGTTTTCCAGAGAAAAAAACTTCTCAAAGTCTATCCAAGTATGCCACTCATTATTTTTTTTAAAGCTTTTCTTTGCCAATAGAACAACCCTTGAGGCATAGTGATCAGAAGCAATATCATAATCAGTAAGGTGGTGCAGTAATTTTTTGCTGAAATTCATAATCTCTTTCTGCGAGGGCATGTTCTTTTTCTCCAGCCTCTCCCTGGAGGCGCCAACGTGCATGTATGCCTTGACCTCTATAAAGCCAGGGCTTGCTTTTTTTATGAGCCGTGCATAGACTTCCGGCTCAATCATGTTAACATCTTTTATCATTGTAAGCCTGATGCAGGTCCTTCCGGTTTTTTTGGACAGTTCCTCAAGGCTTTGATTGAATCTTTCCCAGAAATCAGCAAACAAAGGAATCCCTGTCCTTTTTGCCAGCTCTTTTGAAGGCGCATCCATGCTTAGATACAGCTGGGTTACAGAAGCCAGGCTTTTTATGAGCTCTGGATACTGGCCATTGGTTACCAGAAAAGTCGATATTTTTTGCTTATGAAACAGATTTATTAGCTCGCTTATTTTTGGGTACACAATAGGCTCGCCAGTCAGCGAAAGTGCAACGTGCCTGATGTTTTGAGACTGCTCAAAAACTTTTTTGTCAACATCTTTATAGCCTTTCAGCCCTATGTTGAGCTTTTTGTGCTGGATGATTGCCTGCTCAATTATCTCCTCAGGGCTGTCAACAATTCCTTTCCATTCCATGCATACAGGATCCTTGTGGTCTCTCCAGCAATAAACGCATCTGTTTGCGCAGCTCAGCGAAGGAGACATCTGGAGGCATTGGTGGCTTTTGATGCCGTAAAACTTGTGCTTGTAGCAGGAGCCCTGGCCTTTTATTGCGGACTTGCACCAGTGGCATACTTTGACAACGCTGTGGCTGCCAACAACCCTGTACTGCTGCTTTTCGAGCTTTGATTTCAGGCTATCAGAGACCATTGCCCAATGGACAGGAAAACAGGTTAAAAAGTTTTCGAAGAAATATGAACACTGTGATATCACGTTTTAACTACACACATATAACCAATTTTGAGGTGATTATTATGTATAAGCTTACTTTTAAGAAAAGAGTTTGGATTGTTAAACAGTTTGATAATGGTATTTCTGCTTCGAAGATTGCTTTGGCGCAAAAAATACACCGCACAACATCAGGAAATACTTGACAATAAATGACTTAAAACCATTGCTTCTCCCGTTTCTAAGCAAAATTGAAAACGAAAAATAGTCTCTCTTCGTCACGTCTCGAAGGGTCAAGCAGGCAGGACTATCAGTTATAAGGCAAATTTTTTTTATCACTTCTTTCTGGTGGGTCTTTCTTAAGAACATAAATTATGTATCTGCCTTTTCTCTCGAAGAGTTTCGGGTTAAACATTTCAGGAATAGGCCCTATGCGAAAATATGATTCAAGCTCTTTTATCTGCTTGCTGAAGATAAGTTTGAGGATTGAGTACTGAAATGGTGATCTCTTTTTCATATACCTTGTGAGGATGTTCACTCCTGGCTTAAGGTTCTGCTCAAGAAGTTTCCCTCCAAGTCTGCTTGTCGGAATGACATGAGAAGTTATGTCTTTTCTTTCAATAACAGAAAATCCGTGGAGGTTTGCGCTGGCAATCCATTCTTTCTCGACAGGAAAGTATGAATATTCCTTTGTTGCTGATTTTCTGAACAGGCCTGCAGCAACTATAAAACCATTTTCGCGGATTATTTTCTGGAACTTTGCAAAAGCTATGTCTTTATCGAAATAATGTGCTGATTCGCTCATGAGCACTGCATCAAATTTTTTCTTTGTCAAAAACCTCTCGATTGTGTCCTGATGGAATGTGATGTTTTTGTTCTTGATGAGGTCAAAAACTTTTTTGTGGTTGAGGTCAGGAGAGATGCATGTAAGTGAATAACCCTCTTTTGCCAGGCACTGGGCGTTGTCCCCGACTCCGCAGCCTATGTCCAGGATAGTTTTCACATTTGGAGGAATGTTTTCTTTCAGCACCCTGGAGAACCTTTCCTGGGCTTTCCTGAGGCTTTCAATGTTCAGTTCCTCGCCTTTTTCCCAGAATCCCCAGTGCAGTGATTTTAACCCGAGAACCTTTATGCAGAACTCCAATACGAGATCTTCATATTTGTCCTCGATGAGTGTGACTGACTTGCTGATCATGGTTTCCGGGAAATTTCTCTATTAATAAATGTGCGTATTTGAGCCCTCTTTTCAGAATCTGCTGTTTTTGTGGGCATAATCAGAAGTTTATTCACAAAATTTATAAATAATCAATAAGGCCTGACTGTCAAATGTTAACTATAGTGAAATTCCTCGTGTTCTGGGCAGAATTGCCTCATGAATAATGGAATTCGCTGGTTGTATTTGAAGAGAGTTTAGGAGGTGTAAACAAATGGTGTATGAAAAACTGAACAAGTCAAAGTATCTGGTTGGAATTGCGGCATTTGCAATACTGTTTTTGGTTGCAGCATGCGCAACAGCACCTGCACAGCAGACAGCGAATACTGCCGGCGACACAATGGCAGGCAAAGGAGACAGCATGATGGATGACTCGATGCAGGATGGCAGCATAGCTGGTGACACAGATGCCATGATGGACAATGGAGACATGGCAAATCATGATTCAGCGTCTGATGGCTCTATGGCAAAGGAAGACGATAGCATGATGGATGACAAGGACAGCATGGCCGGCAATGTGAAGACCTTTGTATTGACAGGGGAAAACTTTAAGTTTGTGATGGATGGCGAAGACAATCCAACATTAACAGTAAATGAGGGAGATACAGTAAGAATAGAATTTTCCAGCATAGATGGCTTTCACGACTGGGTTGTTGACGAGTTCGACGCAGCAACAGCAAAGGTGTGGGCGCCAAACTCGACGTATGTTGAGTTTGTGGCTGGCAAAAAAGGCACATTTGAGTACTATTGCAGCGTCGGCCAGCACAGGCAGATGGGCATGAAAGGAAACCTTGTTGTTGAATGATTTTATTAAGAATTTTTTTCTGATTTTTTTAATAACTCTGCAGCAACAGATCAATAGTCTGCTAGTTCATAGCGGGCTTTTCCCAGCACTATCTTCTTATAGCTGTGTATTGTGTACTTGTATTTGAACGTGAGCTGTGAGAGCGCCATTCCTGCCAGGGCATACATCAGTATTCCTGCCACAATCAGCGCTGCAGGAAGTATAATGAAGTATGTTTCCAGGTTGAGCATGAACATTACAAACGGAGAGTAGATTCCCAAAAATACCAGCAGGCTTCCGAACAGCAGCCTTTTTGTTCCTCTTCTTATTCTTTTGAGGTTCATACCTGCCTCCAGTGTTGAGATTATCCTTATGACCAGTAAATGGATTTTCCTGAATTCCTTTGCTGCTTTGTACAGAAGCCAGATGAATAATATTCCAATTATTGCTCCTGCTGCAATATCTATAAAATTGTTGAATATGCCTGCAATAACATATGTTAGCGCCACTGCTGTGAAAACCATGAGCAACACTTTTGTTATGAAGCTGCCTGCCCTTTTTTTGGCTTCTTTTGTGTAAGAGCTTTCTATTTCCAGCTCTGTAAAAAGGCTGGAGAAAAACCTTGATATGCTGTTTATGTAGTCCCCTATTATTGTTTTGCTTTTTTTGGCAAAAATAGCATGATTCTTGTTTTCTTTTTTTGAAATAGCAAGGTTCATTACTATGCTATGCAAGAGCATAAGTATTGCAACTATTGCAACCAGATCTATACCTATCCCAAACTTCAGGCTTTCCTTTGCCACCAGCAGGGAGAAAATTCCAGGGGGAAGCATTGCTATGGTGCTGAAAGTTGCTGACTCCCTGTCAAAGCCTGCAAAAATCCTTGTAACCAGGCCCAGCGCTATGAAAAGCCCAAAAAATGTTGCGATTGCAAGTATTATCAGCACATGAATGTTTGCAAATATGCTTTTTATGTTGACCATTGCACCCATTGATATGAAAAAGAATGCTGAAAACATGTAGCTGTGGGGCTTCACAGCCTTTTCAAACATCTTTGACTCCCTGAAGTTTGCAACAACGCTTCCTGCAAGGAATGCTCCTGCGCTTGGGCTGAGCCCAAGCGCATATGCAAGGTAGGCAAATCCTATGCACAGCCCGAGAGAAATAAATATTGTAAGCTCATCGCTGGTCCTTTTTCTTACATATGTAATCATCCTTTCTGCAAACTTTGAAAAGATAAGATAGACAATTATCAGCACTACCAGGCCTATTATGATATGCCTTATTCCCTCAACAACAGCTGTTGCCGTGCTGGCTTTTACTGCTGAAAAAAATGTCAGTGCTATTATTCCAAAAATATCCTCAAGTATGAGCACTGCCACAAGCAAGGGCACCTCTTTTCTGCTGATCAGGTTTTTCTGCTCAAGAAGATTGATTATTATCATGGTGCTTGAGAAAGACAGCGCAACTCCTGTGAAGGCTGCTGTGGTGGTATCCATTCCCAATACTATTATTGTCAGGAAGCCTATGAAGAACATTATCCCTACTTTGAAAAGCGCAACTATGCCTGACTTCAGCCCTATTTTGAGGAGTTTTTTGAGTGAAAACTCCATCCCGAGCACAAAAAGAGAGAGTATGGCTCCAAATTCTATGCACAGATCTATTATTGATGCATCGCTTATAAGTCCAAGAAGGTTTGGCCCAACTATTGCTCCTATTATTATCAGGCCTATAACTAGCGGCTGCTTAAATTTTGATGACAGAAATCCGCCTATTATTGCGAACAAAAACAAAAATCCGAAGTTTAATAGTTCTGCCTGCATGAATCCCCCGTAGTATGTTAGTATACTGGTATACTTTTTTATATACTAAGATTGATGTATCATCTAGAGTTTGGATTCTAGTATATAAATGTTGCGATTTAAGCGATTTTTTTGGGGAACTGTCTCTGCCAGGAGTTCTTTCGCAAACCATTTAAATAAACCCAAACTGCCCTAAACAATGTTTACAAACAAAAACCTGGGAATTATACTCATTATTATAGGAATAGCAGCAGTTGCCCTGACTTTTGCAGCAAAGGCAAAAGAAGATTTTTACATAAATACGCTTGTGCAGGAAAACAACGGGACATGTGTTCTTGAAAGCGGCTATTGCCTGCATGAAGACAGAGACTGGACAGGCTATATAATAGGATGGGTTATAGGAACAAGCGCTTTTATCATAGGGGCATACCTGCTGTTCTTTGACAGGTCATTCCATGAATTCAAAAAGCATCAGCAAAGCTTTGCAACAGAACTAAGGTCTGCCAAGAAAAAAACTGAATTCGAGGCTTTTCTTTCAGGATTCAGCAATGAAGAGCAAAGCGTGCTGAGAGCAATCCATGACCAGGACGGAATACAGCAGTCAACACTAAGATATAGGGCAGGCATGAGCAAAGCAGGCCTATCCATTTTGCTCAATTTGCTGGAGCAGAGAGGAATAATAAGCAGAAAAACATCTGGAAAAACCAAACAAGTCTTCCTGAGAAAAAAATTCTAAAAACTGTTTCTGAACAGCCAGATACAATAATTCTGCATTTATAAACATTCCAGCAGCGTTTTTTTCAACAGAATGGATTAATAACCTGCTGATTTTTACAGCAGGCAATGCACACAATAAATATGGTGAGGCTGAGATAACATGAAAAAAACAATGCCAGAGAGCATAATAACTACCATAAACGTAAAAGGCATGCACTGCAGCTCCTGTGAGATGCTTATAACAGATGCTTTGGAAGAAAAAGGAGCAAAAAATGTTTCTGCAAACCACAAAACAGGAGAAGTTGTTGTTGAGCATAACAAAAGCTTGTCAAAAGACGCAATAAGGCTGAGTATTATGGATGAAGGGTACGAGGTTGAAGACTGATGGCAAGCCAGGTATTTGTCCCGGACATAGAGTGCGAAAGCTGCGTAAGGCTCATAACAAAAAACCTGAAAAAAAACAATATTATAGATTTTTCTGTAAGCCAGGATGCTGTAACAATCAACGATGAAACAACCAAGCCTGAAAATGTCGTCGAGCTAATAAAAAAAATGGGCTATAGGGCTTCAACAGAGCCCTTTGAAAGAAAAACACTCAAAGAAAGAATAAGGCATTTTAGGGAAAACAAGAACCTGTACTTTGTGGAACGGCTTGGAATCCAGAACACTCTTTATGTGCTGTTTTCATTGTTTGCGATTTCAGCACTTGCATACTTTTTTCTTTTCAAAAACATTGAAGGATTTTTATCAAACTATGGATGGTGGATTTTTTACCTGATAATAAGCGTTGCAGGAATATCCATGGCTGTCTGGCACTTTACTGCGTACAAGGCAAAGTTAACATGCATGACAGGTATGATGATAGGTATGACTTTCGGGATGCAGACAGGCATGATGATAGGGGCAGTTATTGGAGCAACAAACGGATTTTTTTGGGGAGCAATGACTGGCGTTGTTCTGGGAACATTCACAGGAGTTGTGACAGGAAAATGCTGTGGAGTTATGGGAATAATGGAGGGGGCTATGGCAGGAGTGATGGGAGGAACAATGGGGCCGATGATAACAGTGATGATGTTTTCAGATCATGTATTATGGTTCATGCCTTTTTACATGCTGATAAATCTTGGAATAATTATTGGACTTTCATACCTGCTTTACGAAGAGGTTGTCGAAAGCAAGCAAACAGTTGCAAAGCCTGTGGATACAATTACGCTGATATCTATAAGCGTTATAGTGACTGCACTTCTGGCATCGCTTATTATTTACGGGCCAACATCTTCACTAATAAGGTTTTAGGACAGCCAGATAGGACAGGAAGCAAAAAAACGGAGGCAAAAAAATGAAAAAAATAATAAAACAGGCAAGCATTATCGGAGCCCTGGCAATAGTTGCTGCAATAATAATCCTGGGCATTACAGGGGTTCCTGCAAAAGCACAACAGAATTCTTTGACAGGAAACGCTGCAGGAGAAAATATAAATCCTGTAAAATCAATTACAGCACAAAGCAACCTGCCAAACCCTTCTGCTGGAAAGGTTCAGGAGGTTCTGCTGATCTTTAAAAACTATGAATACCAGCTGGAGCCGAGTACACTTGTTAAAGGGATTCCTGTAAGGTTGACTGTGGATCTTGACTCTGTCTACGGCTGTATGAGGGATGTTGTGATACCATCATTCAGCGTAAGAAAGTATGTCAGGAGCGGAGATAATGTTATAGAGTTTACGCCTGACAAAAGTGGCACATTCAACATAAGGTGCAGCATGAATATGGGCAGGGGAACTTTTTCAGTGCAAGATGCAGACGGAGAAATAGCTGATTATACAGAGACAAATCCCTCTTCTTCAGGCCTGGGTCTGGACAGCGGAACCTGCAGAATAGATCAGGCAGGAGGTTGCGGCTGCAGAGGATATTCCTAGAGCAGCAGTTCACAAACGTTTTTAATCGCTTAGGACTAATACTTAGGACTAATACTTAGGACTAACATAGTGATTAATAGAGTAATATAAGTAAATATTAGAATGATAATAAATTGGAACAAGGAGGAATGATGAAAACTGCAACTCTCGGCATAAAAGGAATGCACTGCGCGAGCTGCTCAACCCTGATAGGCAGAGCGCTGAACAAAACAAAGGGAGTGATGAGCGCAAACGTCAACCTCTCCACTAACAAGGCAACAATCCAGTTTGATGAGCAAAAAGTAACCCTTCAAAAGCTTGCCAGTGTGGTTGAGAGCAAAGGCTATGGCGCAGAGGTAGATGCTGGAAACAAGAGTGCTGAAAAGCAAGAGCTGCAAAGCCTTAAAGAGTACAGCAGGCTAAAAACACAGTTTTTCATTGGATTGGTATTTGCTGTCCCTGTATTCATTCTTGGGATGTTCTTCATGAAAAATCCTTTTCCATTCCAGAAAATAATAATGATGGTTCTGGCAACGCCTGTCCAGTTTTTTGTGGCTGCTCCAATGTACAGAAGTGCTTTTAATGCACTAAAAAGCTTTAGCGCAAACATGGACACCCTTATAGTTATAGGAATAAGCGCTGCTTACTTTTACAGCGTGTATGCAGTTATTTTTGGAAATGCACATGTGTATTTTGAGGCCAGCGCTGTGCTGATAACCATAGTTGTCCTGGGAAGAGTGCTGGAGGCAAAGGCAAAAGGAAAGACTTCGCAGGCCATAAAAAAACTCATTGGGCTTAAGCCAAAGACAGCCACAGTACTGAGAAAAGGCATAGAGCAGAAAATTCCTGTGGACGATGTTGTTGCAGGAGACATAATTATTGTGAAGCCTGGAGAAAAAATTCCTGTGGATGGAATAGTAATAGAGGGGAATTCGAGCGTTGATGAAAGCATGATTACTGGAGAGAGCATCCCGATAGAAAAAGACAAAGGGGACAAGGTTGTGAGTGCAACTCTCAACAAGCATGGAACATTTACTTTTAAGGCATTAAAAGTGGGTGCTGATACAACCCTGGCCCAGATAATAAAGATAGTTGAGGATGCCCAGGGTAAAAAAGCCCCCATACAAAGGTTTGCAGACAGTGTTTCTGCATGGTTCGTTCCTGCAGTGCTTGCAACAGCCCTGATAACTTTTGCAGTATGGTTTTTGGCAGTTGGCCAGACAGTAGGGTTTGCTGTTATTGCAGCTGTTGCAGTGCTTGTTATCGCCTGCCCCTGTGCACTAGGACTTGCAACACCCACAGCAATAATGGTTGGCACAGGAATGGGTGCAAGAAACGGCATACTCATAAAAGGAGGGGATGCACTGGAAACAGCTCACAAGCTGGAGCACATAATTCTTGACAAGACAGGAACAATAACAATGGGAATTCCCTCAGTTACAGATGTTGTTGTATTCAGAAAACAGACAAAACAAACAAAAAATAAAATTATTGAGATAAGCGCAAGCCTTGAAAAGAACAGCGAGCACCCACTTGCAGATGCGCTACTCAAAAAAGCCAGTGAGGAAAAAATTTCCTTAAAGAAAGTTTCAGGGTTCAGGGCACTGGTCGGAAAAGGAATAACAGGAAAAATAGGAAAGCAGGAATACTTTTTTGGCAAGCCGGGTTTTTTAAGCGAGAAAAGAATTATGTTTACAAAAGAGCAGCAGTCAGCAATAGAAAACCTGGAAAGCCAGGGAAAAACAGTGATGGTGCTTACAGAAAAAGATGTTTTGGGAATGATTGCAGTTGCTGACCCGATAAAGCCTTCTTCAAAAAAAGCAGTACAAAAACTCCAGAGTATGGGTTTAAAAGTCCACATGATTACAGGAGATAACCAAAGAACAGCCAGTGCAATAGCAGCTCAGGCAGGAATATCAAGTGTTTTTGCAGAAGTAATGCCCGAGGACAAGGCCATGCACGTAAAAAACCTGCAGCAAAAAGGTGCAAAAGTTGGCATGGTTGGTGATGGAATAAACGATGCGCCTGCACTGGCCCAGGCAGACATAGGAATAGCTATGGGATCTGGCACAGATGTTGCAATGGAAACAGGAGAAATAGTGCTTATGAAGAATGACTTGATGGATGTGCCAAAAGCAATCAGGCTGAGCAGGCTGACAATGAAAAAAATAAGGCAGAACATGTTCTGGGCGCTGTTTTACAACACTTTGGGAATACCAATAGCTGCAGGAGTGTTTTACACGTTTACAGGATGGCTTCTGAATCCTATGATTGCAGGGGCTGCAATGGCGCTAAGCTCAGTCAGCGTTGTAAGCAATTCTTTGCTTTTGAGAAGAAGAAAGCTTTGAATTTTACGAAAGATTTTTATACTTTTATTAAACATGATTATTATGAAAACAATTCTTGTGGATGCTGTCAACACATTTTTTATTAAGGGCAAAGGAGTTTTCAGGCAAATGCACGAATTGCTTGAAAAATATCCCAACAAAAAGATTATCCTGACAAATGCCAACGATGAACAGATGGAAAGTTCAGGACTGAAGGGATTGCCTTACGAATTGTTTACGCTCAAGCATAATCCTGAAAAAACAGATTCAAAGTATTTTGAAACAATGCTCAAAGAATTCAGCCTTAAACCAGAAGATGCATTATATTTTGAGCACAATGAAGACGCTGTGAAGAGCGCAAGGATTGTTGGAATAGTGACATTTCATTATGATAAGGACAAGAAAGATCTGGCAGCTCTGAAGAAATTTCTGGATGAAAACCTGGCCTGACGGGTTCCTGCAACTGCAGTGAGTATTGTAGTGTATAACTTCAGGACAGTATAATTCAACAACATTTTTAAACAAGTGCTTTTCACCAAGAGAATGGACATTGTTTATCCAATAATAAGCGTTATCATTGTTTCTCTTATCTCAGTGATTTTTGCAATTCCTTTTCTGTTGAAAAAAAAAGTTTCTGAAAAATTACTGCTGTTTTTGCTGAGCGTTTCTGTTGGAGTCCTGTTAAGCACTGTATTTTTTGAGTTTCTTCCAGAGGCTCTGGAGCACGGATATACAGTTTCAACAGGCTTGTTTATACTATTGGGTTTTGTTTTGATGTTTGTGCTTGAAAAATTTGTCCACTGGCACCACAGCAAAAAATGTGAGGATGGAGACTGTGGGCACGGGCATGCTTACAACCTTGCACCTGTAAACCTTATTGGGGATGGAATACACAACTTTTTGGATGGCTTAGTTATTGCAGGCAGCTATGCGATAAACATAGGAGTGGGCATTGCTGCAACCATTTCCATAATATTTCACGAAATACCCCAGGAGATTGCTGATTTTGGAGTGCTTTTGTTTTCAGGGCTGTCAAAGAAAAAAGCTATTTTTTTCAATTTTTTTTCTGCGCTCACAGCAGTTGTAGGAACAGTAATAGGTATTTTTTTGGTTGGAAGTATGGAAGGCTTTACTGATTTTATAATACCTTTTGCTGCAGGCAACTTTATATATATTGCAGCCTCAAACCTTACACCCCAGCTTCACAGGCACTGCAGACTGAAAGACTCTGTTTTGCACATACTCGCAATAATAATAGGAGTCGCAATAATAGCATTGCTCACTGTTTATTCTCCAGGCCACAGCCATTGAGCCACCAAGAAAAGTGCAACTGGTGTGTCATGTTCGCTGTTTTTTTGGGTTATCATTCTTGTGCTTTATCCTATGCTGCACATATAGCAAAAATATTGTTCCCACAAGCACAAAAAAGCCTAGCACTGAGAGAAAAACACCCTCATTCTTTTCAGGAACACCTGAAGGAGACTCAAGATATTGCAGTTTTGCAGCATCGCAGATGTTTTCCTCTGCACAGTTTGGCGGAAAGCAGCAGCTTTCGCTCACAACTTTGCCTGTTATACCTCCTCCTATAAGAAAAATGCTTGCAATTATGAGGAGTATGAACATATAGTAGTGGAAGTTCATAGCATTATTATTTTCAGGATGGCTATTTATATTTTTTGATTTTGCTAGGCTTGAGACTCATAACTCATAGTCCTTTTTGAATATTGAGCTTATTTTTTCATAGATTTGCTCTGCGCCGAGCTTTGCGCTTCTAAGATTATAATCCATACTTCCAAGAAATTTTTGTCATTTAAAAAATTATTCAAAAAATTCTCCCAATTCTTTGTTGGCTCTGTGCAGCTTTATCTCGTACTCAAGGGTCTTTATGCTGTGGTATTTTTTTGGGATCTGCTTTTTGAAAAGCTCAGGTCTTGGGCTGCTGGTGTCTGATTGGCTGTCCACAAAGCTTTTCCACAATGAAGGGTCAAACTTTTCAACGTTTTTAAGAATCTCACTTATTGGAAACTCTTTCTCAACAACCCTTATGATGCTTTCAATCCTTGAATTATATTTTTTTATCCTGTTTTTGTACGCCACAAAGCACCCCCTTTTGCTTTCCAGCGCCACCACAAACATCGGAAACCTATATGAAAACCTGTAAACCAGGCAGTCTTCTATCTCGTGGACAGGGGTGTGCTGGGTATACAGCAAGCCATGCTTGTTCACTTCCAGCCTTAAAAGCCAGAACAATGACTCTATCTCTCTCATAACCTGGCTGTAAATGTTGAAGAGCTTTCTGGCTTGGTCTGTTAACTGGCTGAAAACCTTTTCAGGCTCCTGCTTGAAAACCTTGATGAGATCATGTCTGTGCTTTTCAAACTCCTTGTGCCTTTTTGCATACTGCCATTGCTTTTGGATGCTTGTCCTGAACACCGCCATTTTAAGAATACTCCATAAGCATTTTCTGCCTATGCCCGTTGACTTCTACAAACTGTTTTGCGCGCTTCAAAACAACGCCTATGTTGTGCAGCTCCCTGTAGTTTCTTATTTTGGCATGCTTTTTTCTCAAGTCAAGAATTCTCATAGCGCTTTTTGGTCCTATGCCAGGCACTCTTATAAGCTCATCATAGGCTGCCTGATTTATATCTATTGGCCTGTCAAAGCTCTGCATTGCTATGTTGACTTTTGGATCGCCTTTTGGAAGGTTTCCATCGTGCATTATTTCTTTGATTTCCCTGAACTCATACTTATAGGTCCTCATGAGAAAGTCTGAATTGTAGAGTCTGTGCTCTCTTTCAAGAGGTGTTTTGTCCTTGAATTCCAAAGGAGTTTTTTTTATGGGCCTGAAGCCGCTGTAATATGCTTTTTGCAGGCCTATATTTTCATACTCCCAGCTTATTGTCCTTAGGATTTCAAGATCTGTTTCATTGGCTGCTCCTACCACAAGCTGGGTTGAGTGCCCTCCTCTTAATCCAAGCTTGTTTATCCAGGCCTGCCTTTTGATGATGTCATTTTTCAGGTCTTTTATGTTGCTGAGCTCTTTAAGCCTTGAAGGGTTAGGGGATTCTATGTTGATGCTCATCCTGTCAGCAAGCTCTCCAGCCCTTTTTATCATCTCCCTGGATGTTCCTGGAAGAACTTTCAGATGGATGTATCCCCTGTACTTGTACTTTTGCCTTAGGAGCATGATTGCTGAAACCATTTTTTCTGACACAAAATCAGCATTTTTCATTATGCCGCTGCTTAAGAATACCCCTTCAACATAATTCCTTATGTATAATGTCATGAATGTTTTTGCAAACTCCTCTTCCTCAAACATCACAGGCTTTTTTTGGCAGTTGGTTGAGTTTGGGCAGTACCTGCAGTCGTGGCTGCAGGCGTTTGTGTAGAGAACCTTGAAAAGGTTTAAGGGCTTGCCGTCAGGCGTTGCTGACTTATAAATAGCGCAGCCTGTGCCTTCGCCAATTCTTTCACTGTTGGACTTTTCAAACCTGTGCGCAGGGCTGCATGAGCATGCATCATGCTTTGAGCCCATCCCGAGAATCTTGAGCTTTTGGCTTATCTCCATGATTTTCTTATTGCTTTTTTGTTTAAATACCTCGCGGGAAAATGTCCAGTGCGCTGCAAAAGCATAATATTAATAAATCACGCAAAAAGCTTGTTCTTCATGAGGGGATGGCTTGCAGTGTTTTTTATAGCAGTAATTTTTCTGATGATTTTGCCAATTAATACTGGGATTGAATACAGCAAGGGATTTGAGAAAATTCAGCACAAAGCCAGCGCAAGGATTCTGAGCCAGGGAGTAAGTGGGTATTCAAAGGATGGCTCAGGAAATGCAGTGCTTATTGTTTTGTTCAGTGAGAAGTCATATGAAAATCTTGAAAACGAGCTTTCAATTATAGGAGGAAAGAGCACTGCACAAGCTAACCTGGATAAGGGGTCAATGCAGACACTAATTATTCCTGAAGAAAAAATTCCTGAGCTTCTGGAAAACGATGATGTGCTTTTTGTCCAGGAAACAGGGCTTGGCAAGTTTGTTGACAACAATGACTCAAGGGCAATAACAGGCGTTGAATCACTCCAGGGAGCTGCTTACAACCTTTCAGGGACAGGAGTAATCATTGCAGAATGGGATGCAGGGCATGCAGACCAATCCCACGACGACTTTGGAACCAGGGTTATTTATGGAGATACTTCAGCAACCCACTGGCACTCAACCCATGTTGCAGGAACAGCAGTCGGAAACGGAACAATCAACTCCAAATATAAAGGAATGGCTCCAGCTGCAACACTTGTGAGCTATGAGTGGTGGGATTTTCCTGAAGAGTTTTTAGAAGAGTACAACGAAAGCCTGGCTGTTTACAACTCTTCAATCAGCCAAAACTCCTGGGGAGTGTTTCCTTCAGATGCTGGAAATAAAGTTATTAATACGAGCAACTGTGAAGAATTTTTAGGAGAATACTTTCTGGAAAGCTATTTCATGGATGAAATAGTAAGGGGATATTTTGGCAAATACATGGTTTTGGTGTGGAGCGCAGGAAACGAAAGAGGGACAGGAGCAGATTACTGCGGCTCTTTAGAGTATGATTATGATACAATAGGGGCATATAGCTCTGGCAAGAATATACTCACAGTTGGAGCTGTTGACAAGGACAACTCAATGAGCAGCTACAGCTCGTGGGGGCCTACAAATGATGGGAGGATAAAGCCTGATGTTGTTGCTCCAGGCACGAGCATTACTTCAACAGCAACGCCTGACACTTATGCAATCTATTCAGGCACAAGCATGGCTGCCCCTGCGGTTTCAGGAATAGTCGCGCTTCTTGTTGAAAAATTCAGGGAAAAATATCCTGAGTACAGCTCAACTGCAGAGCTTCAGGTTCTTCCCTCAACAATAAAAGCCATACTTATGCACACTGCAGAGGATTTAGGAAATACAGGCCCTGACTTTCAGTTTGGCTATGGATTGGTCAATGCAACCTCTGCAATAGACCTTATAATGAATGACTCTGCTAACAGCTCCAGGTTTTTGGAAAGGACTTTTTATGTGAGTGGAGACTCTTTTTTTGAAACCAACATCACAATCCTGAACAAGTCATCACTAAAAGCAACACTTGTGTGGGATGACTACCCAGGAATTCCTGAAAGTTCAAAGCTATTGGTGAATGACCTCGACCTTACAATAACCTCTCAAAACAGCACCATCTATTATCCTTGGATATTGAACCCTTCAAGCCCTGGAGATGCCGCAACAACAGGCATAGACTCATTGAACAATGCAGAGCAGGTGTTTATTGATGGCCCTGCAAACGGAAGCTGGAGCATAAGGGTTAATGCAACAAACATTTCTGAATTTCCGCAGAATTTTTCCCTGGTGCTTAGCACAGGGATTTTTGTCGATCAGGAATTTCCTGCTATTGTTTTGAATGCTCCGGAAAACAACACAAACACTTCCAACAATACTTTATTGTTTAATTGCTCAGCCAATGACAATTATCTGCTCTCAAATGTTTCTCTCTTTGGAAGCTGGAATTCCGGCTGGCATTCAAATGAGACAAACAGTTCAGGAATAATTGGGGATTATCTGTTTGCAAAAAATCTGGAGGATGGAAGTTATGAGTGGAACTGCTATGCCTGCGATCTGGAAAACAATTGTGCATTTAATGGCTTCAACAGGACAATAACTGTTGACTCAACGCCTCCTGTAATAGATATTATCAGCCCTGGGAACAATACCTACACAAACCAGTCTTTTATTGAGTTTAACTTTTCGCTCAATGACTCATTTTCAACAGGCATGAATTGCTCGCTGACCCTTAACAGCCAAGTCAATGATTCTTTGCAGGGCATTAACTCATCTGTTGATTACAATTTTTTAAAAAGCCTTTCAGAAGGAGAATACAACTGGAGCATCAACTGCACAGACCTGGTGGGAAATTACAACACAACTCTTGCAAGATTATTGGTAATTGATGTCTCTCCTCCAAACACTTCAGCGGTAAATTTCAGTGCCTCAGACATATTGAAGAATGGGAACATTTTTTTGAGCTGGGAAGCTGATGATGAGTTGTACAGCCACAAAATATACAAGTCTGAACAGCCAATAACAAACATTTCAAACGCAACACTTATCGCAAGCCTTAACGAGTCTTTTACAAACTTTTCAGACAACAATACACTCCATTATTCTTATGGAATAAACTATTCCTACGCCATAGTTTCCATAGACAAAGCAGGAAATACAAACCAAAGAATATTTGCAACAGCAAATAACTCTTTTGCAAACGACACAGTAAATCCTTCTCTGCCTGCAAATGTTTCTGCGTCCAGCAACCCTGATGCATCTGTATTTATAAACTGGACAGAAGTTGTTCTGGGTGTTGATGGAGATGCTGACTTTCTCAACATAACATACATTATTTTCAGAACAACAAATATTTCATCTTTAAACACATCAAACATTTCTTCACAGATTGCAAACACAACAGACACAAATTTTACAGATACAACAATAACCCAGGCAACAAACTATTCCTATGTTATAACAGCAATGGATGACGGTCTAAACCATAATTACTCAAACACTTCATCCAACACAATACAGATAACAACGCTCTCTGGATGCACTAATGAGTACAGCAATTGGTCTGAATGCGTAGCAACCGTCCAGTCAAGAACAAGAACCTGCTATGGAGGAGGATTCACCAATAATACTCAGATAGAGATACAGGCCTGCTCTTCAGGCTCAAGCAGCAGTTCTTCAAGTAGTTCAAGCTCCTCGAGTTCATCAAGTTCTTCCAGCAGCTCCGGCGGGGGCAGTTCAGAAGGAGTAATAACTGCACTGGAAGAACCAGCTATTCCTATAACACAGATTTTTTCAGGAGCAATCTACAAAGCAGTATTTTCAGGAAGCAACACTACAAATGTTTCCATAACAGAGCAAAACATCTCATTCCCTGAGAATTACTCAGAAAAAGCTTTCAAAACATTTAATATAACTTTTGAAAACATCACAAACCTGACAATATTTTTGAGCATTGACAAAACCTGGCTAAAAAAGAATGGCTTGCAGAAAATAAATCTGTGGACTTTTGACGAAACATGGAAACAGTTCAGCTGGAAACTTGAGGGAGAGGATGAGGAAAGCTTTTTTATAAGCGCAAAGATTGAAGAGCCAGCACTTTTGGCAGTGACTGCAAGCCTTGACATGTCGCTTTCTGCATCAGGAGACCAGGAAACAATACCTATTATACATGTGCAGAACAATTCCAACAATTCTGGAAACCTGTCAGGGCAACAAGAATCAGGGTTGAAGACTTCCACTAAGATACTGCTGATTGTTTTCCTTTGCGCAGTCATTATTATAGCAGTATTTTTTATTGTCAGAATGAGAAAGCTTGCAAAAGTTCTTGCAGCAGAGCAGGAAAAAGCTTTCAGAAGCCTGAAAAAATCCATAGAGGGAATGAAGCAAAAAGGCAGGGCCAGGCAAAGCATAAAAAAAGAGCTTTTGAAGCAAGGCTGGGACAAGGAAACACTTGAAAAAGCGCTTGAAAAAGATAAAAGCTAGGAATCGCTGCCAGAGAATATGAGCGCTTGTGCTGTTTTTACATAATTATTTATTTCTTCTTTGTCAATGTTGGCTGTTTCTTCAATCTTCCACTTGCTGTTGTTTACGAATGTGTCAAGGGTCTGAAGAATGCTTGTGGGCTCACGCGGTGTGTCAAATATTTTTTTTAAAAGGTCTTTTGCATTGCTCTCAGAAATCCTGTGCTCAAACCTGTACTCTGTAATCTTGTTTTTATAATTTCTTCTGATGCCTCTTAAAGAATATTTTTCAATTTTATAAATATTGACGATGCCTGAGTCAGGATGAAAGCCTCCAACAATGTAGTTGTGCTTATCCAGCTGGACTGCGTACATAGAATCCTCGTTCATTGATCCAATCCATGCATCGTGCGACATCCAGCGCAGTAATGAATAGGAGTATAAATAGTTAGCGGACTATTAAATTGCATTCATATACCAGTCAACAGTGGCATTCAGGCCGTCTGTGAATGATACTTTTGGGTTAAAGCCAAGCATCTTCCTGGCTTTTTCTATGCCTGCCATAGAGTGCTTTATGTCACCTTTTCTTTCCTCAAGGTATTTTGGCTTTATGCTTTTGCCGAGGATGCTGTTTATGCCCTGCACAAGCCTGTTCACAGAGATTCTTTCTCCGCAGGCAATGTTAAACACACCCACAGAACTGCTTTTCGCTGCCAAAAGATTTGCCTCCACAACGTTTTTTACAAACGTGAAATCCCTTGTCTGTTCTCCATCTCCAAATATTCCCGGCTGCTCATTGCTGAGAATTTTTCTTATGAACAACGGGATGACTGCTGCATAGTCGCTTTTTGGGTCCTGCTTTGGGCCAAAGACATTGAAATACCTTAATGCACAATAATTTAGGCCGTAAAGCTCGAAAAAAAGCCTCATGTACTCCTCGCCTGCAAGCTTTGTGAGCCCATAGGGGCTTATTGCATGGGTTGGCATGTCTTCTGTTTTCGGAAGCTTTTCTGATTCTCCATAGACACTGCTGGAGCTTGCAGCCACAACTTTTTTTACACCGCAGTCCCTTGCAGCTATGAGCACGTTGAGCGTTCCAGTGATATTTGCATTGTTCGAGCTCAAAGGGTCTTTGACGCTTCTGGGAACGCTGGGGATTGCTGCCTGGTGGAGCACAAAGTCTGCTCCCTGAAACTCTTTTTTCAGCAGCTCAATATCAGAAATTGATCCTTCAACAATTCTTATGTTTTTTTCAAACTCTCTAAGGTTTTCCTTTTTTCCTGTTGAAAAGTTGTCTATGACAACAACCTCCTGGCCCTGGCTTACGAGCTCTTCAACAATGTTGCTTCCAATAAACCCTGCTCCTCCTGTAATTACATACTTCATAGTGATTCCTCCTCGTCTTCTTGGGTTTTCTTTATAAAATCCTTCTCTATAATAATTCCGCCTATGTAGCCGCAGTCAAGGCATTTATAGATGCCTGTAATTCCTCCTGCATAAGCAATAATGTTTGTGCTGTGGCAGCTTGGACAGAATACAGCTCTCATGCATTTCCTGAACGCCCGGAAGTATATAAATTTTGTTAAACTCTGTTAAACCTGGTTAACAATGATTTGAAACAGTTAAAAATATAAACCACAAAAACAATTAGCAGCCTATGGGGTTGAAACTATCAGCTTTTGCAGTGGCTGCAGTGTGCTTGATGTTCTTGGTACTGTTTTCTGCGTGCACAGGCAGCCCAACAGGCCAGCTCATTAAGTCCTCGCCAAAAGAAGAAGAAGCAGTGCATTATGACAAGTTCATTTCTCCGCTTGAGCTGCAGAACATCGTGAACAGCAAGGGTGTAAAAATAATTGATGTAAGGGAGGCCTGGAGGTACAATGCTGGGCACATTCCAAACGCGATAAGCATTCCCTCTGCAGAGATCAACAGCATAAGGCTCAATGCAGAAGGCATTGACAAAAGATTCAGGATAATAATTTATGACGACTCAGGAACTTTTTCTTTGTCTGCGTTTGAGATACTCTCCAGGGCAGGCTTCAGCAAAACCCAGGTTTTGGAAGGAGGCTATAACAGCTGGGTAAAGAACGAGCTGCTGATTGAGCAGTCCTATTAATAGTGTTTTTGATATTTCTGGCATGTTTGGCACTTCTCATCTTTATCATAGTTTTCATATCATATACCATGATGGTTTTGACTGCGCAGTGCGCAGTCTAAGCCCGCCGGAGGCGGGTAAAAACCGGGCTCTGCCCGGTAATGTTTGCGCAGTACTGCGCAATTCAGCTGGCAGTGCCAGTTTAATTCATCCTGGTTAATAATTATAATTATAAATAATTATTCTGTAATAATAGCAAGAACAACAAAAACAAAGAATACAAAAAACAAAAGAAACAAGAACAAAAAATAAAATAGTTCTTAGATTATGAGATCTGCATCGCTTTTCAGCCCTTTTCTGCTTCTTATCTGGGATTTTATTCTTGGCTGAAGCTCTTCAGGAAGCTTTTCAAAGCTCTGGTCCTGGACAAAGAAGTTTCCTCTGCCCTCTGTTCCGCTCCTGAGCTCGTTGCTCAAGCCGAACATTTCAGCAACAGGAATCTTTCCAATTACTGTCACCTGGTTGCCTTCCTGCTGCATATCCAGAAGCTGGCCTCTCTTGCTGCTTATGATCTTGCTTATCTCTCCTACATAGTCTGCAGGCGCCTCAAACTGAAGAATCTGGACCGGCTCGAACAATAGGGCTCTTGCTGAAAGAAACGCTGTCCTTATACCCTCTCTTACTGCTGGATACAGCTGTGCAGGCCCCCTATGGATTGCGTCTTCGTGCAGCTTTACATCATCCATGATTACTTTTACTCCAAAGCATGGCTCATTTGCGATTGGCCCTTTTTTCATAACATCCTCAAACATGTCCAGCACCATCTCTATGATTTCATTGATATGAATTATTCCTTTTGTGCCATCTATGAAAAGGTTTCCGCCGCACACATCTCTGACTCTTCTGCTCTCATCGCTGGACATCCCTGCCTTTTCAAGCCCATCCCACAGCTTGTTGTCCTTTTTCTTTACTCTTCCTTCAGAAATCTCGCCGTTTTTTATGGCCTTTCTGAGCTCATCTGTCAAGGGCTCTACATGGAAGTAAAGCTTGTTGTGTTTGTTTGGGCTCTTTCCCTCTGCAGTATCTGAAGGCTTTGTGACTGTTTCCCTGTAGACAACTATTGGAGGGCTTGTGGATACTTCCAGATGCTTTTCAGTCTTTATCCTGTTCTCGATTACTTCCAGATGGAGCTCGCCCATGCCGCTCATTAGGTGCTCTCCAGTCTCCTGGTTTATCTCAATCTTGATGCTTGGGTCCTCCTTTGTGACCTGTATCAGCACTTCGATAAGCTTTGGAAGGTCGCTTGGCTTTTTTGCCTCAATGCTTTTTGTGATGACTGGCTCGAACAGGTGCTTTATCTCTTCAAATGTGTCGACAGGCTCTGCAGAGATTGTCTCTCCAGGATAAACATTTTTGAGCCCTGCAACTCCTATGATATTTCCGCAGGGCACATCATCAACTATCTCCCTTTTTGCCCCGTTGTAAATAAATATCTGCTGGATTCTTGTGTTTTGCTTTCCTGTATTGATGTATGCTTCCATGCCTTTGCGGATTGTGCCGCAGAAAAGCCTTCCTGCACATATCTCTCCTGCCTGCGGGTCAATGCTGATCTTGGTGATTACAAACATCAAAGGGCCTTTTGGGTCGCACCTTTTCAATGACTGGCCAAGAGGGCTGTCAGGGTCGCCATTCCATATTTTTGGAATTCTGTACTCCTGGGCTGCTACAGGGTTAGGATGGTGCCTGATTACTGCGTTCAGAACCACTTCGTGCAATGGGGCTTTTTTCTTGAGCTCCTGCCATGTATCGTTTTCATATGCATCAATAACATCCTTAAAAGTAATGTTTTTCCTCTTCATGTAAGGGATGCTCATTCCCCAGTTGTGGAATGCGCTTCCAAAGCATACGCTTCCATCCATGACATTTACCTGCCATTTTTCCTTGAATCCCTCAGGAGCGATATCCCTTATTGTTTCGTTGACATCTGCGATTATCTTTACAAATTTTTGCTGCATGGCCTCAGGAGTGAGCTTCTGCTCCTTTATCATCCTGTCAACCTTGTTTATGAAAAGTATAGGCTTGACCCTTTCCTTGAGCGCCTGCTTCAGCACGGTCTCTGTCTGGGGCATCATTCCCTCAACAGCACAGACCAGGACTATTGTTCCGTCCACAGCCCTCATGGCCCTTGTTACGTCTCCGCCAAAATCCACGTGGCCTGGAGTATCTATAAGGTTTATGAGGTATTCTGTGCCTTCAAGAGTGTGCACCATTGAGACGTTGGCTGCATCGATAGTTATTCCCCTTTGCTGCTCGTCCTCGTGAAAATCCAGCTGGAGCGCTTTCCCTGTCAGGTTTTCGCTCATCATTCCTGCACCGAAGAGCAGGTTGTCAGAAAAAGTTGTTTTTCCGTGGTCAATATGGGCGCTTGTAGCGATATTCCTTATCTGCTGCGGCTTTCCCATAAGCTCTGTTACTTTATCAGCCATCTTTGCCATTATAAAAACCTCCTAGTAAGCTTAAAGCTTTGAAAACTTGTGTATTTAAAGGATTTAGAGGTTGTTTTTAAAGGTTGCGGTGGAGGAAATAAAAGAATTTAGTGTATAAACTTTATTCTTAATGGGTAATGGTATTCTTTGCCTTCGCTGGCTTTGACGCTTGCAACAATCACTGTCACAATCATGAGTATTCCAAGCGCTATGAGAATGAATATTCCAACAATGACAAGCGTCAGAATAGCTCCTATGATGCAATATATGAGCATGCTTATCTGGAAGTTCAAAGACTCTTTGCCGTGGAAGTCAACAAATTTCGAGGCCTCTTTCTTGACAAGCCAGACAACCAAAGGCCCTATTATGTTTCCCAAAGGTATAACAAAGCCTGCAAATGCCAAGAGATGGCACAGCATTCCCATAGTCCTTTCTTCTTTTTGGTCGATTTTCGCCATTTTTCTCAGGATGCTTTTTTGTCAAAAATGTGGATAAGGAAGACTGCTCCAAAAACCACAAAGAACCACAAGGGCAACAATACCATCGAATATGCAAGGAATATCTCTGCCTTGCCATAGCAATCTCCTATGTTGCACCATGGCCCAAACCAACCAAAGATCAGGCCTAATACAAAGAAGATTATCCATGCGCCGACTGTCGCAAAAACACTCCACCACATAATCTGCCTGTAGTTCATATCCTGCTATAGAAAAAGCTTGTATTTAAATATTTGGGTTTTTGCGGTGTAATTTGTTTTGACATATAGAATAATAGAAAAATATATAGATGTGAAATTCTGCTTTCAGAAAGCTCTGCCTGATTCCTAATTATTACTCAGCTTAGTAATCAGCATAATCTTTGCCAGAGTCTTTGCTGTCGAACTTGCCGTCAAATCCGCCCTGCTTGACGTTGGTGTGCTTGCCTTTTATTTTGTCCAGAGGAAATCTATTCTCATAGTCCTTCATTGTCCTTTCAAATGCTTTGGAAGAGTCAACGCCTGAGATGTAGGCAATCTTGTAGATAAGGTAAAGCATATCCCCGACATAGTCTTCAAACTCATCTTTTGAGTTTTCAATAGCTGCTGTTATCTTGTCATCCTTTATCCACTTTACGCAGTTCCAGATTTCGCCAGTCTCTTCAACAACGTTCAGCAGAAGGTCCTTCATGCACCACGGAACAGACCACTCCCTTTCATCGTTGAACTTCTTCACATAGCTCTGGGCGCTTTTCATGCAACGAGTGAATAGAGTTATGTTTTAAAACTTTGTGCTTCAAAAAAACGGAAAAATCCGGAAGATCACACAGAATTTGCAGGGAATGCATATAAAGCATATTAACAGGTACTCATGAATGAAAAAAACCTTTCATTTAATGGATACGTGCATTTGGAGAGACTTTTATGAAAATAGATTTAGCAAAGCAGGAAATCCAATAGGAAAATATGCAGCTGATTTATTTATAAAAGTTATAAAAACCAAATCCAGAATATTATTCTCCGAAGCTTTGGTCTGGGAGCTTAAGCGCGATTACTCTGAAAAAGAGATTGAGCGGTTGTTAAAAGAAAAAAAATATTCAAGCCCTGAATGGGGTCTTGATTAAAATACTTAGTTGCCCTGCCTGTAAAGCAGCGCTTCATCAATTCTTTTCCAGGCGTGGATTTCTTCTGGCTTGAACCAGATTTTTATCTCTCTTTCAGCCTCTTTTGGCTTTCCGGATGCATGGATAAGGTTCTGGATAGGCCTTTTTGAGTTGTCTGCAAGCGCATAGGTGTCAAACGCATAATCCGCCCTGATTGTTCCTGGCATCGAGTGCTCAGGGCTTGTCTCTCCGCACATCTTTCTGACGTGGGCAACTGCGTTGTGTCCTTCTATTATCAGCGCAACTACAGGGCTCATCTGCAGATAGCTGATAAGGTATTCCCTTACCCGGGTTCCAAGCTCGATCTCTGTCTTGTCAATTTTTACTCCCTGCTTTTCATAAGACTTTTTCTGCTTTTCACCCACTGCCTTAAGCCATGCCTCGTCTGCTTCATAATGGGTTTCTGCAGATTCCTTGTCTGCATAGACCATCTTCATGGCTATTATCTTCAGGCCACACCTTTCAAAGCGGGAAATTATCTCTCCCACAAGCCCTCTCTGCACTGCATCAGGCTTCAGAAGCACAAGTGTTTTTTCCATCATTTTGTTTCACTTTTTCCTTGATTTTTTTCTTGCAGGAACTCTGGCTTTTTCTTTGTGCTGGGTTTTTCCTGCCTGCTTTTCCTTTGCATGCTCAACAGTCCACTTTGCATTTCTAGGCTTCCTGTTAAGCTTGAAAAGGTTTTTTTCGCACTTTCTTGAGCAAAAATTAAAAATTTTGGCATCAGTCTTTACAAACATTAGTCCTGTGCCTTTTTCTATTATTAATCCGCAAAAGCTGCACTTTGCCATTTTAAGTCATACCTCTGCCTGTTTTGTTCAGTGGCCTTGCCTCTATCTCTGTCTCCCTCAGCATCAGTATGTCTCCTTTCTGGACAGGCCCTGTAACGTTTCTCCTAATAACCTTGTTCTGGTCTCTTCCTTCAAGGATTTTTACCCTTACCTGGGTTGCCTCTCCTCTTGTTCCTGTCCTTCCAATTACTTCTTCTACGCTTGCAGGGATTGCTCTTGTAAAAAATACTCCTCCTTTTTTTTCTTCCTTTTTTGGAGGCCTTTTTTGCTGGTCATGATCTGCCATTTTTTCCTCACTGCTTTTCTGCAAGCTCTTTTATAAGCTGTTTTGCTTCGCCTTCCTGGGTTACTGCGACTGCTGCTGTGGCCTTTCCAACGCCTGCAGCTGCTCCGAGCTCTTCTTTGCTGGGAACCTCAAAGCAGGGAATTCCTTTTTCCTTGGCCATGATTGGTATGTGCATTGTAATCTCTTTGGGGTTTACGTCTGATGCATATGCTACAAACTTTGCCTTGCCTCTTTCCAATGCCTTTGTTGCCTCGTTGGCTCCTTTTTTTATCTTGCCTGTCTTTTTTGCAAGCTCAACAATTTCATAAACTTTTTCCATTTTTTTATGCCTCTGGGTATGCTCCTTAGAAGGAAATACCTCATTCAGCCCCTTAGGGCTTCATCAATCATCGATAATTCAAGGAAAAAAGGGCTGTTTATAAATGTTTTGGGAGTGCTTCGGCAAAAACCAACTTTTTTATACTACCTTTTTTTTCCTTGCAGCATGGATATAAAATTCTTTGCTGCAAAGTTCGCAGAAAAGGTTGTGCTGCCTGAAAAGCTGATAGAGGAACTGCCTGAAAGGATCTGCCTGTTTACAACCATACAGTTTTTTGACAGCCTTGGGGCTGTAAAGCAGCAGCTGGAAACTTCTGGAAAAAAGGTTTTGCTCAGAGAGAGCATGAATTATTATTATGATGGCAAGACCACCAGGCCTGGCCAATTGTTGGGATGCAATCTGGAAAATTTTAAGGAAATAGATGCATTTTTGTACGTTGGAGATGGGCTTTTTCATCCCCAGATACTGATGGTCAAGAATGATTACCCAGTTTTTTCCTATGACCCTATAAACCAGCAGTGGGAAAAGCTGGACAATAAGCCTATAGAGCTTGCCAAAAAGCGGAGAAGGGCTGCACTTTCAAAATTCCTGATGAGCAACAATATAGGTGTTATACTTTCTACAAAGCCGGGCCAGAACCTTTACAACAAGGCGCTTTTGCTGAAGCAGAAATACCCTGACAAAAAGTTTTATTTTGTGGCTTTCAATGATGTGGATTTTGGAAGGCTTGAGAATTTTCCGTTTGTTGAGTGCTGGGTAAACACTGCCTGCTATAGGATTGGAGTCGATGAACTGGACAAGACATCCAAGCCTATAGTTAATATAAATGACTTATAGAATGTTAATGTATTGGTAAAAATTTTTACCAGGCGGTAAATTAAGTTACCAGAGTTGATTGTTTTTTGTTTTTATACAAGGCTTTTCCCTTTCATCTCTTTTGGGAGCCTTATCTTCATAGCTTTTAGAATCGTAGGCGCTACATCTGAGAGCTTTCCGCTTTTTGCTTTTCTTCCCTTGCCCACATATATAAATGGCACAGGGTTAACTGTGTTGGAAGTGAGCGACCTTCCGAACCTGTCCTGCATCTCCTCTCCTTTACCGTGGTCTGAAGTTATTATGCATACTCCTTTTTTCTTTTCAACTGCTTTGACTATCTCGCCGATTGCCTTGTCCACTGCCTGAACTCCTTTTATGGTCTGGGCAAAACTGCCCGTGCTTCCGAGCAAATCAATGTTTGCAAGGCTCGCCAATATGAATGGGTATTTGTTATTTCTTATTTGCTCTGCTGTGTATTTTGCTATTTTTGCTGCACACAGAGCTGGGCTTTTTTCAGGGCTTTTTGGAGTGCTGAATATTTTATGGTCTTCTTTTTCAAACCCCTTGTTGTTGCCGTTGAAGAAAAATATTGACTCTTTTGCCTTTGAGCTTTCAAAAACCTTTAGCTGCCTTATTCTTTTTCCTGCGAGAACCTCTGAAAGGCTGTTTTTTTCTTTTGGAATCCTGTATGCAGAGGCAATTTGCTCCCCTTCATAGCTGAAAAGCGTTGCAAACCTTATATTCAGGCTTTGTTTTGGCAGTTTTTTTCGCTTTTGGACTGTGAAGGCTTTGATTATGGATTGGCTTGCTCCTGTCCTGAAATTATAGAGAAGGACTGCATCCTTGTCTTTTATTATTCCTCCCTGGTTTATCACTGTCGGCTCTACATACTCATCCGAAAGGTTTTTTCTGTAGGCTGAATTCACAGCCTCCATTGGATCCCGTATAAGTGTTCCTTTGCCTTTTGTGAGCATATCATAGCATTTCTTGAAATCTTCTACATTGCTTGTCATAGCAAAGTGCCTTCCTATAACTGTTGACACAGAGCCTGTGCTGTTTTTTTCCAGGAATTTGTCGAGCTGCCTGAGGTATTTTCTTGCGCTTGTGGTCTCCACATCCCTTCCATCAAGTATAATATGCATGTAAACTTTGTCCAGAAAGTGGTGCTGGGCAAGCTCAAGCAGTGCAAACAGGTGGCTCATGTGGCTGTGAAGCCCCCCCTCGCTCAGCAGGCCTATAAAGTGCAGAGAGCTTTTGCTGGACTTAACATATTTTATAATTTCCAGAAGCTCTTTGTTTCTGAAGAATTCACCTTTTTTTATTGCATCATCAATTATTTTTCCCTGCTGCTTAGGAATTCTGCCTACACCTATCTGCTGGTAGGCTGCTGAGCAGCTGATTGCCTGGCCTTTCTGGAGGCCTGTGCTGGCTGCTGAAGTGCTTATTCTGGAATGGCTGTACTCTTTGAAAAGCCTGTCAAGGCTGGGCGTTTTTGCAAGTGCAATAGCATTCCCTTCTTGCTCATTCCTTAGTCCGTACCCTTCTGCAATGATAAGTACTGTTGGCTTTTGTACCATACTATATTAATCCCCCTGCTTGTTTGGTGTATATTTCTATTTAAACCTTTTGAAAACAACAGTAGTGTTATTAGTATAATAGTATATATTTTAATATATAGAAGTATTTTTTACAACACTAAATAGTTGTGTTTACTGGGATGTTGTCCTAAATACTCGCTTTCGCTCGCTTTTTGCGGAGGCTTCACTGCCCGTTCCTCGCAGCTTGTTCCCCTTGCGGGAACTTAGGAAATCCGTGATTTCCGTAATTACGTCGAGCATCCTTCATGTTACGGAAGTAATCTTCCTAAGTTTTCTTATAAAAACAAT
>JBFYMA010000009.1:0-54036 GCA_041305085.1 Nanobdellota archaeon | reverse complement strand
AAAAGTGTTTTTCGCCTCATTTTTTATCAACACACAAATTAATCAAGTTGTTCTATGCTAACAGGAGTTACGCATCTTTTAAAGGATAATCCGGTCATATTTAAATATGATGCATCTCAGGCCAAAAACACTGGACATAGGTTCACAATAGTTAAAAAGGGCGCTGTTTTCCCTGTTCTTGGTGATAAAATGGACAGCGTAGTGCATTTTGAGATACCTTTCGATGACCTCGAGAGGGCAAAGAAGTTTTACAGCGAGCTCTTCAGCTGGGAGATGCAGGACATGCCTGAAATGAATTACACAATAGTCCGTACAGCTGAAACTGACAAAAACCGCATGATTACCCAGCCAGGCAAAATCAACGGCGGAATGTACAAAAGGCAAAAGCCTGGAGAAAGCCCGGTATTGGTAGTTGATGTAAAGAATATTGATCAAAGCATCAAAAGAGCAGCTGCCAAAGGCTCCAAAATCATTTCAGGAAAAAAGCCTGTCGGAGATATGGGATTTTACGCCCAGATAACAGATTCTGAAGGCAACACCATAGGGCTTTGGCAGACAGTAAAAAAAGAGTAAAAAAGAGCAAAAAGACAAAATCAGAAAAATTTTGTTTTTTTTAGATTTTTTTATGGTTCGCCTGATGCTTTTGCATCTTCAACCCTTTTGCTGAAATACTCTGCATCCAGCAGATCGTAGTTCAGCTGCTTCTTATTAAAGAATTCCTTGTTAAACACCATCTCAAATGCTCCTGGAGTGTTTCCCATATACTGAATTATGTCATAAGTTCCATCTCTGTTTACATCAATAAGCCCGGTCATGCCTCCATATTTGCCAAATATGATTGTATCAGGCCATAGCATGAAACAGCCTGAATATTTTTTCTTCATTTCAGGGTATTCATAAGCAAACATCACTTTACTATAAATTTTTTGCAGGCTGTCAAAATTTGCCAGTGCTTCCAAATCCTTATCCCGGGTATATTCTTTGCTTACAACGTCAAGCTGTCCGTCATGGTTTTGGTCGATTGAATAAATGCTTTCATCCATCAAAGAATCTTTAAAAATATTTATCTTGTTCAATCCGTCTAGTTTCAGAATTTTTACAGGATGACTGTTGTATTCTCCTATAAATCCTCCTTTTAATTCCTTATTTTCTGAGTCTCCTTTGCCGCATCCTCCAAACTCAAGCATAGCAATGATTGCTGCAAGAGTCAGCACTGCAGGAATGTATGTTTTCATATTTTCACCTCGATTAGTTTTGAATGAATTGTTATCAACTTGTTTTTATCACTACTATTATGTAACTACAAAGAAATATTTAAATATTAGGGTATCCTTAGGGTAACCTATGTATGATACATTGTTTAATGAGTTAGGGCTTACGCCCAGCGAAAAAACAGTCTACCTAAGCCTGCTTGAGCTTGGCGAGACAACAAGGGCAAAGCTGGTAAAGCACTCCAAAATAACAGGCTCAAAAATATACGAAGTACTGGAGAGGCTCCAGCAAAAAGGCCTTGCCTCAATATACCTGAAAAACAAGGTAAAGCACTTCAGGCCCCAAAACCCAAAACAGCTTATAAACTTCATAGCAGACAGGCAGGAAAAGCTGGAAGAGCAGAAAAAAGAAGTGCAGAAAATACTTCCAGGGCTTGCAGCAAGGTTTGCATCCTCAAAAAAAGAGCAGGAAGTTGAGATGCTTATAGGCTTGAAGAGCATCAGGCTTTTCTTCCAGGAGCAGGTTGAGGAGCTTTCAAAAGGGGAATGCAATTATGTTATAGGAGGCACCCAGGGAGAGAATGACAGCCACATAGTTGCATTTTTCAGGAAGATACACATCCAAAGAGAGAAAAAAGGAATAAAGACCCTGATGCTGTACAACAAAAGGCAGAAAAAAACAGTGAACAAGGAGTACAGCACAAAGGAGTTTCCAAACACCCGGACAAAGTTTATCTCCCATACATCTGCTGTCTCAATCAACATCCACAAAAACAAAGTCCTCATACTCATATTCGGCAAAGAGCTTACCGGGATAAAAATAACCTCAGGCCAGACAGCAAAAAGCTTCAAGGAATACTTTGATTTGTTGTGGAAAAAACAGTAACAAATATAAATGATGACAGAGATTTGTTAAAATTAGTGGAAAAATGGCTATCGTAACAATAATAACAATAATAGTCTCAATCATTTCAATAGTTCTGGGGCTGATGATATTGTTTTTTCCCAGGCTGCTGAGGTGGCTTATAGGCCTTTATTTTGTGATAGTTGGAATCATAGGAATAATAGGCGCAATTGGTGTATTGTAAATGAAAAGAAAAAAAGTCAAAACACTTAAAATACTCAACCTAAATGCATGGCTTATGCCTTTAAGATTGTCCCTGCACAACAAAAAGAGGATGGACAGGCTTTTTGAGATGATAAAAGAGCTGAACCCTGACGTCATAACAATGCAGGAAGTGTGGGACAGCTATTACCTGGACAAGTTTGCAAAAAAGCTTTCAGAATACTACATGCTGTCAAAGCCCAACTGGCTGTTCAACGAGTCAGGGCTTGTAACCCTTACAAAGTTCCCGATAGTCTCAAGCAGGCTTTATCATTTCAAGCCCACAAAGAGCTACCATTTTTTCGAGAAAAGGGCCAAGAAAGGATTTTTTGTGACAAGGATTGATGCAGCAGGAAAAGAAGTGGATGTTGTAAACACACATCTGCACATCTCAAATGCCTTCACAAGCGACAAAAAAAAGAAAATCGCCGAGATGCAGTACAGCTGCATAGAGGAGTTCTTTGAAAAATCTGACAAGGCCACAATCCTGTGCGGAGACCTTAACCTTGATTTCAGGGAGGTAAAAAAAATCGCAAAAGTATTCAGGATTCCCAACAAAAAATCCATAACAACGCTCAACATAAACAACCATTACTCCAACAGCAAGAGGAATAGGACCACTATAGACAGGAGGCAGCTGGACTATTTCATGTATATAGAAAATGGGATGAAGATAAACATGAATGTTAAGGCTCTGAAAAAAGAAAAGATTTCTGACCACTACCCAATATTCGGAGAAGTAAGGTTCAACTGAAAACAAAGTTTATAAACATAAATTTCTGTGTTTTGTCAATGAAAAAGATTTTTGTTGTTATGGTGTTTTTCCTGTTTTTGCTCCAGGTGTCTGCCCAGGACGATTATTTCAACTACCAAACCCTTCTCATAGACTTAAGCATCAAAAACAACCTAAGCATTGTTCCAAAATCTGGTGATTATTTTGCAAAAAGCGTAAAAGCCAGCCTGTCATATTATCCAAAAGAGTCCTACAGGCAGGCAGTTCAGGAAACAGCAGCATTTCCTGAGCCAGAGCTGGAAAATGACAGGATCATATTTTTTTGGGACAACCCTGCTGATAAAATAAGCTTTGAATCAGAGAGCATTGTAAAAACAAGCGCAGAATTCAGCAAAGTGCACAAAAAAGAAGAATTTCCGATCCAGGGCATCAATGCATCACTGTACACATACATCCAGCAGGGAGAAATAATTGACATAACTCCTGAAATAGAGAACATTGCAAGCAGCCTTGCTGAGGGCAAAACAGATCTTTACGAAGTTGTTTTTGAGCTCGCCAGATGGACAGAGCAAAATATAGAGTACAACCTCAGCACTCGCAACATAGAAGCCAGCCAAAAGGCGAGTTGGGTGCTGGAAAACAGGGAAGGGGTGTGCGATGAGATAACCAGCCTTTTTATAGCAATGTGCAGGTCGCTGGGGATTCCTGCAAGGTTTGTCAGCGGAATTGCCTACACAAATGCAGAAGTGTTCGGCCAGGACTGGGGCCCTCATGGGTGGGCAGAAGTGTATTTTCCAGAAACAGGATGGGTTCCTTTTGACGTAACATATGGAGAATTCGGCTATATTGATGCTGGCCACATAACACTAAGCAGAAGCAATGGCCCAAAGGACTCTTCTGCAGAATATGAATATACCGGATGGGGAATCGGGCTTGACACAGGAAAGCTGGTTTTTGAGACAGATGTTCTTGAAAAAGGCCAAAGCATAGAAAAAATTGTGGATTTTGACATAAATCTTTACTCCAAGAGCGTTGGCTTTGGCTCATACAACATGGTGGCAGCCACTGTAAAAAACAGCAATGAATACTATGTTTCACAAAAATTTTTCCTGGCAAAAACCCAGGGAATAACAATCCTGGACGAGTATGAAAAAACCTTGCTGTTAAAGCCCGGAGAAGAAAAAAAAGTCAGGTGGATAATAAAAGTCGACCAGGAGCTGGACCCAAGGTCAATATACACTTTTCCGGTCAAAATTTACACAAACAGAGGCCAGGAGGCAAAGGCAGAGTTCCAGGCAATGCAGGAATTTTTAACCATTCCTTATTCAGAGCTTGAAAAATATTCAGAAGAACTTGCCGAAACATCAAAACCAGAGATAAGCCTGCTGTGCGAGCCGAAAAAATATGAAATATACTATTATGAAAGCACAGAAATAGAATGCAGATTGGAAAAATTTCCTGATGCAAATATTGGCAGCATAGACATCTGCATAGACAAGGGCTGCAACTCTTACAACATGAAAGGCATAAGCAATATAGAGTTCAGCTTTGAAAAAAGCTTTGATGAGCTCGGGCTGAAAAATATTCCTGTAACTGCCAGCTATGGCTCAAGTTCAAAAACAAACTACATAGTCATCAATGTGGTGGATGAGCCAGACCTCTATATTGCAAACATAGAAAGCCCTGGAGATGTAAGGTTTGAAAAGAATTTTTCAATAGTCTTTATTCTCAAGAGAAAATCCCAGTCCCTGCCAAGAAACATCTCTGTATTACTTGTGCATGACAAGGATATCATAAGGTATGGATGGGATTTCGACCTATTAGACAGCGACCAGAAATTTGTGCTCAACAGCGACAGCAGGATGCTGTGGCCTGGAAAAAACAGGTTCACGCTGTTCATAGAATTTCAGGATGCAGAAGGAAAAAAGTTCAACCAGTCAAAGCAGTTCAGCCTTGACCTTGTTGAAACAACAGTTGGCCAGAAAGCATACCTGCTCCTGAACAGGATTGGCGGAGGGATAGAGCGGATTATTTCCAACAAATATGACAGGGAAAAGTTTTTCAAAAGCCCGAAAACCTGGATAATTGTTATAGGTGCAGTGGTTATACTCGCAATTCTGGAAGCAATCATAAGGATTGAAAAGAAAAGAGGCAGATACGCCCCGCATCCTCACATTCCTGGATCAGGAAAGAATTAATTGATAAGTTCTATTGTATTTACCTGTTTGGTTTATCAGGGTTGAACACACTGGCATTCGCCAGCAAAAAAACTGAGCTGTGCTCAGAAAACTCCGGGCTTTGCCCGGTTATCGCCCGCCTTTGGCGGGTCTCTGCTGTGCAGTGCACAGCCACAGCCATCCTGAAAAAACATCATAATAAGAGCTAACAAGAAATACTCTGACCTACTCTGCAAGTATGCCTGGCCTTCCTGGCATTGCGCTTTTGGACTTTGGGTTGTCAGTGCTGTCCGCGCTAATAATCTCTATCTTGCATCCGAACTCTGACTCAAAAAGCTGTCTTGCCTCGTTAAGAACAGTCAACTCCTTTTCCTGTGATATCACTATCTGGGGAATCTTGGAAGGGTCCTTTGCAGCCATCTGCACAATCCTGCTGGCATCCTTTCCTTTCATTTTCAGCTCTTCTGCCTGCAATACTTTTTTCATTATCTCTCCTATATTCCTCGAAACTTTCAGCTCTTTTGAAAGGATCTCGAAGAGCTCATAAAGCCATTTCTGAGATACAAACAGCGAGACTTTTTTTGGCTTTTTTAGCTGGGCAAGCTTCAGCACATTCCTTATTCCCTCTATTGTCTTTCTCACAAGATCTTCGCTGGCATCTGATTCCAGGCTGGCAAGGCTCTCATCATGCATCGGCCAGCTTGAAAGAGAAATAAGATTTTTTGATGCATTAAGCTCCTCACTAAGATGAGGTGTTATTGGGTTCATCAAAATTCTCCATGCACTAAAATAGTTCTCTATTGTCTGCCTGTTCTTTCCTCCTCTTCTCTGGAACCACTTGAAGTCCTCGTACATTGAAAAGTACACAGTATTTGCCAGTTCTCTTAAATCATATCCCTGCATTGCAGCTGAGGCATTTTTTATGTGCTGCTGGAGCCTTGAGGCCAGCCAGCCATCAATAAGTGTTTTTTCACCGCTGCTTTTTGAAGCATCCAGAAACGCTGTGTATATTCTTTCAAGCGCAGACTTATAGTTAAATACTGCTCCTTCATCCCATGCAACATCGATGCTTGGGCTGCCTATATGCGCATAATAGAGCCTCATGGCATCAACCCCGAATTTTCTTATTGCTGATGGTATTGGCTCTGCCCCTCCTTTGCTCTTTGATATCTTGCTACCTTTTCCAATAACCCACCAGTTCACAAATATTCCTTTTGGCCAGAAATTCTCAGAAAGAATTGCAACGTGGTTCATTAGGAAAACAGGAAAATGGACTGTCTGGTGCTCTTTTCCCCCAAGGTTTATGTCCAATGGGTAAAAATACTCAAATTCCTCCCTGACCTGCTTCCAGCTGTGCTTTGGCTTGCCAATTCCTAAAAAAACATAGTCAAAGAATTCTTCTGAAAGCTCTCCTAATTTTATTTTTCCGCTGTTTACAAATTTTGAAACAACATAATATGCAGGGTAAAGCGTCGAATCACTGATCGGCTCAACAGTCCATTTTTCATCAAAAGGCAGCCTGCTGCCCATCCATGTTCCAAGCCTTGCACACGCCCTGTCGCTGAACCAGTCCAGCACTGTCAAAATATTTTTTTGGTATTCTTTTGGAAAGATGCTCATAGTCTGGGCGTGCTGTTTTGACTTTTCTGTGAGCTCGTTGTCTGAATATTTTATGAACCACTGGTCATCAATCCTTTTTATAAAAACCCTTGATCCGCACCTGCAAATAACCTCTTCGCTGAGGTCAAAAAACACGTCTGCCTTGCTCTGCTCCAAAAGCTCTGCCTTCATAAGCTCCTTTGCTTCTGCAACTTTTTTCCCTTCAAACTTTCCGCAGGCTTTGCCCATAACTCCTGTGTGAAAGCCTGCCTTGTATATCTGCTTTGTGAGCTCTTCCAGCCTTGGGTCGTTCTGGCTGGTTATCCTGTTCTTTTCAACGACTTCTTTTGCAGGGAACTCTCCAAAGCCTTTTGAATTTATTATGTGGATTGGCTTTATTGCCTTGACAAGCTTTGCATCCAAACCATACTTTTTCAGCATTTCCTTGTTTGCCTGAAGCTCTTTCAGCGCAATATAGTCATAAGGTGCATCGCCTGGAACAGAAGTGACTATGCCGCTTCCTATGTCTGGATCAGAAAATCCTGCAGGAAGGATTATTATCTGCCTTTCAACACCAGGAGCAAGCGCGGCTTTTCCTATAAGTGCTTTTGGATCAATTTTTTCAAGAATCTTCACATTGTCTTTTTGGTATTGCAACTTATGTGCAGCCTGTACGCTCATGACCCAAGTCTCTTTTTCAACCAGCACTTTCACATATTCTGCATCAGGGTTTATCCAGAGGTTGGTCTGGCCGTAAATTGTCTCAGGCCTCAGTGTTGCTGCAACAAGAAAAAAGTCCTGCAACCTGAACTTCAAAAGCACATACTCAACCTTTTCAGCATTACCTCCTTTGCTTATGTCTGTTTCTGAAGGGTCCACAGCAACAGGCCCGCACTCAGGGCAAAACGCCGCAAAATAAGGGTTTTTTACCAAAAGCTTTTTTTGCCGAAGCTTCAGGAACTGCCACTGTATAAACTTTTCATAATCCTTGTTTATTGTGCACGTAAACCTGTCCCAGTCGCAGATAAAGCCAAATTTTTTCCAATAATCATTTATGTATACCTCATTAAAATAGTCCACAACTTTTTTTGGGTCTTCAAGATCTGAAATATTTTTCATGTCATATCCGTTGTTTTTCAGGTATTCCAGCCAATCCTTATCCTTGATTTTTACTTTTTTTGCAAAGCTGATGGCCTGGTTGCCGGAAGCATGGGTTCCGACAGGAAAAAGCACCTGCTTTCCCAAAAGCCTTTGGTACCTGCAGATTGCATCTGTATATGAAAAGCCCCTTAGATGGCCTACATGGAGATATCCTGAGATTCCTGGATAGGCAAAAATCATGAAAAATTTTTCTTTGCCTTTTTCAACAGCTGCTTTTCCAATGTTTTCCCACTTTTTCTGCCACTTTTCCTGAATTTTTTCCCAGTCCAGAGCCATGCATTCTAGGTTTAAAGCATGGTTTTTAAATTTTACTGGAAATTGGAGCAATTAGGAGAAAAAATGAAAACATTAATAAACAATTTTTCCAAGAAAAGAGCAGAATATGTTTTTAAATTTGTGGAGAGGGAAAAATGCACTGTCTGCTTCTGGGTTTTTGCTAATTGTATTGATAATGGTTTTTGCTGTTTTTTCTGCAAGCACAAAAGCAGAGACAATTGAGGAGCTGCAGGAAAAGATTGACGAAAAAGGAGGGCTTTGGAAGGCTGCTGAAACACCTCAATGGGTTTTGGACAGTGAAGAAAAAAAAGACCTGCTGGGAGTGGAGTTCACCCCTGAGGATTATGCGCTTATGGAGATGGCCGAAGCTTCAGGAGGTGAAAAAGGCTGGAGTGCCCTGCCTAAAGAGTTTGACTGGAGAAACTTTCAGGGTAATGACTATGTAACATCAGTAAAAGACCAGGGAAGGTGTGGAAGCTGCTGGGCATTTGCATCGCTGGGAGCAGTGGAGGGAAAAATCAATGCATACTACAACAATCCGGATATTGATGCCAACCTTTCAGAACAGGATTTTTTATCGTGCAGCGATGTGGGAGATTGCCACGGAGGGTCTCCGAACGATGCACTATTGTATATAAAAAATACAGGCATAGCAAACGAGAGCTGCCTGAAATATGGAGTGGCGCCTTTTACACCCTCAACCATAGGCTGCATAAGCAAATGCCTTAACTGGCAGCTTGGAGCATGGAAAATTTCAGGCCATACATATGCAGGAGCCCATGAAAGCGACTCAATAAAATGGGCTCTTATAAACAAAGGCCCAATACTGAGCCTTATGGACATATATACTGACATGTATGCCTATGACGAAGGAATATATTTTCCAACATCAACTGATCCTGAAGACTACGAAGGATGGCACACAATTGTGCTGGTTGGCTATGGCGTATATGATGGAATGAACTATTGGATTGTAAAGAACAGCTGGGGAACATACTGGGGAGAAGAAGGATATATAAAAATTCTTGCAGGATATGTGAACATAACAAATTATTACACAATAGCAATTGAAAATCCAATTCCACCATGGCCTTATGAAACAATATGCACAGATGATGACAATGACGGGTACTGCTATTGGGGTGTTGGAAGCAAGCCCTCAGCAGGATGCCCTGTCTGCGATGGCACTGTGTGGGACTGCGATGATACTGATCCAGGAATTTTCAGCAACTGCAATATGCAGGTATCTGGCATGGGCAGCCTTGATATAACAACAACTCCTTCTGGCGCAGAGGTATATGTGCAGGACTCTGGCACAGGAGGGTTTGTTTACAGGGGCCAAAGCCCGCTTGTTTTTGACATTGGAGAAGGAATAAGAAATATCAAGGTTTCAAAAATTGGCTATGAAGACTATTTTGCAACATCTGAAATATTTGAAAGCCAGACAACAAGCCTGCAGGCAACGCTTTTCTCTGCTCCCAACATATCTGCAGAGCCAAAGTATGCAAAGAGCGGCACAACCATAAATCTAGTGGGAACAGCAGCAGGGATGAACTTTTCCCATTACTCTATTGAGTGGGGATCTGGGCTGAACCCTTCTTCGTGGCAAACAACAGGAATTACCCTTTCAGGCTCAGGCAGCACTCCAATTGTGGATGGAATGCTGGGAACGCTTGACACAAGCGCCATGACAGGCTACAGCTATGTTTATACTGCAAGGCTGTCAGTTTTTATGACAAGCGGAGGAACAGTTTTTGTAAACACCACAATAATAACCGACCCTGATTACAAAACAGGGTGGCCAAAAAAAGCAGTTGTTGGAAAAATCTATTCGCTTCCAGTGGTTGTTGCAGATGTGACAAACGATGGCAACAAAGAAGTAATCTTTCAGGACTCTGACGCGCAGGGCTCCAATGTGCTGACACATATTGTTGATGATTCAGGGAATGACCTGTCCCGATGGCCTATTTCAGGCCAGGAAAAGTTGGCAGCAATTCCCTCTGTAGGAGATCTTGACAATAACGGAAGCAAAGAAATAATTTTTGTTTCGCAAGACTCAATTACATGCAGAGACGCAGATGGACAGATAATCTGGCAGGACAGGAACAGCAGCTATTTGTTCAAAAGCTATTCTGTGCCTATAATAACTGACCTTGACAGCGACGGAAAACAGGAAATTGTTGTTTTTTTCAGGTTTCAGCAGACGCCAGGAGTTTTTGCCAGAGCATACAGTTTTGACGGAAAAATAAAGTGGACTTCTTCTGCCTCAAACACAGATATTTTTGCACCTCCCGCAATAGCTGACATTGATGGAGACGGACTAAAAGAGATTGGATTTATCGAGCAATACAGAGACGGGTTTTTTGACCAGACCAGGATTTATCTTATGGATAACAGTGGCCAGATAATAACCAACTGGCCCACATCAAAGGAGTTAAGGAGTGCAAATATAGTCATGGCCAGTCTTGAGGCAGGGGTTTCAGGGGTCATGGCTGGAGGAGGAAGCTCAATGCTGGGCAGCAATCCAATATATTTTTTGGACAAGACAGCGCAAAACATTCCTGGCTGGCCTGCAGACTTTTCCTCAACTGCAAACATCCAGATGGGAATAGCAGTATCTGACACAAACAGCGACGGATCAGGAGAAGTAGTATCAACAAAGGACTCAACAAAAATATTTGACAGCACAGGAACACAGATACAAAGCTTCAGCCATGCAGGAAAAACCTATGAGCCAATAATTGCAGATATTGACAATGACGGGGTCAAAGAGGTTTTTTCTGTAACAGGGCAAAATTTCTATGCCCACAAAACAAGCGGAGCAGCATTGGCCAACTGGCCAAAAGTAATTAGCTATGATATAGACAATGAAAAGATCATGATTCCTGCGGTTGCAGACCTTGACAATGACTCAAAACCAGAAATAATCCTTGCAAGCCAGGACTATATTTTTGTGTGGACGTTCAACAATGCATTTGAGGAAAAAGATGACGACTGGACAATGTACAGAAAGAACCCAGAGCACAGGGCAGGTTATCCTGAAGAATGCGAAAACTCTTTTGACAGACCTCCCTGCAGCTGCATAGACAATTCCGAGCTCATACAAGTAATTAATGGCTGGTTCCACGAAAGCATAACCTTGCCCCAGATAATGGTTGCAATGAGAATGTGGAAGGATTGCAGCTCCTAGGCTTGCTGCCAGCAACAAATTTAAAAACAACCTAATTATCCGCTTTTCCATGGCGCAGATAATAGTTCCTGACACCAGCATAATAATTGAGGGAATAATTTCTAAAAAGATTGAAAAAAAAGAGCTGGAGTGCAAAGAGCTCATCATACATGAGGCAGTCCTTGCAGAGCTTGAGCACCAGGCAAACAACAATATTGAAACAGGATTTTTAGGACTGGAAGAAATAAAAAAGCTCATAGGAATTTCTGAAAAGCATAAGTTCAGGATTTTGTATGAAGGTGAAAAGCCAACACTGCAAGAAATAAAAAGCGCGAAAAAAGGAGGGATTGACTCGCTCATAAGAAACCTTGCGTTTGAAAAAAAGGCTTTGCTTGTTACCGGTGATAAAGTGCAGGCGCTGGTTGCAGAGTCAAAAGGTGTAAATGTTTTGCTTATCGACCTTGAGCAGGTTGAAAAAAAGATTCAGCTGGAAAAATATTTTGACAATAATGCCATGAGTGTCCATCTGAAAGAGGGCTGCACTCCAAAGGCAAAAAAAGGAATGCCAGGAAATTGGGAGTTTGTAGAGATAGAGCAGAAAAAGCTTGAAAGGGATTATCTTAAAGAGCTGGCAAAGGAGATTGTTGAAATCTCTTCCAGCAGGGCTGACAGCTTTGTCGAAATCCAAAGAAAAGGATCAACGATTGTCCAGCTCAGGAATTACAGGATTGTAATAACAAGGCCTCCTTTTTCAGACGGCTGGGAAATAACAGCTGTAAGGCCTGTCAAAAGGCTTTCAATTGTTGATTATAAGATGAGCGACAAGCTCAGGCAGAGGCTTTCAGAAAAAGCAGAAGGAATCCTTGTGAGCGGGGCTCCGGGCATGGGAAAGAGCACATTCATCCAGGCAGTGGGAGAATTCTACCTGAAGCAGAAAAAAATCATAAAAACAGTTGAAGCCCCTAGAGATCTTGTGCTGAGCGAAGAAGTAACACAGTACGCCATCAGCCACGGAAGCAGTGAAGAGATACATGACATTCTCCTTCTCACCAGGCCTGACTACACTCTTTTTGACGAGATGAGAAACACTTCAGACTTCAGGCTATTTGCAGATTTAAGGCTGAGCGGTGTCGGAATGGTTGGGGTTGTGCACGCAACAAATCCTGTGGACGCAATCCAGAGGTTTGTTGGAAGGATTGAATTGGGAGTAATCCCGCATGTTATTGACACAGTCATATTCATCCAGAACGGCGCAATAGAAAAAGTTCTTGATATAAGCCTAAAAGTAAAAGTGCCCAGCGGCATGACTGAAGCTGATCTGGCAAGGCCTGTTGTTACAGTCAATGATTTTGAGACAGGAAAGCTTGAATTTGAGATGTACAGCTATGGGGAAGAGACAGTTGTGGTTCCTGTATCAGGGCATAAAGAGTCAAGAAGCGGATTGTTTGTGCTGGCAGAGGAGCAGATACAAAAAGAGTTTGCAAAGTATGACAATAAGTGCGAAGTTGAGGTTGTTGGAGAGAACAAGTGCGTTGTCTTTGTCAGTGAGGACAAAAGGGCAAAAATAATCGGCAGAAACGGGGAAAACATTTCGCGAATAGAAAAAGAGCTCGGCATGAGCATAGACATCAAGACAAGAACTGGCGAAAAAACCGCAGAAAAAAAGAAAACAGTATCCTATGATGTAAAAGTAAACAAGAAGAACATCATGTTTCAATTGGACAACAACAATTCTTACAAGGACACAGATATTTTTGTGGATGGAGAGTTTTTGCTCACTGTAAAAGCCAGCAAAAAGGCTGTTGTGAAGATCAAAAGAGCAAACAAGCTTTCAAAAGTCATACTGCAGGGCGTTGAAGAAGGAAGGGTTGAGCTGAGGCAGTGATTTATTTCTTGGCAATCTTCCACAGCTCTTTAAAGTACTGCTTGTGGTTTTCTGCCATCTGGTTGTCTTCTATCACAACAGAAAAAGGGTCTTTTGTCCATTTTTGCAGAACAACCTTGTTTTGGTACACCAAAGTAAGCGTGGGAGACTGTATATTTATAGGCATGAACTTGTATCTGGCATATATCATGGAACTTTTTAATCGTCGAACTCTTTCTCTTGTTTCTTTTGAGTCATTGTATATCACCCAATAAGTAATTTTCTGTTTTGCTCTTTCTTTGTGCCAATGGGTAAAATATGCAGGCATAAGCTCATAAGAAACTTTGGAGCTTCCATAGGAAAAGAATTCTTTTACTCCTGACCTGAGTAATCCATTCATCACGGTTTTCATTCCTTCTTTGCCTTCAAAGATTTCAACCTTTGGTCTCTTTGCTCCTTTTGTCTTCTGCAAGATAGTGAGCTGGGGAAGAATTTTTTTTATGGAATTTTGTTTTTCTTCAAGTATTCTTATGAATGCCTTTGGCTCTGCAGCTATAAAGTATTTTTTGCTGTTCCTGATTGCATAAGAAACCAACCCAAGCCCTATGAGCCTTTCAAGTATGTCATATGTAAGAGTTCTCGGAATACTGCTCTTCAGAGCTATGTCATTTGCAGGAGACTCTCCCAACTCCAAGGATGCCAGATAAACTCTTGCTTCTTTCTCCGCTAACCCAAATTTTTCCAGATTCAGCAACAATTCACTCATTGTAGTAAATAATTTACAACAAATATTTAAATATTACTATTTGTTTTTATTATTAATATTAATTACTCATAAGTAATAAAGTTCAAAATTGGAGGCAAAAACATGAACCTGCAAGAATGGAATAAATGGAATGAAAAGAGAAAAGCAATAATAACAGAAGAAAATTATGCAAAAGATAGCAATAACAGGTTTCAGGACATCCAAAAAAGATTCAAATCACCAAAAAACATAAAAGAACTGAATCCTGCAATGAAATATCCCGGAGAGCTACTGGAGATAGCATCCGGACAAAAACCCGGATATTATTATCCGTCAGTTGGTCATCCTAACTTTACTGAACTGGAAAACATTCTAACCTTTTTGGAAACAGGAGATTTGCCCAGGCCACGATATTCTCCTTCGCTGTTCTCTTCACTGGTTTTTCCTAGAGGTATGGCAGCCATCGATGCAACACTAGAAGCGCTGGCAATGGAGCAAGACGGAGTGTTTATTTATCATAAAATAACGTATCCTTCAACAAAAAAACTTCTGGGAAAAAAATCAGAAAAAATAAACAAGAACTTTATAGGCACTATTCCAGGAATAGAATTAGATCTTCAAAAAGCAGAACTTCTGGAAGAAAAAATAAAAGAGTTAAAAAAAGAAAATGTCGCTGTTTTGGGAGTTGTGATGGAGCCATGCTGCAATCCCACAGCAGACTACATTGACGCAAGAGCAATATCAGACATTGCCCACAAATATGATATTCCAGTCATAGCAGACAACACCTTTCTCACTCCTGGATTGCTGGAACCTTTCAGAATGGGAGCAGACATAGTAATTCACAGTCTTACAAAATACTACAGCGGGCAAGGAGATCTATTGGGAGGAGTTGTTATTGCTCCAAACGAGTTTATTCCCAAAATAAAGCTTTTGCGAAAAGAAAAAGGATTCACTATGTCAACAAGATGTGCACACGAATACTACAAAAGAGTACTCGGAATCCAGAAAAGAATACTTGAGCATTCCAGAAATGCAGCAAAAATAGCGGGCGAGCTGAAAAAACTTGAGCAGATAAGCGTGGGTTATAATAATTTAGGAGACAAAACAAGGGAAGGGCTTTCAGGAGGAGTGTTCTCCTTTGTATTTATAGGAAGCGAAGATGAAGGATACAATAAATCATTGAGATTCTCTGAATATTTGTGCAAAAATAAGGGAACTGTAAAGCAGGCGGTAAGTTTTGCAGAGCCCAAAACAATGGTTCTTCCTTGGGCAGGGCAGGTGCCTGACAAAGGATTTCTCAGTGCCAACAACATACCCTATGGTCTAGTAAGAGTAGGAGTTGGAAGAGACAATCCTTCAAAAGTAGCAGACTATATTGCAGAAGGTGTTGAGTGGAGCTGCAAAAAATGAGCAGAGTAGACATGTACTCAAAAAATACAAGCATAGGAAGACAGAGTGAACATGAGCAGTCAATAGTGAAAAGCATTCTGAATGCAAATCTAAAAAAAAAATCAAAAATCCTTATTCTAGGCGCAACACCAGAGCTCAGAAATCCTGCATTGGATTTAGGACACAGTCTTGTAACACTTGACATAGATCTGGAAATGATCTACAAAAGGCAAAAAGTCATGAAATATCAATATACAGAAGATGAAATAATAGTAAAAGGTAACTGGCTCTCACCCTGGTATATGAAAGAAAACTTATTTGATGCAATACTTGCAGACGCATCATTCAATAACTTAACCCAGACACAAATGATCTATTTATTTAAAATATGCAAAAGGCTTCTCAAAAAAAAAGGTCTACTGGTTTTTAGGCATTTCAGCTTTAACAGAATATTTTCAATTCCAAAGCTAATAAGCATGTACAGAAATAAAGGAATTGACGAAAGGGAGTTTGGGTTGTCATTGTTTACAAACAAAGAGCTGAAAAGAAGCTATGTTGACAGGCAAGTGAATGTTGCTGAGAGTCTGAATGCAATGATAAAAGTAATGAAAAAAGAAAAATTTCCAAGACACGAAATAGAGTTTTATGAAAATCACAGATGGAAAGGCAATTGGCTGATAATGGAGCAAAAAGATTTTGAAAAAAATTTAAGAAAAGAATTTGGCACGTTTAGAAAACACATAAGCAAAAACATTATTTATTCCTGTTTTTCACCGATATACGAAATATCAGTAAAAAACTGAGTTAAGAAGCCTGAAAGATGTTGCCAAATAGGTAAGGCTCGTCATATCCGACAACTGTCATGTTGTTAAACTTTATTATCAGATGCCTTGATACAAGGTCTATTGTTTTCTGCTTCATAATGAGTCAATAAAAGAGTTTGCTTCTTTAAATAGTTTTCGGAGTGTTCCTCGGAATGTTCGGTTTTTGTTATAAGCATTGTAAATCACAGAGAATATGACTAATTGTTTGGCTACAGAAAAAAATAGATCATATTTCCACAGAATCTTTCAGCATTTTTCTGAGGTGTTCTGGCTCTGAGTAAATCCACTGCACACCTTTTGGGCCGTAAATTATTTTGCCGCTTCTCCAAAGATATTCAAGGATTATTTTTAATGTGGGATGCATCACCTGCTTTGGAAGCTTTTTTCTCAGCAGAGAAATTTTTATCGGAACATCTCTGCGCGCTTTGAGACACTGCTCAACCATAAGCACTGTGCTCAGGTTTGGATACCTTTTTTGCTGCAAAAACTTTTTTTTGGCCATTTTATAACTTTTTTATATCAATTGATATATAAAAAGTATCTTTTATTTATAAATGTTTTGTTTTTGCTGGATAAAACTTGAAAAAGTGTTTGCAATAAACGCACATAAACTTTCTCGCAAAATATTTAAACAACCAGCCAAACCTATAGCCAATGCTTGACATCAAACTGTTCAGGGAAAATCCAGGTCTTGTAAAGGAAAACATCAGGAAAAAATTCCAGAGCCAAAAGATTGCATGGGTTGACGAGGTTGTAAAGCTTGACTCGGAGTGGCGTGCTTTAAAAGCAGAGATTGACAATTTAAGAGCAGAGAGAAACAGGCTCAGCATGGAAGTTAACAAGGCAAAAAAGGCTGGAAAGGATGCCAAGGATATTCTTAAAAAGGTCAAGCAGATTCCCCAAAAGATTTCAGACAATGAGGAAAAGCTGGAAGCTATTCAGCAAAAGATTAACAGCAGGCTTGCCCAGATCCCAAACATAATACACGAATCTGTCCCCATAGGGGAGGATGACAGCAAAAATGTTGTTAGGGAAGTTATTGGGAAGCCTGAAAAAAAGTCTTTTCCTGTAAAAAGCCATGTTGAGATTTGTGAAGAGCTGGGCATTGCAGATTTTGAAACATCTGCAGAAACTTCTGGAAAAGGGTTTTTCTACCTAAAAGGAGACCTTGCGCTTCTGAACATGGCGCTTATAAACTTTGCAAGGGACTTCATGGCAAAAAAAGGCTACCAATACATCGAACCCCCTTTGATGATAAGAAAGCAGATACTGGATGGTGTTTATTCAAAAGAAGAGATAGACCAGATGGCTTACAAGATAGAGGGCGAAGACCTTTTTTTGATAGCAACATCTGAACACCCATTGATTGGGATGTTTATTGGAAAAACCCTCAGCAAAAAAGACCTTCCGATAAAGATTACAGGATTTTCGCAATGCTTCAGAAAAGAGATTGGAAGCCACGGCATTGATGAAAAAGGGCTTTTCAGGACCCACCAGTTCAGCAAGCAGGAGATGGTTGTGATCTGCGAGCCAGAAGAATCTTACAAGCTGTACAATGAGATGCAGGGCATTTCAAAAGAGCTTTTCAAAAAGATTGGCATACCAATAAGGGAAAGGGAGTCATGCAGCGGAGACTTAGGAGACTTAAAGGCAAAAGGGGCTGATTTAGAGGCCTGGAGCCCGAGAAAAAATGATTATTTTGAAATAACATCCTGCACGAACATGACAGACGCCCAGGCCAGAAGGCTCGGCATAAAAATATCTGACAACAACACAAAGTACTTTGCACACACTTTAAACAATACCGTAATCGCCACATCCAGGGCAATGGTTGCAATACTGGAAAACTTCCAGAACAAGGATGGTTCAGTCACAATTCCAAAAGTGCTGAGGCCTTACATGAACGGTAAAGAAAAGATTGTAAAGCAGTGAATCATTCTTGTTATGTTAGTTCTGCACACCAAAAAGTGTAAACAATTTCTTTGAATTCAGAGAAGAGTTATATTTTTATTATTGCAGTTAATGCCTGGCTTTGCCAGGTTAAGACCAGCCTTTGGCTGGCAAAATCTGCAATAACAAAACAAAAACAAAAAAAGAGAAAAAAGCTGCACAACATTTAAATACTAAGCCTTCCAGTGCTATTCCTATGATCAGCGAGTTTTTGCACAAGCTGGAGTTTGTTCACCAGTTCAACATAAGCAAGGGAGATGTGGAGCTTCTGGGAGTAAAAGAGTTTTTTTTGCCGGTAGAAGTGCTTGATGTCATAAACAGCCCTGGCAAGGACATGTACAAAAAGCTCAAAGACATATTCAAGAGAACTTTCGAGGTTTTTTTGCGCAAGATTGGCAGCTCAACACCCCTTCAAAAATACAATAACGTGTTGGATCTTTTGAATACAATGGGCATAGGAGATGTTGAGGTTGACTTTATAGACTCTGGAAAGAAACGAGCGCTCATAAAAGTGTTCCACAGCCCAATAGTTGAGCTCTACATAAGACAGGGGAAAAAATCATCTGCACCTGTATGCCATGTCATAAAGGCAGTGCTTGCAGGCGCGTTTACAAGCTTTTTCAACAAGCCAGTTGAGTGCGAAGAGACAAGATGCGCGATTACTGGAAGCGAATACTGCCAGTTCGCAATAAAATGAGGTGGACAAAATGATATCATTGGAAGTCAAAAACATCATGGTAAAAAAAGTAGTGACTTATCCAAAAACAGCAAGCCTTGAGTCCATAGCAAAGGAAATGTCTAATAAAAACATAAGCTGTGTTGTTATAACTGAAAATCAGAAGCCCATAGGCCTAATAACAGAAAGGGATGTTATGAAAAAGGTTGTGAGCAAAAAAAAGAATACTTCCTCCTTAAAGGCAAAAGACATAATGACTACAAAGTTGAGAGTTATCCCAGAAACAGAAAACATTTTCAATGCAGCAGCACTCATGGAAAAGCTTAAAATAAGAAGGCTTCCTGTGGTGAGGGGCAAAAAGCTTGTCGGCTTGATAACAGAGACAGACGTAATAAGGGCAATGACAGGAGTTGCAAAATATCTGAATGAAAAGCTTATAGAGTATATAACCAACAGCTGAAAATGAAAGCAAAAGAGATAATCAAAGTGCTGGAATTGCACAAAAAAGAGCTTAACAGGTTAAGTGTGAAAAAAATAGGCGTATTTGGCTCTGTTGTAAAACAAAAAAGCACCAAAAAAAGTGATATTGATTTTTTGGTAGTATTTAATAAATCCACTTTTGACAACTATATGGAGCTGAAATTTCTTCTTGAACGTCTTTTTAAGAAAAAAATCGACCTTGTAACAGAAAAAAGCCTGAAACAGCAGCTAAAGTATGTAAAGGAGGAAGCTATTTATGCAGAAGCGATATGATTTTTATATCAAGGACATATTGGAATGCATAAGAAAAATAGAGAAATATACCCAAACTATTAATTACAAGGAATTTTGCTCTAAAGATCTTGTGGTAGATGCAGTTACCAGAAACCTGGAGATAATTGGAGAAGCTGCCGAAACTAAAACGGGAGATAAAGCCAATGTATAAATACCTTTCAAAATCAATCAACCAGAGGTGAGGATAAAAATGACAAGGTGCAGAACAGGAATAAAAGGTTTTGATGAACTGGTCCAGGGGGGATTCCCGATAGGATCCAGCATTCTCTATACAGGAACGCCTGGAACAGGCAAAACAATCTTCGGACTGGAGTTTCTTTACAATGGAGCCACAAAGTTCCAGGAAAAAGGATTATACGTTACGTTTGAGGAGAGCAGGGAAGAGGTAGTCAACCAGGGAAAGCAGTTCGGCTGGGAGTTGGATGAGCTGGAAAAAAAGAAGCTCATAAAAATAATAAGCGTCCCTGCAAGGGAGATAAGCAAAAAAACAAGCCAGATGATTATAGAGCTGTGCAAAAAAGAAAAAATAAAAAGGCTTGTTGTGGATTCATTGAGCACTCTATCAATCAATGCCCCAATATTCAGCGTTGCAGAAAACCTTTCCATAAGCGAGGTTGTCAACCAGAACACATACCTCAGCCCGCCTGTTGTTGGCGACTTGATGGTCAAAAGGTTTGTCTACAGCTTTATTGATGATCTGAGAAACCTTAAGACAACAACCCTGCTGATCTCTGAAAACAGCATTCATTCAGACTTCCTTTCAAGGGATACAATCAGCGAGTTTTTGTGCGATGGAGTAATAGTCGTTACGTTTGAAAGCCTTGGCGGGGCATATTCAAGAAGCCTTCTTGTGAGAAAGATGAGGCAGACAAAAAACGACGAAGATATTCATCCTTTGGAAATCTCAAAAAAAGGAATAATAATTCACAGCATTGACGAGAAATAGGCAGAGTAAGAAAAAAAAATTAAGCAGCCACTCTCATGGCTGGATTTTTTGCTGAGATTCTCTTCTGGACGTCATACTTGTTCAGCAGGCTGTAGAGTGTGCTCTTGCTTATGCTCATTCCTCTTTGGGCTGTAAACTCTTCAGTAACCTGGCTTACTGACAAGCTATTATCATTGTACAGGTTAATCAAGGTATCTATATCTTCCTGTGTTGCAAGCTGCTGGCTGAACCTTGTAAGAGCAGGAGATTTGGAATTGCTGTTAAGCCTTTCATGATTCAGTATGTCAACAATATCCTGCTTTCCGTCAATCCATTTCTGGCTGGTTGTGAGCGTTCCTGTCCTGTTGTAATTGTCAACAATGCTTGCAATGTCATGCGTCATATCTCCAAACTCTATATCATCACTATTTCCCCACTGCTCTTGGTATGAAGGAACATATTTTTCACTAAATAGCTTCTGATACCAGTCGTTTGAGCCGCCAATTTCAGCAACTGTCTGGCGAATGGCATTCTTCTCAGGCTTTGTGTAAGGGTGCTCATTTTTTGTCTCTTCACTTTTCTTGGTTTGCTTTTTCCCTGCGAGTACGCTGAAGTCAATTGTTTCTCCAGGGCTGAATTTGTCTGCTAAGCCATCTTTTTTCGATTCTGCAAGCCCTTCTGGGTATGGCTTGTATCCTTGGCTTGTAGTAAAGCCTATATCCTTTGCTTTTACATCAATGTTGTTTGCTTCCTGCACTTTTTTTATGGATGCAACAACTGCGCTGTCTCCAAGGTCAGAGTATTTCAGGTCAGCCATTGCCTCTTTTGTAAGGTTCCACAAGTTGTCTCCTTTCTTAAATGCCTTTTCATAGTTTGGCTCTGGAAGCTGTACAGGCTTGTGAATTGGCGTTGGTTCGTGTGGAGGAAGCTGTTTTGGTTCTGGAGTTGTATTGGATGAGTATAGCCATGCAAGCCCCACAAGCCCTGCTCCTGCAAGAAATGCTCCGGTAGCCTTAAGCCATCCTGGAACTCTGCTCTTTCTGGCTTTTTCTGCGTTGCTGACCAGAGGAATAGGCGCATTTGCAGGGTTTGAATAGTAAACAACTCCTGCCAGCGAGTCTGCACTTAATTTTCCTTTGTATTGGTCAAATGAACTTTCTGATCCAAGAACAGCTTTTGCTGAATTTATTGCTTTTTCATTGTTCTTTATCGCTGTTCCAAATATGGACCTTTCAGAGAAAGAAAACTTTCCAAACATAGAGTTAAAGCTCTGCAAGGCATCAATTATGCTGTTTGGGTCTGCTTTTGCTGTAATAGTTAAATAATCCTGCTGGTTCAGGAAATCAAATTCTTGGTGGACTGTTTCATAGTTATGGCTGCTGACTGCTTGTCTAAGCGCAGCCTTTGAAGTAGATAGAATTGTCTCCTGCTCACTGATTTTTTGTCTTTGCTCATCCACTCTCTGTAAGCCTTCAGATATTGCATCAGAAATAACAGTGCTTTCTTTCAAGAGCGGCTCTGAAGCCCTTATTGTTTCGTGAATCCCTGAATCATATTTTATTTCTATACTTCCCAAAACGTTTCCCAGGTTTGTATAGGTAGTGTATTCTGCGTCTGAGTGGCCGAATTCTATTTGGTCGTTAGCAAAGTTCCGGGCAGTGTTTAGTTCTCTCAATACTGGGCTTAATTTTATTGCTTTATAAGAATCTATAAGCGCGATTACAATATTGTCAAGCGCTTTCTGGGTTATTTTTTTTGGCATTATTATTGCACCTCTGGTGATTTTTAACTACTTCATAATAGTTATAATTATTCATTTATAAAACTTTCGGTTTTGTGGCCGGAAAGTTTACGGAATGGAAATTATCAGAAACAATTTTCAATAAATAACAAAAATGTGCCTGATAACTGAATAACTCGCCCTATCCTCGGTCTTCATGTCGAGGTGCAGAACAACCAATAATTGCTAGCATAACTCTGTGATATTCAACCCACAGAAATTTCTCCTTTTAGTCAAAATTTTCAATAACAAACTATAAAAAACCAATTATTCATTTATAACCAAAATTCAGCACATAATTTTTTCCAGTAGGTTTAAACAATTTATTCAACCCTTGATAAAGCTTTAGCCTTTCATAAAAACAAGGAGGCAATTTGACCGAAACATTATGATTATTGCTGGCAATGCGAAATATTATATAATTTGCTCTGTCTCTATAAAAATCGCCATCATTTTGAACACCTGAAAACTTAAAACCAGAAATGTCCACTGTGAGTTTCTTATTCTCAGCAACATTTTCAACAATGTCAGAAATGTCTGATTGAAATTTTGATAGGCTGTCGGAGATAATTTTTTTAGGGCTAATTCTAACAAAAATTTCTCCCTTGCTTTCTCTTTTTGTATATTTTCCATCCTGAAGTTTCATGCTTCCTCTGTAAACAGCTAAGCTGTTGAAATATTTATAATTTGTTATTTTTTTCCGCAACAATTATTGTGTAATCATCCCTTAATTCTTGACTTTGCATGTAATGAGATACAGCAGCATTCATTTTCTTTATAAAAACATCTGGAAATAGTCTAGAATTTAACTTTATAAATTCTGTTAATTCAATTTCTCCAAAACCTTTTTTTATTGGATCTTCCCCAATTCCAGCATATAAAACACCATCACTTACACAAATTAATTTATCTCCTGCCAAAAAAGAAATATTTTTCAAAACATATTTATTATCTTGATCTTGATTTTCTGAAGTGAACCAGCCAACAGGATAATTAATTGAATCATCATTATTAATTATTTCCCCTTGTTTATTAAATAAAAACAATTTACAGTCACCTCTGTAGGTATAGTTAAGTTTATTTAATTCATTAGTTGCGAAAGCTAAAGCCATAGCGTAGTTGAAAGAGTTTTCTTTCTTTATAATGCCTTGATTCAAATTAAGAGCCAATAAATCTAACCTGCTAAAATAATCCAAAGTTTGAGATTTTTGGTTAATCAGTTTTTCTAATATTCTATTCCCTTCTTTTATAGCTTCTCTTCCTGTTTTTCCGTGCCCTACGCCGTTTCTAAGCATAAAGAATGTTCTTCCATCCTCCAATTCATAAACAGAGACAGAGTCCCCTCCATACATTCCTTTTTCAGGCGGATCTTCAGGATCCTGCAGTGGCATATAGAAAACAGCCATATTAAAATCCTTGGTGTGAACAGTAATAGGCTCATCTGTTAAAGAACTGTGAATTTTTTTCATGCAGTATTCATCAAACACAAGCTTGGGCTTCATGGCATAAATGGAATACTTCTTATTTATAAACGTTTCGTTTTTTAACCACTTTGCAGTAGTTATTTTTTATTCTTGTACATTTAAGCCCCAAAATCCAAAAATAATCCTTTTTCAATAAATCCAGAATTTGCTAAAGATTTATCACGAATCATGCGAAAGATTTAAGTATCCAAAGGCCATATATATCCATAAGTAGATTATAGAGGTTTTTATCAATGTTAAACGAATTCATAAAGCGGCTGATGTTCCTGCGCCAGTTCAGCATGGAAAACTCTAGGATAGAGCTTCTTAAGCAGGATCAGTTCTTGCTGGACACCGACTTTGTGGCGCTCATCCAGGACATCAACAAGGAAGAGTTCTACAAGATAATAAAGAAAAACGCAGAGGAAAAAGTCAAGAGCTATACAAAAATCCTTGGCTCAAATCCTGCAAGCATTTCAGAAGATACGCTGGCTGCGCTTTTCGGCAGCCTGGGTTTTGGAAAAATAGAGATAATGAAGCTAAACAGGGAAGACAAAAGAGTTTTTTTAAACCTTACAGACAGCCCAATAGTTAAGGCTTACAAAAAAATGGGAAAAAAAGGCAAAGAGCCTGTATGCCTGTTTATTTCAGCAGTGCTCGCAGGATCATTTTCAGCCATTTTTGGAAAAAGCGTGGACTGCGAGGAGAAGAGCTGTTCAATAAAAGGAGGAAAAAGCTGCAATTTCGTAGTGCAATAAAGAGGTAATAATCATGAAAACCAAACACATATTCGTGGCAGTGCTGGATGTTAACGAGATTTGCCCGTTTTCGGTAAGCCCCACTAAAAACATAGAACAGGGGTTAAAGGAGCAACAGAAATCACAGCAAGAGCTGATAAAATTTATAGAATTATTAGAAAAGAATTTTGGCCAAAACATCTTCTATATGGGTATGGACATAATAGAAGCCAAATACTACGAAAGGTATATGTTTGACAAAAACGGGTTTTTAGAGGTTTTAATGGACAAACCAGTTGCGATAAATGCACATTTCACTGAAGAAAAGCTTGCAGAAAAATTCAAGAAAGCACTTCAGGAAACACTTTTAAAGGTACTGCCTGAAACTCCAATAAGCAAAATGTTTGTGGACAGCATAGAGGTTCAAAGTCAGAAAGAGCAAAGCCTTACATATGATACCTGGACAAAGCTTAAAGATATACGAAATAAATAAGAGGTGGAAAGAATGGTAAAAAAGATTCTGGAAAAACTGTTTTCAACAAATGGAAAATATATAAATATAGGCCTTGGCTCAAGCAATAAAGATGATGGATACGAAGCTGCAAAAGACGCTGCACAGCAGGCAATAAAGGACAAGGCTGAAAAGCCAACAATGACCATAGTTTACGCTGACTCAAAGTATGATGCTGAAAAAATCGCCAAAGGAATAAATGAAGTTATAGGAACAAACTGGATCGGGACAAGCACAGATACTCAATTCACTAACTTAAGAGGGTATTATGTTGGTGAGCTCACAGTCCTCTGCATTTTTAGCCAGCACCTTCATTTTGGGGTGGGCTATGTTGAGAACTATAAGAAAAAGCCTGTTCAGAATGGCGAAACCGCAATAAAGATGGCCATGGAAAAAGTCAACAGAGACCAGTATATGGATCCCTATGTCCAGTTCAGAAGGGCGCAGACTAAAAAGTATGATGACATAGTCAAGACGCTTCCATACTTTGCCCTATTGTTTATTAATGGAATAGAGTCTATCAAAGGGCAGAATGTTCCTGGAAGAGAAACAGAATTTCTGGAAGGGGTATTCAACATTACCGGTCCGAACATTCCCATAATTGGGGGCTCTGCAAGCAGCAACCTGAATGACTTCCTGCAAAAAAATGTTACAAACATATTCCATTTTGCAGAAGGCAAGGTTCTCAGGCACGGGGCTGTTGTGCTTTTTGTGGTTTCAAACCTTTACTTTGCCCACAACCTAAGCCATGGATACATAAAGACAAGAGAAGTGGGAGTTCTTACAAGGCTTGCAGATGACGGCCACACAATTGTGGAGATAAACGGCAAGCCTGCACTGGAGGAGTATTCCAGGCTTGTAGGCATTGATGTGGATGACATGGTAAAAGACCCATTCAAATACACCTTTTCAAGGCCTCTGGGCATAATTGACCCCAACGGCAACACCTACATAAAAGAGGCAATGCCAAACAAGGACAAAAAAACAATGCATTCAGTTATGAAGCTGGCAGAAAACTCAGCAGTAACAATAATGGACTTCGACAAGAACAAAACCATTAACTCCATAAGGGATGGCGTTGCTGAAGCTGACAGCTTTGTAAAAGGAGGAAAGCCTCCTGCACTGGCTTTTGTGTTTGACTGCTGCGGAAGGAAAGCACTGCTGGGAGAGGATGTGTCTGTGGAGGTTGATTCAGTTACAAAAAAGTACAAAAACACTCCTTTGATAGGATTCCATACCTTTGGGGAGATAGGGGGCAAAAGAAACATTGCGTGCCAGACTGTCAACCAGTCAGTGTCTGCACTGCTCATATATGACCGCCTGTTTACAGAATAGCAGCGATAGATTTTTATAGAAAAATGCCTTTCTTTTTTTTTAATTAAATAAAGGAGGCTGCATCATGAACATAAACAGTTTTATGGATCCCCAGCTGGATAAAGTCTCAAAATCTGAGAGAGAGAAGTTTCTGCTGTCATTAATACAAAAACAGCTGAAATATGCTTATGAAAATGTGGATTTTTACAGGGAAAGCTTTGACAAGAAAGGTATAAAGCCTTCTGACATCAAAACAATTGAGGACTTCAGAAAGCTGCCAATCCTGAAAAAAGAGACAGTGAGAAAGCTTGGGCCTTATGGGCTTCTGCCAAAAAAGCTTCTTCAGACAGACAAAACAAAAGGAGAAGAAAGAATTTTTCTTAACAGAGGAACCGGAGGAACAACCGGCGAACCGACCTCTATGTTCTGGACATATGCTGACTGGAAGGCAAACACCGAGTCAATAATAAGAATGATGGATGAAATAAAGATAAAGCATCCACTTATAGCATTCAACGGCTACAACCAGGGGCATATTGCAGGACCTGCATTTGATGCAATAATAAGGATGCTGAACGGAATAACTATACCCAGGCACTTCAGCTCTGACGATGAAAAAGCAATGCAACAGATGGAAAAATACAAAGCAAACGTGCTCATAGCAACACCCCAGTCAGGGTCAAAAAAAGGCGGAAGCATTGTTGACTTTTTGAATGCTGACAAAAATGGCTACATCAACGGAAAAAATGTTTTTATGATTATTCATTCCAGTACACCAATGACTGATGAGCTGATTCAGGAGCTGGCAGAGCTGGACATACACCACATTGTAAACATTTACGGCTCAACAGATGCTTTTCCAACTGCCATAAACTGCCAGGCAGACAAGCACTCTTTGCATATAACAAACGGAAATGTTCTTCTGGAAGTGGTGAACGAAAAAGGAGAGCAGGTCAAAAGCGGGGAAAGGGGATTCATTGTAATATCCAGAATTGGCTCATCCACAGAAAAAGGCATAGATGTTAGCAAAGCAACCCAATTGTTCAGATTTTTGGTAGGGGATGAGGCAACATATATTGAAGAAAAATGCGCCTGCGGAAGGACAACCCCAAAAATAAAGGATGTCCAGAGAGTTTTGTATGTTCAGGACAAGCTGGAAGGCGGATGTGAAGTATGGTAATCCATGTAAGAAATTTTATAAACGGGGAATTTGTTGATTCAAAAAGCTATATAGATGTGTTTGACTATACTGGAAAAGATATTCTTGCAAAGGTTCCTGATGCTGATGGCTTCGAAGTGAGAAAGCTGAGAAGAGCCATTGGCGAACAGCAGGAAAAGATAAAATCAAAGCCTTTTGATGAGCGGGCAAAAATAGTAAAAATCATGCTGGATGATTATTTGAGCGACAAAATTTTTGTAAAAAAAGTCGCAATGCTTCGCGGAACCCCTGTGAAGCATATTGTTGCACCCCTATCAAAACTCAAAGAGTGGATTGAGAATATTGATGACTTCATGAAAGTGGTTTTTGGGAGCAAGAAAAATTTTGTAGAAGGAGAAAGCATTGTTTTTAAAGAAAAAGAGATTGGAAGAAAAACCTATCAGCTCTACCAACCAACATTTGTTGCGCTTTCAGGAAACATGGACTCATTTGAGCAGTTTTTTGTGCTGGCGCAGGGAATTCTTGCAGGAAGCCATCTGGTTGTCAGGGCCAGCACCAGGGATTTTGTCACTTTTCACTTTTTTGAGCTCATGAAAAAGCATGGCTTTCCAGAAGGAGGCCAACTTATTACCTGGGACTCAAAAAAGCCTGAAAGCACAGGCTTTGTCAGGATGCTTCTGGAAAGCGTGAAGCATGCTGTAATGTTTGGCTCCACAAAAACCATAAACAGTATTATATATGAAAAGGATGAGAATAGAGTAATTACAAGGGATTACTCAAAGGATGTGAAGCTCAGCAGGTATGGCTCAGGATTGCCTGTTATTATAGTAACAAAAAATGCAGATATTTCCCAGGCTGCAAAATTGGTTATTGAAGGCTGTATTGATGCAAGAGGAGCCCATTGCATATCCACCACTCCAGTCTTTGTGGAAAAGGCAATCAAGGAAAAGTTTGTTGCTGAGCTAAAAAAACAGTCCAAAAACTACAAGGATTCAGACCCAACAAACAATAATTCTGATTTTGGAAGATATAATGAAAAAGAGCTGAAAAATCTGGAAATATTTATTTCAGAAGTAAAGGAAAACGCAGAGATCATCCAGGGAAAGCTTGACAAAAAAAGCCATTCAATGGATCTGGTAATAATTGATAATATGAGTGCAAAATCAAAGATATTGAGGGAAGAGATTGTGGGCACAGTTCTTGGAATAATAGGCTTTGATGAGCTGGCAGAAGTCACAGATATTTCAAACAATGTCTTGAAAGAGAGAGACCTGAGAAAGCATCTGCTAACAGTGGTTCATGGAAACGAAGAGGAATGGCTTTTTGTAAAGAAAAGGATTGATTCCCATGTTGTAAGGAGAAACGTTAACTCTGCAGACATAAACCTTTTCCTTCCACATCAGGGATCATATTTTATTCTGGGAATGGTTGATTTTAATTATTAATCACTAAACAGTAGTTAAAAAGCGAAAGCTTTATAAATGAGGGTTATTTAACTTTTAGTATGGGTATTGAAAAAGCTACAATAGTAGGTTTCGGAAACACAGGATACAGCATGGCCAAGGCCATGACTGCCAAAGCGCAGGAGTACGGCATAAGAGAAATACATGTATACAACAGGGATTCGGAACAAAGCCCTTCAGGGCTTACAAAATCACAGGCAAGAGTGTGTGAATTAAGAGGTTTGAGAGGAGAACGCAACCCTGTAACAATAATAAGGCATGAATCATACGAAACCCTTCCAAACAACGGAATACATATCATTGCCGCAAAAGAAGGCTACAGCTACAAAAACATAAGCAAGAAGTTCATAAGAGAACAGACAGTCCCCTATGATGCCAAGCTCATAAGAAAAATAGCCCAGGCATATGCAAAAAAAGATTTCAATGGCCAGGTTTTCATGGTGAGCAACCCTGTTGGCCCATTTTCCAATCTTTTTCAGGAATACTCAAATATTGATCCTGAAAAAATAATGCAGTTTGGCGCTGTTCTGGACAGAAACAGGTGGATCGACAACCTGAACCTGGCAGCACATATTTCTACCAACCAAGAATTAGGCCAAAGATACAATTCAGGAGAAAACTGGTTCAGACTTATGGAAGAGGCAGAAAAACTGGAAAGAAACAAAATAGAAAATGTGCTGGTTGTGGGTGACCACTCAAGAACAGGAAACATTTTCCTAAACAACCTTGTAAGAATAAACGAAAAGCCCTTAACAGATCATGATTCAAGAATAATAAGTGATGCCAAGGAGAAAACATTGATAGAAGGCCCTTTGGTTGCAGGCACACTTGGCTATAGTGCAGATGCAGCAGCAGGAGCACTTCTGGACATGCTGACATTTTATCTTGCAGACAACCATCCAGTTATGTCTTGGGGTTATTTGCACAATCAAGCCCACATAGTTGTGCCAACAGAAAAGAAAAACAGGCAGTTTGTTCCAAGGCTAGACCTCTTAAGTAGTGCAGAACTATCCAAACTGGATGAAGTTGCCAAATCCATAATAGAAAGCTATGAAGGAAAAGAAGGAATTACAGGAGTAAAGGAGTATGCAGCAACAGACAGTCAGCACAGAAGGATTTTAATAATTGAAGATGAAGACCAGGCGGCAAAGGATTTGCAAAAAATTATAACCAGATGTGCAAAAAAGAACTCTGAATTCTCAGAAAAGAACGAGCTTCAGATAGACATAGCTAAAGGCAGAAAAGAGATGCTTAGTTTGGTGGAGAGAAACCTTTATGACCTGGCGCTTACAGACGAAGTGCTGCTGGGCGGAGAGCTTGGCCACAAGATTCTTGAAGAAGCACACAAAATCCAGCCAATGATGAAAGCAATAATGCTATCAGCCCAAACAAACATAGAGCAGGCAGCAGATATGATGGGAGCACCTTACATTGCAGGATTTATAATAAAGCCATTTCTGCAAGCTGATGAAAACTATGCAGATTCAAAAAGCTTTGAATACCTTATGGGAAGGGTTTTTAGGCCTACACAGAAATTAGTTAAATAGTTTTAATAAGCTGATTAAACACTAACTGGAGTTTTAATAAGCTGATTAAACACTAACTGGAAATTCTAAGTTAAACGTTGTTCCTTTTCCTAGCTGTGAATCAAAATAAAGCCTTGCATCTTTATGGGCTTCAACAAGCTTTTTAGAAGTATACAGCCCCAAACCACGTTTTCTGCTGTCTGAATTGACAACGTTAGATGTTGTGTATAACTGGAATATTTTTGGCTTCATGTGATCAGGAATTCCCTGACCATTATCATGAAAAGACATTTTGACCTTTTCTGGGCCAGCCATTGATTCAGTTATTATAAGCTTGCCATCTGGCTTGCTAATCATTGCTTCATAGGCATTTTTAACAATATTTCCTATAACACGACCAACATGAATAGGGTCTACATTTATTTTTACAGGATCAGTCAGATAGTTTCTTGAAATTGTCATGCTCTTCATGGTCGGCTCTAAATCAGAGACTTCAGACTCTACCAGTTGGCTGAAATAAACATCCTTGAATGAAAACTCATAGTCAGTTCTTATGGACTTCAAAAGATGATTAATAGCAAGAAGATTATCCCTCACCAAAGGAACGCTGCTTGCACCATCCTTCAAAACATCCCAAAAGTCATGGCTCATAAGCTCCTCAAATTTTGATTTGAATTTGCCTTCAGGAACAGTTTTCAATTCCTCAAAAATCTTTGAAAAGTCTGCATATTCATCATATACATCAGTCATCCCAAACCTAACACTTGAGTCAACCCTATTCACCAAATTTCCTATATCATGCAAAACACCCTCAGCAATTGCCCTAGTAGCCTCTTCCCTCGCAGCCCTTGCCTTCTGCTCTGCGGTCTTTTTCTCTTGCTCGATCAAAGCAGCAGTAGACACTTCAAGGTCGGAGTAGGCCTGTTTTAGTTCTTGATTTTTCGCTTCAGTTTCTTTTTTTGCCTGTTCCGCAGCAGTCCTTAATTTGTGCTCTTTGTGAAGTTTTAATATGTTGAATATTATCGGCGAGAATTCAGAAGTTATTTCTTTTATCATGTCTTTGTACTTGTCAGGTATGTCATCTTCTAAGGTTAACTTTGCAAGGTCTGGATATTTTTCTGGGTCCTGGTTGAATACTGAAAAGTTAATTTGGCCGTAATTAAATCCACCATCAATCAACAAAGGAACATGTATTCCCCCTCTATGCATTTCTGGAGTGGTGGGAATCTTGCCAGACTTTTTCATCCTAGGAACATAAACTGATTCGTAGTCGTTTGAAATGTTATCCAAGATATTAGGATGCAACACTCCCGCGCTAATCAAAGCCTTAATTTTTTTCTCACTTCTGGGCATTTCAAATACTTCGTTAGTTTGATAAGGAATCATAAACTCATCATTTGCAATAGATTCAGGGTCAAATGGTTTATCAAGTAAATCAGCCATAACTTCTCCTGTGAATGTTGTACTGTACACTCTTACTAATTGAGAAACATTACTCAAATCAGGATTTGCGGGAACTAAGTTATTATCCTCGTCCGTACAGACATGAATAGCAATTTCATCAAAACCTATTCTCTCAGATATTTCATCAATTTTATTAGTAAGAACTCGGTACAAAGAAGGAATATCTCTAGCAAACAATAATTCATTGGTGAACCCTCTCACCATTGATCCAATATCAGCTACCATATAATGGCATTAGTGCATAATCATTTAAAAATGTTTCGATTATTCACCACCAAAAAGTAGTAATGAAATAAAAAAATTATCTATCGAAACAAAGTAACCGCTGTTTTTACGTCGCCAGCTCCCCGTGTATCCTCAATCTTCTCCAGCTTTTCGCTTCTGACCTTTTTTTTGGCAGAGTTCTTCTTGGCTGGCTTCTTTTTGGCTTTTTTGGCCTTGCTGGTCTTATTTTTGGCAGACTTCTTCTTGGCTTTGCCTGCCTTTTTCTTGGTTTTTTTCGGCATAATGACACCTCCGTAATGGCTCTTTTCTGGACTAGCAAGTATTTAAAATTTGTGATTTAGAAGGGTGTAGCCAAAGTTTTTGGGCAACCTTTACCCAGTTTTCAATAGCTTTATAAACAAAGATGTGCTGTTTATAATAATGTCTGATAACTGCATATTTTGCAAAATAGTGAAAGGAGAAATTCCTTGCCATAAAGTGTATGAAGATAATGAGTTTCTTGCATTTTTAGATCTGTATCCAAATACTAGAGGTATGACTCTAGTTATTCCAAAAAAGCATTACAGTTCGGATGTATTTTATATGCCAAAAAATGATTATATTGAATTTATGTTAATCTCTCAAAAAATTGCAACTCTGTTAGAAAATAAATTAGGAGTAAAAAGGGTTGCTATGGTTATGGAAGGTATGGGAATAGATCATGCGCATATAAAATTATATCCTCTTCATGGGCTAAAAGATAAATTTGTAGAAACTTGGGCAGAAAAAAAAGTATTCTTTAAAAAATATGAAGGCTATATTACTACATTGATAGGTGAAAGAGCCAGCGATAAAGAGCTTGCAGAACTATCTAGACAAATAATAGAAGACATCTCAACTTGATCCTTATGAAAATCCCTGAGTTCTCTTCTCTCTCATTTCTACTTTAGTTTAGCTAAAATTACTATACACTCTTTATCCTCAGAATAAGGGCATAATAAGGAATCTCCAAAAATACTTCCATACACATTAATTATTTCAAATTTACTCGCAAGCATATTTTCAATCTCATCCAGATCATATATTTTTAATTCCCAAGAATCAGAGTACATCCTCAAAATCTCATCTTGGATAAAAGTAGTCTGATTAATTTTCATAATTTTATTAGTTCTATCTAATGTATTTTGATTAAATCTTGTAGCAGAAATTTCACCAACAGAGCTAGAAACATCTATAAATACATCTTCTTTAAATTTCTTGTCCATAAATTTAAAATTAAATATGTCAAAAAAAATTAAACCGCCATTATTTAAATTATTCTTAAAATTATCGACAATATCCATAAACTCTTTCCTGGAAAAATGACCAATATAATTATATGTGCAGAGGATAGCATCAAATTTACCAATAGTATCTTTTCTTAAATCTCCTTGCTTAATTTCAAATTTTATTTTTGCGTTTTTTGAATTTTTTTTTGCCTCATTAATCATTGCACTATTTAAGTCAATTCCGACCACACTATATCCTATTTTTGTCAGCTCAATGCCAAGCTTGCCAATTCCACAAGCAAAATCTAAAATTTTTTTAATATTGTGTTTTCTAAAAACTACATCTAACTTTTTAGCAAATTTCATATAATCAATACTCGCACCATCAAGTAAATGATAGTACTTGGCATATTTTGTATACCAGCTTAGCCAACCCATTTTGTCATCTCAAATTAAAAAAGTTACTGCTATTATAATAAAAGATACTATTTAAATACTTTTCTTTTAATCCAATACTTTTAGCACATTTAATTACTCTCTGAGGCGAATCCCAATCCATACTGTTCCAATTCCCTCTCCTCAGAACATTCCATCTATAGTCATAATTAAAACAAAGCTTTTCAGGACATACTTTGCTGAATATTTATTGGTTTGCCAGCCAATTTTGTTATCGAATTTCTGGAAGGGGATCATTCACTCGACAGCCAGAAAAACATTATTATAGAAAAATCCACACCATTTTTAAATTCATAGTATAACAGCTTTCAAAAATTCTTTTTATTTACTGCATTCCGAACAGTTTCCCTATATCCAGAGTAAAACTTATAAACAACCAATAAATATTCAGTAATATGTCTAAAAAGCTCCGCATCGGTATTGACTTTGATGGTGTAATTGCTTACGGCTCTGCACTGAAAAGGGCTTATATTAAGGAAAAGTTTGGCTTTTATTGCTCAAACCCAAGCAAGTTCCACAGCGGGCTTACAAAAGAGCAATACACAGAAATGATTGCAGAGCTTTACAACACCTCAAAATATCTGAAAACGCCTGAAATTAATGGCGCAAAAAATTATTTAAAAAAACTCAAAAAAGAAGGACATAAAGTGTTTATTATTACTTTAAGAACTGATTCTGAAATAAAGTACACAAAGCAGTGGCTCCAACAGCACAACATTTCAGAATTTGAAGAAATCATCAACACAAATAATGGGCCAAAGTCTGAAGCATGCAAAAAAATTAACCTGGACTTATTCATCGATGACTATCCAACAATGCTTGAAGAATTAAAAGGTATTGTTCCTAATATAATAATTTTTAACCCTGAAAACCCAGAATCGTGGGACAACATATTTCCAGAAATAGAAAAACTTTCAAAATGAAAATACTCTATATAAATATATACGAAGGTTGTGAAGAGCCTGAAAGGTTCGAAAATCTCACAAGGTTTATAAAAAAAGTTAATCCAGATTTTTTAGGGTTGTCTGAATTAAACCAGTGGCAGAACAACAACTATCAAAAACTTAAAGAATTTGAAGAAAAGTCCGGATTAAAAAATGTTGCTTTTGCACATGCAACCAGCGGTTATAATCTTGGAATTTTTTCAAACCAAAAAAATACTTACAAAAAAATTATTACTCGAAGCTTCAAAACAGGCATGATACGGACAGATTTTAAATACAAAAACCAGGATTTGTGCCTTATTCTTACACATCTGCATTCAGAAAATGAAGATTTGAGGCTTAAAGAATTGAAAACAGTATTGGCAAATGCTCCTAAAGACATATATTGCCTTTTGATGGGCGACCTTAACTCTTTGTCTCCGCAAGACTTTTATGATAAAGAAAAGCTTCTAAGGTTTATGAAATCAATAAACAGCTCAAAGTTTGGAACAACAAGCATAAGAATGGATGTAATAAAAAAAATTGAAAGCTTTGGATTTATGGACTGCATAAAAAAATTCTCGAAAAAATTTGAATATTCTGTGCCTTCCCCTTACAACAAAGACAAAGAGCACTTCCAAAAATTGAGATTAGACTATTTTTTCACAAACAAGCAGCTTTTCCAATTTTTGAAAAGCGCCCAAATAATAAGAAACAAAGAAACAGACCAGCTATCTGACCATTATCCTATTCTCGCAGAATTCCGGTTATAGTAAATTGTTTTTTCGTTGATATTGGACTATTTTTTCCAGGTTGCGCCAATTGTTTTCGATCCCTAATTCTAGGCAAATTTTTTCATGAAGCATCTTCATGTTCAACAAACCATTCCTAAACTCCAGCCAGCTGTTAATAGGAAATATTCCAAAATTGTTCACACTATCAACCTTTTCATGCAAGTTCCAGGGCTGCTGGAGGTAAAACAAAGCCATGTTTGAGTTTTGAAGAAACAACAGCTTTTTCAAAGTGTCATCAATCATTGCCCTTGAATGAAGCTTGCTGCATATGACTGTTTTAGGATTTTCACTGGTGTTATGAAAATATTTTACTGGCAATGCATGCCTTTTGCAATACTTTATGCAGGCAGTAAGCTCTGGATGCTCTGGAGACTCATGCCTGCCAGTAACAACTGCAAATCTGAAACCTGTCTTGTGCAAACTGTGCAGGACTTCTTTTGCATTTGGCAAAAGCTCAAACTCCATTATGCCATCTGTTGTAACATAGTACATTAATTTCTTGTAGTTTTCCTGCCCTAAAGGGTAGGTTTCCCTGGTCAACTGGGATGGAGTTACATCTTTCCCAAACATTTTTTTTGTATAAAAAATCTTTGCCTTTTCAGCGCTAGCTATACACCCATCAAAGTCAAGAGTTACAACAATGTTTTTTGCAATGTGTTTATCAGCCAATGTTTTCACCGAAATATCAATCCAATTCTCTGATAACTTTATTATGTTTTATTCCCTCTGGATAAACATTAACAAAATGTATTCTCTGCTTTGGAGACAGCTGAATCAAAGTAAGGTGACAATTTTCCTGCTCGAGTATATGCCTGTATGCAAAGGGAATCTTGAGAAAATGCCCCAGCAAAACCAGGTTGATGCTTTTGTGGCCTACAAACAACAGCTTTTTTCCTTTGTATTTGGATAGAAGCTGATTAAGCTTTGGAATAGCTCTTTTCTCAACCATTTCAAAATTCTCCCCTCCAGGAAAAACAGGATCCTCATTTCTGCCCCAAGCTTGAGGGATGTTTGGAAATTTCAAAAAAAACTCTTCAGTGGTTAGGCCATCAACTTCCCCATGAGACATCTCAATTAACTCATCATGAGATTCCAGAACTGAACCAGGAATATGTTTTTGAACTATCCTTCCCGTATCCACACTTCTGCTAAGAGTTGATGTTATGATTACAGAAATGCCGAATTTTGTTAGGACTTTTCCCAGAATCTCTGCCTGCTTTTTTCCAGAATCTGAGAGATGGTAATCTATTTGTCCACCCCACATGCCTGGCTTCGGAGTATTTACAGTTCCATGCCTTGTTATAAACAAAAATGTTTTTTCTTCCATTAATTCATCTCCAAAAACTATTGAATGACATTTAAAATGAGCTAGTATATAAATCTTGCAGATTTTAAAGCATAAATTGTTTTTTAGCCTTAACCTATAAAATTCTATTCCGAAAATCTTCCGGAAATGAGACGACATATTTATAAACAATATGAAAATACTAAATTTGTAGTGATAGGACCTTATAAAACAAATGGAAAGAATTTGGACTATGTAGGCAATAATATTTTTCAACCCATTCGCGATATACTTGGAAAGTCATATTCTACTGAGGAATTTGAGAGTAGAGTTAAATCATTTGAATCTAATAAATATTGGACTGCCATATCAAAAATAAATCATAGAATTAATATTTCTATTAATGAATATTTTTCATCATTGGGTGCTTTGTTTACTTTGCTTCCACTTACCACAAGAATGATTTCGTCACCTGGCGCAGTATATGGTAAAGAAGCAATAAACTATACAACAGATACCTGTCCAATTACATTACAATGGTTTGATTACCAAAAAATTGCATTTTTGTCAGAATCTTCGCAAATTTATTTAGAGTTATCTTTAATACAACATGATGTAGATCACGTTTACTCAATTTATAATTCGTTTAGAAAAGAACTAGCAGACGCAACGCATCTTTGTGAATTTCATCATGTAGAATATGAAGGAAATATTCTTCAGGAGAGAAATATAGAAATAGCGATTAATATGATAAAAAAAATAGTTGCTGACTTACTACAGCACAATCTGAAAGAGCTTAAATTATTTTTAAGTGATGAAAAAATAGATAAAATTAAACAAATAATTTTAGAAAACGGATTAAAAATAATCAGCTTCAAAGAAGCACTTGAGAAATTATATGACGACACTAATGATGAAAAATACAAGAAATTTACCTTAAAAAATTTTGGTAGCTGGGAAGAAGTAAGACTAACTGAACTGTATAATTCAATAATTGGAATAAAAGAGTTTCCTATATTGGAGGTTCCGTTTTATCACGCAGTGGTTGACAATAGCGAACCAGAGGTTGCAAACAACCTTGACATTATTTGGCCAGGTTACATAGAAATTTTAGGTAGTGGACAGAGAGTGGGAAGTATACAGGAACTAGAAAAAAAATCAGAGTTGTTCAATTTACCAAAAGACGATTACAAACCTTATTTGGAATCAAGACAATTAAATAAATATAAAGTTTCATCTGGTTTCGGTTTAGGCTGGGAAAGATTACTACATGGATTACTTGAGATGCCCTTTATTTGGTCAGCAAACCATTTTCCAAGAGTTAACAAAACATTAAAAATATAAAATGTCAAATACACAGAATAAAAAGGTTGCAATATTCGGCTCAACGCCAGTTGAAGAACTCTTCATAAAAAGACTTATAGAAGAAGGCATTTCTGCCGATAGTTTTCAATCAATTTCTAATCCTATGATTGCTAAAGCTGCAAATCAAACAATTGACTTAAACGATATATCTGATGATGAATTAATAGCCAAATTAAGAGAGTATGACATAATTCATTTATCAACAGATGAATCTATTATATCTAAAAGCACATTATTGTCAATGAACAATATAAAATATATTGGTGGAAATAAAAACCAATTTATTTTTGAAGAAGATAAATCAAAAATTTTTGAAATTATTACTCAAACAGACATACTTCCAGAAACAGAAATCATAACTTCCTTGGACTCTCTTCATAAGTTCAATCAAAATACTCCTCATGTCTTAAAATTCGTAGGAGACAACAGCAAATTTTCAAATGGAAACATTTCATCTAGAGTAAAAATAGTAGATAAACTTGAATCACAAGAAGCACAAGTATTTGTAAAAAATTCATTGAGTGTATCTGGAAAAGTATTAGTTCAAAGAAGAATAATAGGAGATGATTTCAGCAGCAATTATTTTGTAGATGAGAATTTAAACTTCTTCAATTTAGGTTTAAATGTATGCTACAAACATCTTAATGATAACGACACTGGACCTTTGTGCGGAGGTACAGGATCTTACACAATAGCAGGATCTGTTCCTTTCATTAATAAAGAAGAAGAAGAACATATTTTAAGTGCAACGAAAGAATTCATAAGCAAAATTAATTTGCTTGGAGGCAGAAAATACATAGGCCCCTTAAATCTTGACCTAATCAAAGACCGAAAATCAGGGAAGATTTACTTGCTGGAAATTAACTTTAGAAGACCTGGCATTCACACTTCTGCCAGTTTGTTTAATAATCTAGAAAACTGTCTTTTCGAAATTTATGCTAACACACTTAATGGTTCATTAAGCCAAATAAAAAGCAAATTCAGTAATAAAGCATCTATTGCTGTTTCTGCATATCCTTCTTATTATCCATATATTGAACCATCAAATCTGCAAGTAATAGAGTTTAATAAAGACCAAAGCAAAGTCAAATCATATTTTGGATGGATTGAAATCATAAAAGAGACTGAAGCCACTTTTAGGCTAAAACTCCACAGTTCTAATTCAGTAATATTTCAATATTCAGATACAAATTTAGATGAAACACGACGAGTTCTTTATGATGAAATTAATAGAAAAGTTCCAGAATTAAATTATAGAACAGATATTGGTAAACTAAAATGAAAAAAATCAATGAACTAACAAAACAAGATATTGAATGTATGAATTACAACGAACTAATATCAATAACAAGAGAAACCAATAGACCTCCTGGGGGAATTAATTCTGTTATTGAGGTTATAAAAAATACATTTATTAATAAAAATTCAAAAATTCTTGAAGTTGGCACAAGTACTGGATTTACCTCTTTGGAATTGGCCAGATTAGTGGGTTGTAAAATCACTGCAATTGACATAAATCCTGTGTCTATAGAGGAATGCAAAAGTAGAGCTGAAAAACTTGGACTTCAAAATATTGATTTTAGAATAGGAGATGTCGAAAAACTTGAGTTTGATGATAAAACATTCGATTTAGTTTTTTGTGGAAATGTTACTTCTATTGTTAACAATAGAGAAAAAGCATTAAATGAATATAAACGAGTTATTAAAGATGAGGGATACATCGTTGCTATACCAATGTATTACATAAAACATCCTTCCGAAGAACTTGTTTCCGGTGTCTCCAGAGCAATAATAGTTGATATTAAAGTTCAAGATAAACAGTACTGGCTAAATATGTTTAAAAGTGAAAAAGTAGAAGTTTTAAAAGAAATTGATTATGAATTTGACTATATTAAAGACGATAAAATACAGTCCTATGTGAAGATGATTTTATCAAGAAAACATTTGGAAAATTTAAATTCAGATGCTAAAAAGATGTTGGATGTGAAGTACACCAGATACATTAAATTGTTTAGAGAAAATCTATCACATATGGGATATACTATTTTGATTTTGAGAAAAACCAATTTATTATTAGATGAAGAATTATTTACAGGAAGCAAAAAATTTTAGGATAAAAATGAATCCAGTCTTTCAAAAATATCCTTGGCTCAAAATCACAACAACTGTTGAGGACTATGTAGAACCTCATTATTACGATCATCTATTAAAGGATTATGTATTCGATGGAAAACCAGATCTTAAATTCTTTGGTGATCATCTTAACGAGTTACCTAGAAAGAATGATCTAAGTATATTAGAATTAGGTTGTGGATCTGGCAGAGTGACAAAAATATTGTTTGAAAAAATCAGTGAATGGAATAAAATTGAACTTGTGGATTTAAGCCAAAGAATGCTTGAATTTACAAAGAAAAAATTTAAAACTATAAAAAATATGCAATATAGTAATTCAGATTCTATAGACTTTCTTGCAGCAACACAAGACAAATTTGATTTAATCTACAGTTTATGGAGTTTTTCACATTCAACCCATCAAATGATGATTAAAAGAGGATTAGAAGAAGGTAGCAAATATATAAAAAAAGTTATCGAGAAAATGATTTTAGAAAATTTATCTCAATCTGGAACATTTTTCTTAATACATTTTGATTCTATGTCTGATGAACAGAGAATATTAATGAAACAATGGAGAAAAGTTTTTGAAATCTACAAAAATATCAGCGAGCAAAGCCCTTCTAAACTATTGATTGATGAGGTTTTCAGTTTATTAGAACGGAAAGGTTTTATTGAATTGGAAATTAATCACCATCAAGGTCAGGAAATAATCTATGAATCTATGAACGAGGCCTTAGAGATTTTTCTAAATTTTCATATGGAGTCCTTCTTTAATGAACATAATTTAGTTGAAGAAGTTATTGAAGAATTATCAAATTATTTCAAAAAATACCAGAAAGAAGATGGAAAAATTGGCATAAAGCCTGGCTGTTTTATTTACAAAGTAAAAAAGTTATGATAAAATGAGCAAACTTCATGAAAAAAAAGAAAAAAAGATTGGGCTTCTGAAAGCTTCTGAAACTTTAGGCATTTCATCGTTGTCCGATATTAAACCTATATTAATAAAAGCTTTTCAAAACCGAGTTGAGAATCTCGCGCCTTCTGACTTAATTAAGAATTATCAAAACCAATTAAAATTATTCGGACCTAGTTCAATAGATCAAAGAGATTTAGTCAAATTTGATTATTTATTCTATTCTGTCTTACCTGATTATTTCAAAGCTATTGAGTTTCCTCCAATAGCTCCATTGGGAACTAATTCAATAATCACAAAGGTCAACCAGAATAATATTCTATCTACGATAAGAGGCTCTGAAGTGATTGCCGATTCGACGACACCTTTAGCCTTAGAAATGGCAAACAGAAGAATTAAATATAAAAATTTTGGCAATGAAGAAAATCTTGCTACTTCTATTAGAGTCATAAGACTTCAGCATTTTGATGAAAATAAAGGTTTTAGACAACACTTCAGATTATATGGTTTGTGTTCATCAGGAAAAGAAATTGCAGGCTCAAGATTTTATAAAATTGCTTCAGTTAAACATATAGATTTGTGGTTATCTTTTCTTGAAAAACTATGTGGAGAAGGAATGAAATTTGAGAATATTAGTGTATATTTTTCTGACACTAATATACTACAACAAATAATCTTAAAAGATAATATTCCCTTTGATATTGTAAAAAAGAATTCTTTAAACTATGATTTTGACTTATTTAAGGAATATAATGTTTCATTACCGAAAAAGGTTAATTCTCTAGATGAACTCAGTAAAACAGAAGTTGATAAGTACGATTTAGTAAACAAACTAGACACTCTTAAAGATTTAGAATGCAATTTATTTAAACCATTGAGCTCTAAATATAATAATATTAATTTTGGCTTCGATTTTAATAGAAAAGCAGGTTTGGGATATTACTCTGGAAGTTGCTTTCACATATTTGCAAATAACTCAAGCGGAAACACAGTTCAACTAATTGATGGTGGTGAGGTTGATTGGGTTGCAAAATTAACGAACAATCAAAAAGAAAGAACTGTAATTTCTGGGTTCGGCACGGAACTGGTCCAAAATTTATTTTAAAAGTTTATAACTAGTTAACCTTCTCTACAGATTCTGGTAATATTTTTACTTCTTCACCATACTTCAGGACAAAATGGGGATCTGTATGTCCTATGTCAAAATTTGTGACTACAGGAATACTAACGTCAAATTCAGTCAAAACAGAAAGTATCATTTTTTCTAATTCTGCTTTTTTCTTGGCCGAAAAATCTCTAGCCCTCCCAAATATCAAACCATTAATTCTTTGTAAAACTCCCATAAAGCCATAATTCCTCAGAATATATTTAATCTGAGTTATGGACAATGCATCATCAGAAGTTTCTAAAAATAATATTTTATCATTCCAAAAATCTTTGTTTGGCCAGTAATCCGTCCCTTTTAAGAATTCTAATACCTCTAAATTTCCCCCAAATAATTTGCCTTCTCCCTTTAATTTATTAAGAAAATGGAAGCCATCATTTTTCTTTTTTGGTTTAACTTTAATAACACCTTGAGACCAATCTTCATATCCATTATTATACTCTTTGAATGGAATGAACGGCAAACTCTCTCCTTTCAAAGTTTTTTCAAGATAAAGCCTCCATTCAGGATACTCATTCACTTGTGCAAATCCTGCCATCATAGTTGGACCATAATAACACGGAAAACCCTGTTGGTACAAAAATACTAGTATAGCCGTTGGATCAGAATATCCCATAATTGGCTTTTTATATTTTTGAAGAAGCTCAGTATCTAAATATTGTAAAATAAATGTGCAGTCGTCTCCGCCAATTGACATAAAAATTGCATTTACCTCTTCATCCAAAATAGCTTTTGTTAAATCTCTTGAACGCTCTTCAGGATTGCCCTGTTTTCTGGTAAATGGAAATTCTTTGACTTTGAAACCCATTTCTTTCAGGGTCTCAATTCCTTTCTCCAGAACATGAGGATATTTTTCTGGTCCACACCATGACTGAGAAATTATGCCTATAGTATCTCCAACTTTTAAATTCATAACACAACCAACACACTTTAGTATATAAGTTTTTCCATTTTCTCCGCCCTAAAAAACATCAGTAATCAATCGTTTGACTTCTTCACTTATGTTGTGTTTGGCAAGTTCTTGTTTGGAAACCCAGGTAAATGAATCATGTTCCAAAAGCTTAACATTTTCTGTGTCTTTAACCTTCACAAAGAAATTCAACTGTCTTGTTAGCTTTCCGCTTTTGCTTTTGTAATCAAAGCTTCCAACATAAGAAACAATATTTTCAACTTCAAGATTTGTTTCTTCAGCAACCTCTCTATACAAAGCATCATTTAATGCTTCATAATTTTCAACTTTTCCGCTTGGAAGCTCTTCAAGCCCTTCAAGAAAATCTTCTTTTTTCCTTTTAAGAATCAAAACATTATTATCTCTCAATATTATGGCGCCAACAACCAAACGATCAACTTCCTCATCCAAAGCATTTTTTTCCAGTTTCTGAAAATCTTCTTTTTGCATATGCATTTTTATTCAATCATTTATTATCATCGAAAACTATTTTACACTTTTTAAAATAAACTAATATATAAATCTTGCAGATTTTAAAGCATAAATTGTTTTTTAGCCTTAACCTAAAAAATTCTATTCCGAAAATCTTCCGGAAAAATCTAGAAAAATATTATTTGAATCAATCACTCTCCATAAATCCTGTCAAAATGTTTCTTCTTGATGAAGTACTTCTTCTTCAGCTTCTGCATGGTCTCTTCTAAGTCAATGAGTATCCATTCGTTGCTCTTTTTCTGCCTTATTGCCTCCTCAACTATCCACTCCCAGTCAAGGTCTTTCTCAACTTGCATTATCGCCTCAATGTCCTCATAATCCCTTTCCCTTCCTGTTATTGACTTTAAAAGAACTAAATGCTCTTTTGGAAGCACTCTTATTACTAGCATCTTTTTGCCCATAAAATCATGCTTTTGCGTTATTATACTATCAGAGGCATCTATCTCAAACCCAAAAACGTTTTTTACAAACAGGTCAAACCTTTCTTCTCCTCTTGAGAATATTTTTGGCCTGTTGCTAAACTTTCTCCTTTTCTCATCGTAAAAGAACAGCGATTTTTCTTTGTAGCCAAGCTGCTCGATTGCCTTTACAAAAACCTTCCTGTCCTTTTCGCTGTTGAAAACCAGGTCTATGTCTTTTGTGGCTGTTTTGTAGCCTGAAAACATCATCGCTGTTCCGCCTATTGCTGTGCATTCCAAATCATCTTCCAGATAATCCGCTATAAGCTTGAACAGCTGATCCTGGTCCTGGGTGCTTATCATTTAATGTACCTCTCTGGCATTTTTTTGGTTCTGGTTGTTTTTCTTGCCTCTTTGTACATGCTTACAAGCTCTTTTTCCAGCTTTTTTTTTCCTGCCAGCTCAAAAAGTCTTTTCCAATTTTTTACGTGCCTGAAAAGGTGTTTTGTGGCTTGTTTTGTCCTTGCATCCCCTATCATTATGCCTTCAATTATAGCATCCTCCACACCATAATTTCCGTATGTATAGTGCTCAAACTTTGGGACCAGCTTTTCCGGCGAATACTTGTTTACAATATCATAAAACCCGTTTGTCGGTTTTTTTGAAACCAGGCTGATAGCATATATTCTTTTCTGCCTTCCTCCACCGCTTACTTTGACAAAGCCCTTTTTCTTTAGGCTGGATAAAAGGTTGATAGCAGACTGCCTAGCAAGGTTTCTCTGCCTGGCAAAGGTTTCAACAGTATATTTTCCCAATTTAAGCTCCATAATATGTTATCTATAATAACTCATATTTAAATTTTTCTATTTTTTTGTTATCTTTTATCAACAATATTTCCCCATCACCTTTATAAACAAAAAAATGTTCTTGCAGAACAAGAATGGGGGAGTTCATAAAGAGGTTTTTCAACCTGGAAGAAAGGATTTTAGACGACACAACACCAAAAAGAAAAGGTGTTGGCAGATTAATAGATAAATTGCTTTTTTTTTGGCATCGCAATCCTGTAAAAACCTCAATTATTCCATCATTAGCATATGGAGCCATTTTTTCAAATATTTTATTTCATTATTACTACAACTATTACAAAGTATTATCAATAGATAATCCAAGATACAAAGAGTTGATTGAAAACTGTGATGTTAATTTCAGTCTAAATCCCAAATTGACAGCGTTTTGGACTGTTGGGCTTGTTTCTATGTCTTTAATACAGTCTACTTTCCATAAATACAAAAAAGATATAAAAAATATTGATTCTGAGGGCTACAAAAAAAACGTAAATAATTTATCCAACAAAATTGAAAGAGCTGTGAAAATACTGGTTTCTTTAGGGCTTGTATACACAGAGCTTAGTAACATATCCTACATTAACGAAATAAGCAGCAAAGCAAACATTCCAGAAATACACAACCATTCAAGAGACTTCACAAAATATTGCCTATATAGTTTATCTGCAAGCATACCCTTTACGTGGTGTGCAATTGACACTTTATTTAAATCAGTAAAGATTATTGGAAGCAAATTCTCCAGTAGAAAACAACTTATAAAAAGCGAGATGGTTCGCTATTTGAATAAATATAAGCACATATGGAACAGTAATAAGATAACCAGCAGAATTTATAATAAGTTAAATAGCAAATTAAGAAAAAAAATCACTGACTCGTTAGTCAAGCACAATTATAATATAAATTTGAAAAAAATAAGTTTTTATCTTTCAATATCTCAAAATGAAGTAAAAGACTATGCTTTGTTGGAAAAAAGCATTTTAAAAGTAAAATTAGATCAAGAAAAAAATCAAAAATATGTTAACTTAGCGGATTCCATTAAACTGCTTGATTTAGCTGAACATATAAATACTACAGCATTATACATTTATAATGCAGCAACTTTAAACAAAGATTATAAACAATTATCTGAATTATTAATACAGAAACTTGAAAAAAAATATATTGATAGTTTAAGAGTGCAGTCTGAAATAAGCTTGTTCAACTCTATTTTCTCTATAAATAAGCTAGGAAAAAGCATTGACAAAGTTCTTGAACTGATGGATGAGCAAAAAAATAAAAAACAAATTTTCGGTACAGAAAAAAAAGTTACTCTTTATGAGTTTGACTCAGAAACAGGAAGGGTTGTTGCAGAGTCTGATAGCGACTTTTTTGAAAGATTCCTTTTGGCAAGACTGGCTTATTCAGAGCTGCTGAAAAAAGACTGTGGAATAAGCACAGAGTTTCCAGTCCATTTTTTCCAAAAAAATGGCACTTATTCATCCTTAAGCCTGCTCATCCACGGCCAACAGCTGGCAGAAGCGCTCAAAAAACAGCAAAACCACAAAGCTATTTTTATAAAGCTTGGAAAGTCATTAATTCAGTACCAGCAGATTCTTACAAAAATGGTTTCAAACAACAATGAGTTTTATGCTGAAACAGATTATTTTTCAAACAATTACAGAATAAGCATACCAGTCATGAACCTTTCAGACCAGCTTGAAAAAAGGTGCTTTGGCAGAAAGAAAAATGATGTGCATGAAAGGTTTGAAAAAAATTCTCAGTCAGAAGCACTTTTGGCTGAGCTGGCAAAATATGAAAGAATTTTCTGCAGGGATTCTGAATTTGTGTTCAGCCATGGAGATCTTTCCTCATATAATATTTTGTTTGGCCAGGAAGGCGAAAAAACAAAGAGTTTTATTGATTTCAATCCTATAATGGCACCTTCAATCTATGATATTGCTACCCTTGCCATGCAGGCAGAAACAGAATTAAGCCTTGACGATAAAAGAGATGTTTTGCTTGCGCTGACTGGAAAAGATATTCAGGCTGTTGACTATTTTTTGCTGAACAGAGGCCTCTGCGAAGCAGGCTCAGACCTTGGCCACAGCAGAGACAATGAAAAGTTCAAAAGAAAAGTGAATGAACTTGCAGAGCTTGCCAGAAACAAGCCCTACGAGCATACAGTAAGGAAATTTCTTGAGTCATCAAGATGCTCAGCACCATATTTAGAGACTTGGAGCAGTTAATTATACTCCAAGAATGCCTACAAGCTCATCATTTTCCATAAATGCCTCTTTTTTTATGTCTTCTATTACATAATAAACCTGCTTTTCCTCTATCTGGAATTTTGTCTCAAACTGTTCCAGGAAATCCTCAATGTCTTTTACATTCCTGAAAACTGCCTCGATAAGGTAATCATAGCCATTGCTTATCTTATACACAGAATTAACATTGTGGTTGTTTACAAGGAAAGCCTTTGCCCCTTCTCTTTGCTCTCGGGAAATCTTGACCAAAATGTTGGCTCTTGTGTGGAATCCGAGCTTTGTAAAGTCTATTATTGCTGTGTGTTTTGTTATTATACCATTGCTATAGCTTTTCAGCTTGTCGTACAGCGTGCTTACTGGTATTCTTGTCTTTCTGCTGAGCCTTGTCAGGGATTCTCTGCTGTTTTTTCTCAGGTTTGCCAAAATCATCAGGTCTTTTGTGCTTATCATTTTATCACCCATTTTGTTTTTTCCGAGTTTTTCGGAATATTTAAGGTTATACCGGAAAAAATATATATACTTTTAGCAATTATAAATATTATAATAATAATGATATATATCATAATTATTTTTGCGAAAAGTATTTAAATAAAGCAGCATATTAAAAGAAAAATGCGCAGAAAAGTCAACAGAGTGGGAAACTCCACACTAACAGTAAGCCTTCCGAGCAGCTGGACAAAAAAGCACAAAATAAGCCCTGGAGACGAGCTAGACGCAGTAGAGACAGAAAAAGGAATAGTTTTCAGCACATCCAGGCTTACAGAAAAAGAAAAAAAAGCAGAAATAAGGTTTACAAAAGAAGAGGAAATGCACATCAAGTCATGGATAAGCAGGCTTTACAGGAACGGCTTCACAGAAATAAGATTCAGGCTTGAAGACACTTCCCTGCTAAAAGAGGTAAAAGAAGGCCTTTCAGTATGCATGGGTGCAGAGCTTGATGATTATTCGGAAAACAAAGGAATCATAAAGGTATTCTCAAGAGATGAAGAAATAGAATACGAAAAATACATAGTAAGGGCAATAATCTCGTACAAATGCATGGTGGAGCAGCTTGAGGATGACCTGGAACAAGGAAAATTCCAGAGCTATGAGATAATAAATGAGTACAGGAAAAACGGCTGGAAATACAGAGACTATGTAATAAGGCAGGGAATTATAAAAAGCGAGAACCACGAAATATTCACCCCCCTCGTAATATTCTTATACTTCCTGGAAAAAACAGGCAGAAGCATAGCAAGGTTTTACAGGGTTTTTGTAATGGAAAAAAAAATTATTAATCTTGGCAAAGCAGAAAAAGAGTATTTGTCAACTCTCAAAGAGTGCCTTGATAAAACAATAAAATTCATCACAAAAAAACCTCTTCAGGAAGAGGAAACAAAGCTCAGAAAAAAAATAAAAGATGCCCAGAAAAATATTCTGCACTATGAAGAGGCAGATAACAAAAAAAGCCATGCGCTTCTTACAGAGCTATTCAATATTTTTGATTATCTTGATGGAAGCATCTCAAACTTGTTCATTTACATACAGGAAAAGCACGAACACTCTAATCCCTAAGCTAAATAACCAGCTCTACAAAGTCCTTGTCAGCCAAAAAGCACTCTTTTTTCAAATCCTCAACAACATAATAGACTTCCTGCTTTTCCACAATAAACCTTTTCCCGAGGCTTTCCAAAAATTCCTCAACATCCCTCACATTCCTGAACACTCCCTCAGCCAAGTAGTCATAGCCGTTGCTTATTCTGTACACTGAGTTCACGTTTTGGTGAGATAGAAGAAAATCCTTTAGTCCCTGCTGCTCATCCCTTGACACCTTTACCATCATGTTTGCTCTTGCATTAAACCCTAATTTTCCAAAGTCCAGCAAAGATGTGTGCTTTACAATAAGGCTGCCTGTAAAGCCCTTCAGCCTGTCATATATTGTGCTTACAGGAATATTTGTTTTCCTGCTCAGCATTGTCAGGTTTTCCCTTGCATTGTTGCGCAGAAAAGACATCAACAGCAAGCTTTTTTTGTCTACAAGCCCCATTTTTTCACCCCAAGCGTTTTTTTAAAAAATGCAATGTGTTTCAGGAATATAATGGTTGGTTTGCTGAAAAAGCTGAATGATTCAGGAAATCCCTGAAACTAAATACGTTTTGCCTCAAAACCCGGAAAAAAAGGATCTCAGACCGAAACATTTTCCTGAAACAAGAGAATTTTTTTAAACATCAAAGCCTTTCCAGCAAAAATGCACAAGCTTGAAAGCCAAATTTTGTCTATTTTCAAATTAAACCCTGAAAAAGACTTCAGCACATCAGAGATAGTGGAAAAAATATTTCCAGAAATCAGCATAAGCCCTGACGTGCCGATGTCAAAAGAAGCAATCCACCTGCAAAAAAAGTCAAAGGCAAAAAACCACAGAAAGCTCCTTTACCACATAAACAAGCTTGTTGATGAAGGCATACTGAAGACATCCAAAGTCCAGGCAAAAGGCGAAAAGTGCTTCACAATAGCAATAGAAGAAGGCGAGATAATTATTGGCAAAGGCCATAAAAAAATAATAATTTCCAAAACCCAGACAAGGATTACACCAATAGAAGGCTATGAAAAGCAGAAAATTGTCCAGAAAATAGGCGGAGAAAATTGGGCAGGCCAGCTCAACTGCATACTTTTAGAAGGTGACCAGTTCACAGGGCTTAATAACATTTACTCAATAATTGTCGAAAGCTTTGCCAATCTGAATGACTGCATAGGCATAAACAGCTTTGAAAAACACCTTCAAAACAGTCAGGAGCTTGAAAGCTTTCTGGAAAAGCTGGACAAAGACACCAGAGACTACGGAAAAAGGGCTTGCCTTTTGATGGGGCTGGAAAAATCAGGCCCTGAAATAGAAGAATTTTGCAGAATATTTGCAGACATAAGCCCAAAACGAGTTGATGTAATCTTTAGCATGGACTCAAAAGAGCTTTCAAGAAAAACCAAAATTATTGAAAGAATTGCAGAAATATTTTCTGAGAAAACAATAAAAATCAACATAAAAAACAACTCCCTTAAAGCAGCCCCAATCATTATCGGAAGCGCAGGAGTATACAGCTTTGACGATGAAGAATGGAAAAACTACCTGAAAACACAAAAAGGAAGCCTTAAGGGGATCTGCTGCTCCCAGAGCTCGATGGTTGTGGATTATGAAAAATTTTTTAAGAGTTCTTCCAGCAGTGCAGAGTTCAGAAAACTGGTTGCAAACTGCCTCAAAAGCCTTGTGATAGCAAACACAATGCAAAGAAGAAAAGCCTTTGAATACTTCAGGCACATAGAAGGCCTTAGCAAAGACAATCCAAAAGGGTTTTTCAGCATGAGCAGAAACTATATAAGAATATGGAATTTTGACATAGAAAGAAGTGAAGAAAAAACAATAGGGCTTTTGGAAAGCTGCAAAGGGCTTGCAGAAGAATTCTGCAGAGCCCAGGAAACAATCTTCCAGTCCTGCGGCATACCTTCAAGATTCAGGGCAGGGTTTTCAAGCGCATTCAGAAAAATAAGCCCTGAAGCTCTTACAGACAGGGCTTACAACAAAACAACAATATCAAAAGTCCAGGATTTTTTTGAAGAAATAACAAAAAAAAGGCTGGAGTCAAGAGAGCAGGTTTTTAATATATTTGAAGGCGCAGACAGAGTCAGGTTTTTCAGGTCAGCCAACTCAACGCCAAAAGACATAGTGATGGAGATAAGCACAATTATATCATCCTTCAGGCTGCCATTTTTTTGTTATGATTTTGCAAAGCTCAAAGGAAGAGTTAAGCTAACAGATTTTATGTGAAAAAATGGAAATACTCAAAAAAAGCACCTTGGAAGCATGGAAAGCATCGCTGAAACACATAATGGAAAAAGGAGCTGATTTCCAGGACAGGGAAAAAAGAACTTGCAGAGAAATACTGAACATGACAATAGTGATAGAAAACCCTGAACAAAGCATTCATCTGCCAATAAGCCAGATGAAGAATACAGACAAATGGGTATATCCAGGCAGGGAAGAGCTGGAAAGCATAATGCTGGACAAAAAAACATCAACCCTGTACAATTATACATACGGGCCAAGAATTTTCAATTTTCAAAGCCAAAAAGATCAGATAGAGCAGTTCATAATACCTTTGCTTGAAAAAGACCCTGACAGCAGAAGGGCACTCATAGTTTTGTATGACCCTTTACAGGACTCCCAGGTGTCAAATAAAGACATACCCAGCCTTGCCTTGGTGTATTTTAAAGTAAAGGAAAAAAAACTAAACATTACCTGCTTTATAAGAAGCAACGACATGTTTATAGGCTGGCCTGCCAATGTTTACCAGATTTATACTCTGCAAAATCATGTGGCAGAAAGGCTCGGGCTGAAACTTGGCTCCATAACGACTTTTTCAGCATCTGCACACATATTTGCTGAGCACTTTGAGGATGTCGAAGAAGTAATCAATGGCAGCCATTAGCCAGAAGAAGTTTTTTTCCGCTTATAGCGCTCAACACTTCGCCTGTAGCTCTTCTCGTGCATTGACTCATACATATATACATAGCCAATTATCATGCCGATAAAGTAGCACACTCCAAGCATTATTGAGTTCTTGCCAGGAATAGCAAAGCTTGTCATAAAATAGTTTGAAAAGTTCACAAGCACAAGGGAATAGATTATTGCTATGGCTGCAACAAACATCTCAGGAATTATCCTGAATCTGGAAATCCTGTTCAGCCTATTTATTATCTGCAAAAAAAGCATGCACGCAATTATGCCGAACACTGCTGTAAGGAAATAGACCAGGAATGCGCTTTTCAAAAGCACAAGCAGCAAAAGGATGGCAAAGAATATCACAAAATAGTTTGTAGCTATAAACAGTAAAAGCAGCACAACGTAAAACCATGGCTTTCTTACAAGAGAATGGTTCTTTATCAGGGAGTACAAAAGCAGTGACTGGTTGAAAGCAAAAAACAGCAAAAACAGCAGCTTGTCATAAAAGTGGCTGAAGTTTAATGCCACAAACCCTCTCAAAATGTTTCCAATGCTTGTAACAAACAGCTTTATAAGTATCGGCGCAGAATAAAAAATGAATATTAGTGCAACTATAAGCATGCCCAGAACCATAAACCCTGAGTAAACTTTGACAACCGTTTTTTCATGCTTTGCAAAGAATGGCCTGAACGTCTTCAAAAACTTGCTTGTTAAGAATTGCCTGGTTTTCTGCATAAGATTGTATATTCCTATTATGTGCTCAAACGCATAGTATATGTCTGTCTTCATAAAAAACATGAACTGCCAGAGCAGCCCCAAAAACTGGATAAGTATTACAAATTTTATGAGGTTATAAGCAAGCGGTGAAAATGCTGCAAAATTATCGCTGACAAAAAGAAGCAGAAAACCCGCAGCTATAACAATGAAGTCGACGAGCATCCCCCCAAGAAGAACCCTGAACCTTTTCTTTTTTGAAAGGCTGTAAATGTTTGTAACAGTTGTTGTTGCAACAAGGTAATAAAGCCTGTGGCTTATGCCAAAGTGAGCGCTTATGCCAAGGCTTCTGGCTGCAAGATAATGGCCCAATTCATGCATCAGCACAAAAAACCAGCTAAGCAAAAAAGACAAGGGCAAAAGCAGGATATAGTACTGGGTGAAAAAGTAATCCTTGCTTTTTGGAAAATACCCTGGGCTCATCAAAAAGCTTGCCAGCCCAAAAAGCAGGAGCACAGCATAAAAAGTGTACATTGGCTTTGAGAACAGCCACGCAACATGCTTTTGCTTCAAGAATCCAAGCTGGTCAGGATTTTTTGTAACAACAGGATGGAGAAATTTTTTATCAATTGATTTCACAAAGCCGTGGCTTTTCAGGTTTTCCACAAAACCTGTAACATCAACCTTGCCATGCTTTTTTTTCAAGTTTTGTTCAATAACAGAAATTCTTTTATGATGCTGTATTGCTTGAATTATTTCAACACCAATTTTTGGCACAAGAATGTAGATTTCTGTCTCCTCCCTTCCGACAATAAACTTATTATTTTCCTGGACAATTGACAGGCTGTAAAGCTCCACAACACTTTTTTGCCCCACCAATCCGCTCATATTCCAGAAAATAGGTTTCTCGTTTAATAAAGTTTTTGATTAGTCGTCAAGGATGCTTTCCTTTAGAAGGTTGTCAGCAGAAAGAACCGATGCGTGGCTGATATCTGCTTTTCCGCAGTAAGGGCATACGAGGTTTTTTTTGCCTTTTTTTGCAGAAAACTTGTATTTGCATGAGTTGCAGACAAACTTTTCCTTATCAGCATTGCTTTTTTGGTCTGGCTTGGGGTTTTGCCTGGCAAAGCAATCCTTGCACAGAAGGCTTTTGCCGTCCTTTCCATAGCTCATGGTCATGAACTGTACTCTTTTTCCGCACCCGCTGCACTCCATCCTTATAGTTGCATCAACCATGCATCGGTAAAAGCACAATAGGTATAAATACTTTTTGGATGAAGCGGTTTATATTGTTCCTGAAACACTGCCACACATTGCGGCTCCATCCGGAGTCTCCTTTTGGTCGCTTTGTGTGCTGAGCGTAGCGAACGCCACTAAGAAAACAAAGTTTTCTGTGTTGCCTGGCTCGCCTCATGCTATATTTTGGTGCAGCAAGACC
>JBFYMA010000008.1:0-20700 GCA_041305085.1 Nanobdellota archaeon | reverse complement strand
AGAGTGCATCCAGAAGCTGAAGTTGTCATTGCATGCAAAAAAGCACAACAGACTCACCTCACAAATAAAAAAACAGCTTTTGGAAATAAAGGAGAACAAGTGCAGCTTCTGCGGATTCACCCAGATACTCTATTTTATGACAAAGGGAAGGCACACAGACCAGAAGCTCCTGAACATGATAAAGAGAAAGAATTTTGACTATTTTGTTGTATGCCCAAACCATAAGGAACTCATAGAAAGGCGAAAAATGAGTCTATAAGAAAAAACTATAATAAACTCAGCTTCAAACCCATTTATAAACCATTCACTTTTTCTATATGCTTCAGCACTGACTCTTTGCCCTTCCAGTCAAGAACTTCTCTCAGCACTTCTATAATTGTTGTCACAGGGATGACTTTTATTTTCTTGAGCTTTTCCTCATCCACAACAAGGTCCTGCACATTGGACTGCGGAACAATCACTTTTTTTATGCCCGCATCTATTGCAGCCTCAACTTTGCTCGAAAGCCCTCCTATAGGAAGCACATCTCCCCTTACACTGAGAGAACCGGTCATTGCGTATTCCTGTTTTATTGGAATATTTTTAAGTGCACTTATTATTGATGTTGCAACAGCAATGCTTGCGCTGTCCCCCTCTACACCTTCATAGGTCTGCAGGAATTGGACAAATATGTCATATTTTTCTTTTATGTCTTCGCCAAAGTATTTTTTTACTATCGCGCTCACGTTTGTTATTGCCTCTTTTGCTATTTCTCCCAGCTTTCCTGTTGCAATAATTTTTTCTCCTTTTCCTCCCAGCGTTACAGAGCTCTCTATTGGAAGCACAATTCCTGACTGCGTTGCTGCGCTTCCCATCACTGCCAACCCATTAACTCTTCCAATTTTTCTTCCCTCAACTATAAGCACTCCGTACTCTTTTTTTCTCTCGATATATTTATCAGAAATCTGCTGTTCAAGAGTTCTCGCAAGAGTTCTGGCCTTCACTATATGAATTTTTTTTACAAGTGGAGCGTTTTCTGCAACTGCAACATCTCCTGCAGCCCTTATCAGTCCTCCAAGGTCTCTGAACAAAAGTGTTAGGTGGGCTTTCCTGTTGGCCTTTCTCCTGGCTTCTTCAATTATGTAATCAATGGCTTCTTTGTCAAAGTGAGGAATCTTTTTGTCTTTTCTAACTTCCTGAGCCACAAATATCGCAATCTTTTTCCTGTTTTCAGGTGTATCAGGCATGGTGTCCTGCATATAGACCTCATAGCCATATCCCCTTATTCTTGACCTCAGTGCAGGGTGCATGTGCTGGATTGTTTCATAGTTGCCAGCAGCCACGAGTATAAAGTTGCAAGGCACTGGCTCTGTGCGCACCATGGCTCCTGCACTCCTCTCGCTCTGGCCTGTTATTGCAAACTTTCCCTCCTGCAGCGCTGTAAGCAGCTCCTGCTGTGTTACCTGGTGCAGGGTTGATATCTCATCAATGAATAACACTCCCATGTGTGCCTTGTGAATCATCCCTGCAACAACTCTTTCGTGGGCTGGTGTACCAAGGCCTCCGCTTTGAAAAGGGTCATGGAGCACATCTCCAAGCAGTGCCCCTGCATGAGCTCCTGTTGCGTCATAAAACGGAACTCTTTTCTTGTCAAAGTTATCAACCACCACTTTTGGAGGGCTTTTTCTGGTGTCAAACCTTTTGGACATGTTCATGCTTAGCACAACAATAAATACAAATCCAAACAACACAATCAGTGAGCTTATTATTATTGCTGCAAAAATAATATCACTTATCATTCCTTTTTCCCACTGGTTCCAGAAATAATAAGAGCTGAAAGCAAACAGTATGAATAGTATAAAAGTTATTACAAAATTCCTGTTTCCAAACATTCCGGATGTTTCCAGCCTTGACCTGGTAACAAGCTCCCTGCCTTTGCCTGCCTCAACTGTCCTTATGAGTGGCTGGTTTTCATCATTGTTGTTTGGAAAAGCCAGCACATCCACAAGCTTTTCCCTTGGCAGGAGCTCTGCAAGCGCTATTCCCAGCATGCTCTTTCCAGTACCCGGCTCCCCAATCAAAAGCACGTGCCTTCTCTGGCTTGCTGCTTTCTTGATTACATTTACTGCCTCATCCTGGCCTATTACCTGATCAATTATTCTTTGGGATACAGGAATGTCTTTTGATGAGGAGAATTGAAGGCTCTTGGCATTTAGCAAAACAGAAGTCTTTGCTAAAGAAGCGCTTTTTTTGGAAGCCTGCTTTTTGGCAGGTTTGTTGCTGTCAGGCATTCACTGATGTAAATACAGATGTATTATAAAGGTTTCGTTAGGTTTTTGGCTGGGAAAACTTGTTTTTAATTAGCTCCGGAAAATCGCTTGTTTTTTCTTACTATATTTTATATAACCAAAATGCTTAACTTCCTAAATGAAGGACAAGACACTTTTGATAATAGCATTAATCTGCGGAGCTGCAGGGTTGATAGGCCTGCTGATCATTATGAGCACAACAAGGCTTGAAGAAATAAACATTTCAAAGATTGACGGCACAGAGCTGGACCAAAAAGTAAGAATTTCAGGTACAGTTGAAAGAATCACAAACACTGAAAAAGCAACTTTTGTTGAGATTTCAAAAAAAGAAACAATAACTGCTGTTGTTTTTGAGAAGGTGCAGCTGGAAAAAGGCGCAAACATTGAAATTATTGGAACAGTTGATGAGTACAATGGTGAAAAAGAATTGTTGGTTGAAGAAATAATAAAAAAGTAGCAAAAACCGAATAAATCACTGGACAAGTTAAGAGAAGGTTAATAAAAAGAGTTCACAACTATCATTGAATGAAAAAAGGATTAAATTTGTCAAAAGAACAATTGGAAGAATTGTACACAGTCAAAAAATTATCACTTTCAAAAATTGGTAAAATATTCGATTGCAAAAGTACAAATGTTCTTTATTGGCTAAAAAAACATAATATAAACAGAAGACCTGCTTACTTTAAAAAAATATATATACCAAAAAAAGATTTATACAATTTGTATTGGATAAAAAAACTTTCTTCTCGAGAGATTGCAAAAATATATTCTATTAAGAGTGGAAGAACAATTAGAAAAAAACTTGAAATTTATGGAATCAAAAGAAAGTCAGTATCTGAAGCTCTAACAAAGAAATTTAAAAAATCTTTTTGCGGAAACTTAAAAAAGAAAGCATTTTTATTAGGCCTCAGAGCAGGAGATTTTCATGCAAAAAAAATAAAAAAATCTGTTAGAATTCAGACCAGCACAACCCACAAAGCCCAAATAGAACTCCTGGAACGAAGTTTTCATGAATACGGAGAAATTAGAAAATATTTATATAAATCCAAAGAAAAAGAAAATGAATGGTTTATTTATGTTGATATGAATGAATCATTTTATTTTTTAGTTCCCAAGCCAACACGAGTCCCAGAATGGATTATTAACAATAATAGTTATTTTTATCAATTTTTGGCAGCATATTCTGACTGTGAAGGCAATTTCAATATCAACAGAAGCCATAAAAATTGTTTCAGAGTAAGTTTTAGGCTGAGAACAGGAGATAAAAATATTCTAGAAGATATAAAAAACAAGCTTGAAGAAGAAAATTATTCGCCTTTACTCAATCTTGAAACAAAAAAAGGCACAATAATTTTTTCTTATCATTCAAACAAAGACATTTATAATCTCACTTTAAACAAGAAAGAAGAAGTGTTAAAATTCATTCAAAGTTATCTTCCTTTGAGCAAACACAGTGAGAAAATGCGAAAAATGAAATTTATTTTAGAGATGAAATCAAGAAAATGGAAATATATTCTGCCAAAGCTAAAAATATTAAGACAAGAAATAAAAAAAGAAATATTAAAAATTTAAAGGAAAAGAGGCAGCAAAAGCAATGAAACAATAGTCATTAGCTTAATCAATATGTTCAAAGCAGGAGAGCTGGTGTCCTTAAACGGATCTCCAACTGTGTCTCCAACAACAGCTGCCTTATGCGGATAGCTTCCTTTTCCGCCAAAGTTTCCTTTTTCTATGAACTTTTTGGCGTTGTCCCAGGCTCCGCCAGCGTTTGCCATCATTATTGCAAGCATCACTCCTGTCACAAGTGCTCCTGCAAGAAGCCCTCCTAGCGCTTCAATGCTCCACAGCCCTACAAGCAGTGGCACAATTATTGCAATCAGCCCTGGAAGGATCATTTGCCTGAGAGCTGCTGCAGTGCTTATGTCTACGCATCTTTTATAGTCAGGCTGTGCATTTCCTTCCATAAGCCCTTTTATTTTTTTGAACTGCCTCCTGACTTCTTCAATCATGCTGAATGCAGCTTTTCCCACTGCATTCATTGTTAATGATGAGAACAGGAATGGAAGAAATCCTCCAATCAAAAGCCCAATTATTACTTCTGGCTGTGTTATTGAGATGCTCGAAAGCTTTGCTGTCTGGCTGAAAGTGCTGAAAAGTGCCAACGCTGTAAGTGCAGCGCTTCCTATTGCAAAACCTTTGCCCATGGCTGCTGTTGTGTTGCCTATGGAGTCAAGGCTATCAGTTCTTTTTCTCACTTTGGAAGGCTGGTGGGACATCTCTGCAATTCCTCCTGCGTTATCAGCAACAGGGCCATATGCATCTATTGCAAGGCTTATTCCAAGAGTGCTGAGCATTCCCACTGCTGCCATTGCTATGCCGTAAAGCCCTGCAAAATGATAAGCAAAAAATATTGCAATTGCTATCACAATTACTGGAAGCGCAGTGCTCTGCATTCCCACTCCTAATCCCCTGATAATATTTGTTGCCGCGCCTGTCTTGGATGCCTCTGCAATGCTCTTTGTTGGCCTGTAGTCATAGCTTGTATAGTATTCAGTGAGCAATCCTATCAATACCCCTGCAACAAGCCCGGAGACAACTGCCCAGAAAACGCCCAGGCTTCCAATGTATGCTTTGGACAAAAAGTATGTTGCAATTATTACAAGTACAGAGCTTATTATCAGTCCTCTTTGGAGGGCTGCGTGGATTTTGGACTCGTTTTTTGTATTGACAAAGAATGTTCCTATAACTGAAGCAACTATTCCTGCTCCAGCAATCGTCAAAGGCAATATCAATCCTGGAAGCTGAAACATGACAAGCCCTATTGCCATTGCTGCTATTATGCTGCCTACATAGCTCTCAAAAAGGTCTGCACCCATTCCTGCAACATCTCCTACATTGTCCCCGACATTGTCTGCAATAACCGCAGGGTTTCTTGGGTCATCCTCTGGAATTCCTGCCTCAACCTTGCCAACAAGATCTGCTCCAACATCTGCTGCTTTTGTGTATATTCCTCCGCCAACCCTTGCGAACAGTGCAATGCTGCTGGCTCCAAAGCCGAATCCAAAAATTATTTCAGGATTTCTGAAAAGAAGGTAAAGTATTACTATGCCAAAAAGGCCTATAGATACAACAGTAAGGCCCATCACTGCTCCTGAGCCAAAAGCTATTCTCAATGCCTCACTCATGCTTTTTTTTGCGCCCTGGGTTGTCCTTACGTTGGCTTTTGTGGCAATCCTCATGCCTATAAATCCTGCAAGCGCCGAGCAAACTGCTCCTGCAACAAATGACAGCGCAGTTTTCCAGCCAATAAAAATAGTCAAAAGTATGAACACTATTATTACAAATATTCCAAGGATTCTATACTCCCTGAACAGGAAAGCCATTGCCCCGTCGTGGATGGCCTTTGCTATTTCCTGCATTTTCTTGTCTCCTGGATTTTTCCTGGAAATCCACCTCGCAAGAAACGCCACAAACACAAGCGTAAGAATGCTTACTGCAAGCAAAATATATGTCTCCATTTGTATAACCCCCTCTGATAAATTTTATAAGTTTGGGAATTGAGATTAATCATGGTTATATAAAAGTTTTGGTTGAGTTTGTTTAATTTTTAGTTGAATTATAATTTGTAATATCAGGCTGGAATAAATTGGCTGTTGCCAAGAAAGAAAGCTGCGCTTTGCACAGGCAATGCCGGGCAAAGCCCGGTTATCTCCCGCCTCTGGCGGGCTTCTGCTGTGCAGCGCACAGAAACAGCCAGCCTGATAAAACAAAAAAAGAAAACAAAAAACAAAAAAAGAAAACACAAAAGAGCAGTGACAAAATTGCTCTAAACCATCCGCCTCAATTCTTCAACTTTTTCTTTTATGGTTTCAAAGCCCTGCTGCCAGAAGCTCTCCTGGGTTATGTCTATTCCCACTTCCTGGAGTATCTCTGCGGGCGCCTTTGACCCTCCATAGGAGAGGATTTTCTTGTACTTTGGAATGAACTCATTGCCTTGTTTCCTGTACATGTTGTAGAGTGCAAGAACCAGAAGGTTGCCGAAAGAGTATGCATAGCAGTAAAACGGTGTGTGGAAAATATGGGGAATATATTTCCATTCGTGGAAAAAAACGTCAGGAATTTGTATTGATTTCCCGAACTGCTCTTTCAGGTTTTTTTCATAAAGCTCGTTCAGCTCCTCAACTGTTGCGCCTTTTGAAATCATTTCATGGGCTGCCTGCTCAAACATTATGAAAAACGCCTGTCTCTGGACTGTTGCATAGGTTTCGTCAAGCTTCTGCATCAACAGTGCGGTTTTTTCTTTTTCAGAAGATTTTTCCAAAAGCTTTTCTGACAACAGCATTTCTCCAAAAACACTTGCCGTTTCTGCCAGCGGAAGGGTTGAGTGGAAATTGAAAACGTTTTGGTGAGAGGCAAGCATTGAGTGTATTGCGTGGCCAAGCTCGTGTGCCATCGTGGAGACATCCCTCGGCTTGTTTACATGGTTAAGCAGAACATATGGCGTCATTTCAGGAAGTATGGAATAGCAGAATGCTCCGCTCTGCTTGTTCGGAACTATTTCTGAATGGATATGCTGGTCGTCAAAAACCTTGCTTGCAAGTTCAAAAAATTCCTGGTCAAACTCTTTGTATGTCTCCAAGACAATTTTCTTTGAAGCCTCATAATCATACTCTTTTTCATCTGCGTGGAATGGCGCGTAGAGGTGATAACGTGACATTTTTATGCCAAGAATTTTTCCTTTTAGCTTAAAGTATTCCTGAAAAACCTTTGAGTTTTTCTTAGCAACAGATAGCAGGGCTGCTATGGCCTTTTCAGGAACATCATTCCCAAGATTTCTTGGCTCTATTGGAGTCTTATAATTCCTTAACTTTATGTTCTCGTTTTTCCAATCATTAACTATTCCTTTGTATATTTCACTGAGCACAACCTCATTTTCCTTGTACTTATTCATCACAAGGTCGTATGCTTTTATCCTTTTTTCAGGGTCAGAATCTGTAAAGAATTTTGTTATTTCCGCCTGCTGGACAGTTTTGCCGTCCCACTCAAACCTGAACTGGTTTGTTGTGAGGTCGTATATTCTTATAAGTGCTGCATTTCCTGTAAGATCCTTCAATCCGATGATCTGCTCTTCTTTCTCCTCAAGAGTATGGTCCTTGAAGTCCCTCATTCTTCTGAACATATATGCATATTCGCCTGAAGCGTTGATAAGCTCCTGGGCTTTTTGCTCAGAAAGGTTTTTGAACCATATGTTGAGGAAGAGTGTTTTGTTGCTTACGTCTGTAATCAGCTCATCAATCATTGCAGAGTGGGCATTTCTTTTGGAGTCAGCAGTATTTTCTGCCAGCCAAAGGTCTGCATAGCTGGAAATTTTTGCAGCAATTATAGCAAGCTCTTCCTTTGCCTTTACTATTTCGAGAAATTTTTCTTTGGAAATGTTTTCAGATAGCTCTGAACGGCACTTTTCAAAATCTGTTGCAAGCTTTTCCAACTGCTTTGCCAATTTCTCAGTCTTTGAGAAGTCATAGATATCCTTAAGGTTCCAAAGAGCCATTGAATAAACTATTTGCAGGTTGTATAAAAATGTTTTGGATTATTTGTTTGGTTTTTTGGCTGTCTTCCAAAGAGCATAGAAGTGTATCTTAAAATTCTAAAAACATTTATAAACCTCCCATTTTTCCATTGCTTCATGGATAGTGTCAGAAAGAGTGGTGCGTAATTCTTCAGATTTTTCTAGATATAAACCTATTCAAGTTTTAACAATTTATTCCCTTTTTCCAAAAAAAACACATGAAAAAAAATAATAACAAACTAATCAAAATCAAAAGGTGAAAAAAATGGAGCTAAAAAAGCACTTTGACTCAACAAAGCACAACAATTACAATGTTGACAACATAAACATGCTGGAAGGATACCCTGAAATAAGTGGCTATGACTTTGAAAAAGAATTCAGCTTTGAAGATTTTATGGCATCATTCAGCAGCACAGGATTTCAGGCAACAAACATAGGCAGTGCGATAGAAATCATCAAGAGCATGAGAAGGGAGAAGGCAACAATTTTTTTGGGCTATACCAGCAACATGGTTAGCTCAGGCATCAGAGAAGTTATCAGGTTCCTTGTAAAGCACAGGTTTGTTGATGCAGTTGTAACAACAGCAGGAGGCATAGAAGAAGACATAATAAAGTGCTTCAAGCCTTTTGTTGTCGGAAGCTTTGAAGTGCCTGGCAGAACGCTTTTGGACCAGGGTATTAACAGGATTGGAAACATTTTCGTGCCAAACGACAGGTATTTTCACTTTGATAGGTTTATGCAAGGATTTTTTGAAAGCATATACGAAAAGGCAAAAAAAGAAAACCTAACCATAACAAGCAGGCTCTTGGTTTCAGAGCTTGGCAGAGCTATAGACAATAAAGACAGCATCTATTACTGGGCACACAAAAATAACATCCCTGTATTCTGCCCTGCTTTGATGGATGGTTCTCTTGGAGACCTAAGCGTCTTTTTTAAGCACAAAAAAAAAGACTTTGCAATAGATGTTGTGCAGGACATGCAGGACATGACAAGGATCGCGCTCAACAGCCAAAAGTCAGGAGCCATAATTCTGGGCGGAGGCGTAAGCAAGCACTATATTCTGAACGCCAACATCTTCAGGGAGGGACTGGATTATTGCGTTTACATAAACACAGGCAGCGAATTTGACGGCTCAGACAGCGGTGCAAGGCCGGACGAGGCAGTGAGCTGGGCAAAGATCAAGCCCAGCGGGCAAAAAGTCAAGGTTCACGGCGATGCAACCATAATATTTCCTCTGATTGTTGCTTCCACGTTCAAGAGGGAGTTTGAGGATAAAAAACCGAAAACTATATAAATAAATTAACTACTATGAAGTAGTATAAGGTGGTATTTTGACCAACATAGGCGCAATAAAGATAGTCGAACAAAAGAAAAACCCTGAAGAGTATATTGTCTGTGTAGCTGACAGCATGGGAACTATTTTAGAAAACCACAGCAAACAAGACAGCATCCAAAAATTGTTTCACTTGGGAAACCATCTGCTTATGGGAACAGGTTACATAAAAGTGCTTTTCGAAACCATAGAAAAGCTAAGAAAATCAACATTCCTATCTTCAAAAGATTTGGCAGAAACAGCACTGAACATTTCTAAAGATATGGGCGTAACCAAAGAAAAGCCTTCAAGGTTTATAGTTGCAGGGCCAGACAAAGAAGGGTTGCAGATATACAATATAGATATTGCAGAAAAAGAAATAAATCCCATGAATAGTGGCTGTTTTGATGGATCAGGAAGCGTTTATGTATCAAACTATATTCAAAACATTCATGAATCAGGGCAAATTCTCAAGCCTAATGATGTTGCGGATGGACTGACACTTCTTTATGAATTCGGAAAACAAGGAGCAAAAGACAGGGGAGTTAATGACAGGCTGCAGTTTGGAATAATAAGCCAAAACAGCGTTACGACACTCTACCATCCAGGAGTATTTTTAGAAGATATATTTTTTCTCGAGTATATAAACAACATACTCAAAACAAATATAGATTTTCCAAAAAACAGCAAAAAAGAACAAGAAATATTTGAGGAAAAAATTGGATCATTCAATAGCATATTAAAAAACATGTACAAATCATTGGAAACAGATCTCAGTGAGCATACATGTGCAAGAAGGGCATACACAGCCATAGCAGAAAAATATGCAAACAACCAAGCAACAAAATCAGATCTTGAAAAAAGAAAAAAAGAAAGGCAAAAAACAAAACAAGTAATAATAAAAGCAGGAAACGCATTGATAACCAAAGGAATATCTGCTCTCCTTGAATACCAGGCAGACTTTGACAAAAGAAAGGCAGAGATAGAGGCAAAAGCCAGAACTTATTTACACTAGTTTTTTAAATAAACAAATTCTTCTTTTTGTTATGCGCTCGTTCATCTATTTTTCAAGGAATGCACAGACAACAGGCAACTTCAAAGACCTGATGAAGGCAGGAAGGATGGACATTGCCTGCCACATCATCATCCACAGCTTTTTCGTGAGCAACTCAAAAAGGAACGACATAAACCTCCACTTATTCTTTTACGGCCCTCCAGACCCGCCAAAACACCTGGAAATCAATAGCAAGGAAAGCAATGAAAACATAATAAGCAAAAAAGATGTTGCAGGCCTGATAAAAAGGATGCTTTTCAAATACAAGAAAAACAATAGGTTTGAAGCATTCCCAGACTGCTTTGTTGAAAAGAAAAGTCTCATAAAGCATGTGGAGGAGATGGCAGAACAAGGAAGGCAGTTGTTTATTCTTGACAAAAAAGGAGAAGATATCAGGGAAGTGGAAATTGGTAAAGACCCTGTTTTTATCCTTGGAGACCAGGAAGGGTTCCCAAAAAAAGAGATGAAAAGGATTCTGCAGAGCGCAAAGCCGATCAGCCTGGGAAAGACAACATACTTTGCGAGCCAGTCCATGGCAATACTGCAGAATGAGCTGGACAGAAGAGGGATTTTTTAGAAAAGTTTTTAAGCGGTTTTTTCTTTCTTGATAGTAAATGGCGGCTATTCATCAGCAAAAGCTTAAATTCGCACAAGAAATAATGAAGAGGGAAAATATTCCGTTCTGGCTTGTTTACTGCATAGGCGACAGGGATCCTACTTTTACAAAAATAACAGGAGGGTTTACTGTTGGAGGCGCAGTCATAGTTACTCCATTGGAGCACAGGATTGTGGTTCCTGAGCTTGACAAGGAGAATTTTGACAAAAAAAATGTGCGCGTTTATTCTTCAGAGATCACAAAAACAATTGCAGAAACCCTTAAAGAGCTGAGGTTTAATCCTAACAAGGATATGCTTGCAATGAACTATTCCTCAATGAAAATCAGGGATACTTCAAACACAGATATGCTTGGATACACAACAAAAAGGTGGCTTTCAAAAGAGCTCAGAAAAAGGCTCGGAGCCAGCATTAAAGATATTTCTGCAGAACAGATAATTTACGGGATTTATGACAGCAAAACAAAGTTAGAGCTTAAAAGAATGGGGGTAGCGGCAAGGAGGGCAAATGAAATATTGGAGCAAACATTTCAAAAAATAAGGCCTGGGATGAGCGAAATAGATGTTTCAGACCTTGTTAAAAAAATAATGGATTCTGGAAAGCCTGCTTATCTAAAACAAAATGGAGTTATTGATGAGGCATTGGGTTGGCACGATCCCTGCCCTATAGTTCTTGTTGGGGAAAATCTCACAAAACCAGGACACACAAATCCAAGCAAAAAAATAATAAAACCAGGAGAGACAATTTACATAGATTTTGGATTAACAGAAATATTCGGAGACAAGACAAGCTATTGCAGCGACATCCAGAGAATGGGTTATGTCTTAAAAAAAGGAGAAAAAACTCCTCCAAAAGAAGTCCAATTGGTTTTTGAAACTTTAATCAAAGCTATAAATAAAGGCAGAGAATTTATAAGGCCTGGTGTGAAAGGGTTTGAGGTTGACTCAGTTGTAAGAAACCACATAATAAGTATTTTTGGAGAAAAAGGAAACTATAACCACGGAACAGGCCATCCTATTGGTGAAAAAGCGCACAATCCAGGAACCCCTCTTTCAGTAAAATATGTTCCAGGCACGAAAAATTTATCGCACAGAACATCTCTTAAGGTTCAGCCATGGGGCGTTTATACCATAGAGCCAAGAGTTGCAGTACCAAACGGCGGCTCTGTAGAAGTCATGTGCGTTGTAAAGCCTGACGGAAGCACATATTTATTGGATGGCGGGCAGACAAAACTCTATCTTGTGAAGCCTTAGATTATTAATACCCCTTTGCAAGCCACTCTTTTACATCGGTTTTCTGCGCTGCTTTTCTTATTGGTTCGAGCAGGGAGTTGATGTAGGCTGCAACTCCTGTCTTCAGGTCCTGAGGGTGGAGCTTTTTTTCTGAGAAATCCTTTTCCAGCTCTTTAAACGAGCTGTAATTTATTGACCCTCCAAACTTGTCAGGCCTGCTTATCACAAACTCTTTTCCAAGGTCTGAGAGGTGCGGAAAAATCACTATTCTTGCAAAGTCTGTAAAAAAATTATTTTCAGTTGCTCCTTCCGGGCAAAATGCTTTGGAAAGCTTTTGGGTCACTGTTTTTTCATCGTCAAGCGCATCAACCTTGCTGGACTCTTCGCTAGAACTCATCTTTTCTCCTGAAAGCCCTCCGATCATAGGGTTCATCAGGTGAATTCTTTTTTTGTAGCCAATTCTTGGCAAAAACTCTCTTGCAAGCATGAATATTTTTCTCTGGTCAACCCCTCCAAACTGTGCATCTACTTCAAGGTATTCCTCATCAACTGCCTGGAGTATTGGGTAAAGAAGTGAGGACATCTTCGGTGTTTCCATCTGCTTCACAACTTCTGCACCTGCCCTTTTTGTATCCCTGGTTGTTGTGAGTGCTGCCATCCTGTAAACATCCAGTGTGTACTTTTCCTTAAACTGGTATTTTGAGCCCTGGACAAATTTGAGCTTTTTTATGTCTGCGCCTATTGCCTTGAGCATTTCTTTTGTTATAAACTCGTAATACTTTGTCCTGTACTCCAACTGCTCCCATGTGGATTTCATGTTGTCAAGAAATGCGTGTATGTCTGCCAGCAGTATTGTCACGTGGCAGCCTGAATTGAGAAAATCCCTTATCTTGAAAAATGCCACAAAATATCCTATATGCGGCTTTCCTGTGGGAGCAGTGCCCCAGTAAACCTTTAAGTCACGCTTTTTTAGCAACTCTTTTAGTTGGTCATCTCCCACCACTTCCTGCAGGTTTCTTGTTATGAGCCGATACTTTTCTTCTGGATTCATATGGCTAGTTGAATAGGGTTTTATTTATAAAGTTGTTGGAGTTTTCTGGTTAGGAAAAGTAATTAATTGAACTATATTTAATAATCTTAATTAGTTTTAGGAAGCTTATTTCAAAGCTCGAATTTGAGAAAGTCTAAAATTCAGGCTTTTCAGCTTCACTACTCCATTGGGTTACTATCACTCTTTTTTGAAAATCTGCCATAACTACTCTACAATGACGAAACATTTATAAATGGGTCCATTCTATATTAATTATCCTTTATAAACCATAAAAAAGAGCTGCAAAAATGAGCAAAATAATAAGCAGGCATACAAAAACAGAGTACAAGCAGGGAATAGTTTCTCTGGCTGAAGCCAATGACATTACAGCTGAAGGAGAACAAATAATTAAAGATAATTCTCTGATAATGATAAAATACCTGCAGCCAAAAAGCGGAGTTATTGCTGTTTCTCCTTTTGGAAGAACCCTTGCAACTGCAAAAGTAATTAACCAGATTTTCAGAGAAAAAGGCTATGCATTTGACATAGACATTAATCCAGAGCTTGTAGATCTGAAATTTGATTATATTTTGGGAATAAAGTTTGTAAAAGGCGGAGTAGTTGAGTCAAACGGTTTTGTTATTGACTCCAAAGACACAAATCCTGAAAATATTACTTTTGAAGAATACTTTCACACAGACTATATACACAACCTGCCATCCTCAGTTCTAAAAAAGCTTCCTTCAGAAACAGCTAAAATAATCAAAGAGTTTGAAACATGCCCAAGCGCGTGTAGCAGGCTGGAAAAAGAGGTTGCCATATATCCTTCAAACACAGTATTTGTAACGCATGAATGCCTAACCTGGAATTATCTCAAGAGAGCAGACAGGAATCCAGAGGAATACCTGGACAGGGGACAGTTTTTTGTTCTTGAAGAAAAAGACAATTACCAAACCCCAATATTTTTTTCTCAGTTCAGAAAAAAGTGAACTCTTCTTTTTCCAGCAGCTTAAAAAAGTAATCCCTGATTTTCTTTCTTTCATCTGTTGTATAGCCTGGAACCCATGATTCGCTGGCGTACATTATAAGAACCGGAGCATAGGGATAAATCATCGTCTTAATAATGTCAGAGTCTTTTGTCTTCTCTATATATTTCTCTAAAAAAATCTCAACATATTTTTTGAAATATTCATTGCCTGTTGTTATGTACTTCACAACAAACAAAGTAGTCCAGATGCCAATATCAAATCCAGGATCGCCCCAGGGCATCCGCGAAAAGTCAATAAAATAATATTTTCCAGCAGAGTTTATGCAATTCGAAACCCAAAAGTCTCCGTGAAGCGCAGCCAGTCTGTCTCCTCTATTTTTCCATTTGTGCATGAATTTCAGCATTATAGAAAGAATTTTGGATTGGTCTTTAAATGGCAGAATCTCATCATCGACATCAAAAGTATGAAGCAGCTGCGTAGTGTATTCAGGATGGCCTATTACACTTCTCAAATAATCATTATAAACATTGTCTGCATTTCCATTATCATTATACCTTTTTTTGTGGACAGAAGAGATAAACTTTATTGTTTCGTTAATTTCATACAAGTCTTCATCACCAATATCTTTTTTGGATTTTCTTTTGTCAAAAGCTTCCAAAAGAGTCTCTCCTATTCCCCCAAATTCCTGAACCTCAAATACCTGACACTCTTCTCCAACTTTTGTAAAAGTGTTTAATTCATTCTTGTCAACAGTGACAACTCCGAAAGACTTTGGCCAGACGTTTGCCCTTACATTCATCCCATGGCTGACAAGAAGAGAAGATATTTTTCTTTCAGGAAATTCAAAGCCTCTGTCCTCTGACTTAAGCTCCTTGAGAAAAAAAACGCCCTCGTTAGTTGTTAATTTATATCCGTTGCTGTGGTAGCCAGAACCCAGAAAATCCACTTTTGCAATGTCAACACTCTTGTTGAGCACCTTTTCCAGCAGCCTTGACGCAAGCTTTTTGTCCATACCAGAGTTGATAATTTGGTTGTATATATAAAAATTTAGGTTTGTTTAGGACAGTTAGAGACAACCACAAATTTCCAACCTTCTCCGTAAACCTTTCGGTTTTTTCCAGACAAAGCTAATAAATAATGTAGTATAAAACAATGCATGCTCCTGGAAGTCATAATCGCGATTATTGCAGGCGTATTGTTTGGAATAGTCACAGGCCTGACTCCAGGCATCCACATAAACCTTGTCTCTGCAATGCTGATAACATATGCAGGGTTTTTTCTTGGCTTCACAAATGTGATTACATTATCATGCTTCATTATAGCCATGTCAATAACACACACTTTTCTTGACACCATCCCCAGCGTTTTTCTTGGGGCTCCTGAAAGCGCAACAGCTTTGGGCGTTCTTCCAGGCCACAGGTATCTGCTGAAAGGAAAAGGCTTTACTGCTGTAAAGCTCACAATCATTGGCAGCCTTTTTGGGCTGATTTTCAGCATCGGGCTTTTTCCTCTGCTCATCCCTGTTGTAGGAATAATCTATCCTTTTCTCAAGGATTATATAGGATTTATTCTTATTGCAGTCGCTCTGTTCATGATTCTGAGGGATAAAAAATTTGGTTGGGCTTTTCTCATATTTTTTTCTGCAGGCCTTCTTGGGCTTACTGCTTTCAACATTCCAAACCTTAAAAACCCTTTATTTCCCCTGCTCAGCGGATTGTTCGGCATAAGCACCTTATTAATTAGCCTTAATGAGAACGATAGGATTCCCAGGCAAAAAACAAAGCAAAACCTGAAGCTTGAAAAGGGCAAGACAATAAAAGCAGTTGTTTCAGGAACTTTCAGCGGATGGATTACTGCTGTTTTTCCAGGCATTGGCAGCGCAACAGCAGCTGTTATTTCTTTGCAGATTACCAGAAAGCTCGGCGATTATGGGTTCATGATTCTTATAGGTGCCATAAGCACTGTCAACTTTATTCTTTCTCTTGTTACTTTATATGCGCTTGGAAAAGCCAGGAATGGAAGTGTGATTGCAATCCAGAGCCTTGTTGAAAATGTATCAATTCCTATTATTATGGTTTTTATCTGCTCAAGCCTGATTGCTGCAATGTTTGCAGTATTTCTTGGCCTGAGGATCAGCAGGAGCTTTTCAAGGATTATCACAAAAATAAATTACAAGACTATTGTTATCGGAATAATAGGGTTCATATCTGTTCTTGCCTTTGTTCTCTCTGGCTGGATAGGCATAATTGTGCTGGCCTGCTCAACAGCAATAGGAATAATTCCTGCAGTAAAAAAGACCAGCAGAACCCACGGCATGGGCTGCCTTCTTTTGCCTGTGATAATATATTTTCTGGTTTGAAGAGCTCTGAATATTCTGCAATATTTGGGAATATTGCCTCTTATTTTCATTATTGGAAAATATTAAGCGTTTTTTATTCTTACTGTTTTTTGAGGTGAAAACATGGAATGCCAAGAATTCCAGGAGCTTTACAGAAGCCTTGTTGTAAGAGCTGAAAAAGAGTTAGAGATTGGTCTAGAGCAGGGAGACAAGCTTTTGCTAAAGCACTGCCTTAAAGAAGCATATGCAGCAAAGCCTAAAAACCAGGCTGTTGAGGCTGCGCTGTCGAGCTACAATGCAAAATTTTGCGTTGTGTAAGGAGGATTGAGAATATGGCTTTAGAAAAAATTGTAAAAAAAATTATCGTGCCTTTGGTAGCATTGGGTATAAGTTTAGGGTCTGTTGCTGGGTGCAAAAGCATTTCTGGAAGCGACGAAAACAGCGAGCCAAACATAAGCAGCAGGCAGGAGCAGTTGATAGAACAGGGCTCAAAGCAAAGGATAGAGTATGGTTTTGTCCCTGAAATTGGGAGCTTTTCCTACATAAGCGGAAAAGTATATAATGCAGATCCTGGCAAGTTTATGGTTTCTGCATGGATTCAGGTGAACGGAACTTGGTGGATGAAGCCGTATTGGGCGTCGCCATTGACACCTATAAAGGATGATGGGAGCTTTGAGTTTGACTATACAACAGGAGGAATTGACTCTCAGGCAGAGAGAATAAATGCCTATGTTGTTTCAAATGATTTTGTTCCTGAATACCACACCCTTCCTGACCTCTCTGACCCAAAAGTGTTTTCAGGAGTCACAGTATATAGAAAGTGAACCCGAAATGACAGCCAAAACATAAGCGCAAACAACACTATAATAGATATTCACTATATTTTTTTATTTTAGAATATATTTTTTTTATTTATATATTTAATACAAAAATTTATATATATTGAAAGATTAACAATATTTTAATGAGGAGGAAAATCATAAAGCAAGGCCACAACACCCTTACAATAACTCTGCCTACAAAGTGGGCAAAAAAGCACGGGTTAAGCTCGGGCGATGAGATAGACATCCAGGAAAACGAGAAATCATTGATTATAAGCGGAAGCAAAGCACCCACATTGGCAGGAAAAAACCTCGACTTAAGGGATGTCTCAACCATTTTTCTCTGGCGCTCTATAATTTCTGCATACAGGGCAGGCTATGATGAGATAACAGTCAGATTTTCTATTCCAAAAGGAACCCATAAAAATGCCTATACAGGGTTTGGGTTTAACAACCTCCAGCTGCTTTTCTCCCAAGGTGTTATAGAGCTCAGCCCCATAGAGGCAATACAGGCTCTTGTCAACAGGCTTATAGGTGTGGAAATAATCGACCAAAAAGAGAACTATTGCGTAATAAAGGATATGAGCGAAACCACATACAAGGAGTTTGACAACTCGCTCAGGAGAATATTTCTGCTGCTGATGTCTATGTCTGACGAATGTTATGAATGCTATAAAACTAACAGAAAAGAGCCTTTAAGGTCTATACATCTTATAGATACAAACATAGACAGGTTTGAGGATTTCTGTCTTAGGGTGCTGAACAAGATAGGCTATAAGGATTACAACAAGACATCCATAGTGCACAGCATAATATTTTTGCTGGAGCTTGTAGGAGATGAGTACAAAAAAATAGCCCTCCACTGCCTTGACATGAAAGGAAAGCCAAGAGAGCTCATGACAAAGGAGTTCCAGATACAGAAAGTCCAGTTGAGGCGGTTTTACGAGCTGTTCTACAGGTTCTCAAAAGAGAAGGTTGGAGATATCTACAACTCAGATATAGAAGGAGACAAGTTTCTCAAGGAAAATTTTGTAAACTTCTCCAACGCTGAAAAAGAGATAATCCACCATTTCAAGAAGATTGGCGTCTATGTGCTAAGCTTAACAGAACTGATGATTGATTTAGAAGGCTGATCATTCCTGCGCAACTTCAGGCTGCTGCTGGTTTATATGCAACAGGTCTGTCTGAAGCTCTTCATGGCCGTAGTGATAGAATTCTTCTGCAACAGTTATTTTTTGTTCGTTTCCTGACTGTATTGTTGTTTTTGGCTCTGCACAGGCCTGGCAGCAGTTGCATTCTGTGCAGGGCATTGCAAGTATTCCTCTTTGCAGTTTCGCAGGGTTAAAGCAAAGCCCGTTTAATGAGTATTCGCACTCTTCCATTTCTATCCCCAACATCTAAATTAAGTGTATACTGATATAGTTTTTTGTATATCTGTATATTATTACTAGTATATAAATGTTTCGGTTTTGCGTTAGCAAAAACAAGCCCAGAAAACCAAAGTTTTCTCTTGTTTCGGTTTATTTATTTAGATTTTGTAAGAGTTTTGATTTATCAGGATGATTTTAGCTGACAGATATTGTCAGGTTTTATCGCGCTGTGCGCGACTGAAGCCGGGCAAAGCCCGGTTAATGCCTGCCTCTGGCAGGTTAAGGCTGTGCAACGCACAGCTAGCATCACCCTGATAAAAAATCATATTAAAAAAAAAAAAGATTTATTTTTAGTGGACTTATAATAATAGAACTTCAATATTAGTAATATATCAAACCGCGCCGCACAACAAAAAAACAAAGTATTATCCCTTCACAACTGTCCAAAAAGAAACTCTTTTCTGTTCTGCAACATGCATGCAGCAAGGCACATCCTCTATCCTGTTGGCCAATTGGCCTGGCTTTAGATACTTTGGATTAAAGCAGAAATTTCCTAATCTGTGTTCACACATCTAAATCCCCCCAATAACTCTTCTGAAAAGAATGATAGCAAAGAAGTATTTAAATGTTTTTATTTCAGCCTTTCAACTGCCTCGTCAACTGTCATCAATTCTTCTTTGCCTGTGGCCGTGTCTCTGAGCTTGACTTTGTTCTGCCTGAGCTCCTCCTCCCCAGCAAAAAGCACAAAAGGTATTCCAAAAGAATTTGCATAGGCAAGGTTCTTGCTCACTCCCCTATCCATAAGATCTATTTCTGTATGTATATTTCTGCTCCTAAGCTTTTGCGCAATCTCAAGGCTTTGGGCAAATGTTTTTATAGGAATGACAAATACTTTTGTTACAGTCTTTTTCAGGTTTTTTTTGCTGATCTTCATAAACTCTGTCATTGGCTCTATGCCAAAGCTTATGCCTACTGCAGGAAAGTCCTTGTTGTTTGCAAACAGCCCTATCATTTTGTCATATCTTCCGCCGCCGCAGATGCTGCTCCTGATTTTGCCATCCTTTAAAAACCCTTCAAACACAGTTCCTGTATAATATGAAAGCCCTCTTGCAAGGCTGATGTTCAGCTTCACTCTTTCTTTGCTGGATTCCAAAATATTGAAAAGCTCTCTCAGCTCTCCTATTCCTTCGCTTGCCTCATTATTTTTCAACCTTGTCTCCAGCTTGTCAAGTATCTGCTGAGTTGTTCCCCTGATATCAAAAATATCTGTCAGCTCTTTTGTTTTTTCCTTTGGAATTCCAAGCTCATAGAGCTCTTTTTCAACTCCTCCCAATCCTATCTTTGCAAGCTTGTCAAGAATAATTATTATTTTTTCATGCTCTGCAGTTATTCCCAGATAGCTAAGAATTCCGTTCAAAATCTTTCTGTTGTTTACCTCTACATAGGCATCCAGCTTCAATTTTTCAAAAACATCGATAGCCAGAAGTATGAGCTCTGCCTCTGCATTCACTCCTTTTACTCCAACAATGTCTGCATCGCACTGCCAGAACTCCCTATATCTCCCAAGCTTTATAGGCCCATCCCTGAAAACCCTTCCAATCTCGTACCGTTTGAAAGGCATTTTTAAATGGGGGTTCATTGCCACAAACCTGCTCAATGGAAGCGTCAGGTCAAACCTTAATCCAAGCCTTCTTCCGCCCTGGTCTTCAAAAGTAAAAGTCTCTTTTAGTGCATCGCTTGTTTCTCCTGCACCAAATTTTGCGCTGAGCAATTCATACCTTTCAAACGTCGGAGTCTCCAAAGGGTTGAACCCAAACCTTTCAAAGCATTTTGCTATCTCTTTTGTAAGCCTGTTCCTGATGATTTTTTCCTCTGCAGGAAAATCCCTGACTCCTTTTGCCATCTCCAGCTTCATAAAAATTCCCCCTAATTCTCCAAGGAATTTCTGGTGTTTATAAAGGTTTTTGTCTGCATTCGGCTCTGTAGAAAAACTAATAAACCCCTGTAGCCATAGGGCTACAGAGGAGGGTGGAGGTCGAAGCTCCACCATGAAAAAAGAAGAACGATTGGATAGAAAAATTT
>JBFYMA010000007.1:0-8227 GCA_041305085.1 Nanobdellota archaeon | reverse complement strand
ATAATTTTCAATTTTTTTTTTTTTTTTTTTTTTTTTTTTTTTTTTTTTAATCGTGAAGAAAAATATTCAGAACTTTCAGAAAATAAAGATCTGTTATTGATAAGCAGTAGTCTGTTTTGTCTTTTTCTGAATAACAAGAGCCTTTGGTTATTGGCGGAGCTTCTGAAGTCAAAACATATTTTCTCAGGAAATTCTCAAAAAGAAGTTCATAAGCATCCACTGAAGATTTTGCAAGCAGATTGTCTGAAGTGCTTCTTGATAATTTATAGAGTGCATAGACTGCTTTTATTGAAGCCTTGGAGTCTTTGAATGGGGAATCTGTTGCAAATGGCAGATCGTATTTGTATAGCTCACATTCTTTTAAGAACTGCCTGGCAAACATTTCTGCTTTTTCAAGGTAAGCAGGTTTTTCAAGTGTGCTGCTGAATGAGATAAGCGCAGATATGATCTCGGGAATAAGATGGTATACTTGCCTTTTAGGGTCAGAGACAAAATCGCTCTTTATTTCAAATTTTCCCTCGCTGTTAAGGTTTTTCTGTACTGCAAGGACATTTCTATTATTACTGTTTTTGGAAACATTTATTTTAAGTATGGCTTCAATATGATCCTCTAAAGCCTTTGCATACCTTTTCCTGTTTTCACTCCCAGCAAAATTAACTGCTTTTTCGAGCAGATTTCCATAATATCTTATGGACTGGGATGGAAGAATTATTTCCATTTTTTCATTGACAACTGTTTTTCCCACAAGGTTTATAGGATATGCGCTCAAAAAAGAAAATTCTTGATTGTTGTGAACAACAGTTGTTTGCCTTGATTTTATCAGATAATCAATAACTGACATAACGCTGGCTTTTACAGTTTCATCAATCTTTCCTTTTGCGAGCATCACATCCGTATGTGCAGAATATGCTGCTGAGATTGCATTGGTGGAAACGCAGTCAAGACAGCAAAGATCAGATTCATCATCCAATTCTACCTTTGCACTTTTGAAATAATAATATATTAATTTCAGTGCTTCTTTGGCTTTTTTTTCAGCCATGAGAAGAAAATCAGGTTTTTCACTAATAAAAAACGCCTGCAGGGGAATGAGTGCAGAGTCTGCATTTACCATTCTGGGAATTTCGCTTGTGTACCATGTGTCTTCATTCTTTTTTTCATCAAAACACCATACAAAGTGGCCTCTTTCCAGCTTTTTTGGAGACCAGTTCACTATAACTTTTTCAATGGATTTTTTTGCGATTTCTGAAAGGATGTCTCTTCTTTTAGAATAATCTGAATATTTAGGTATAAGATATTTTATGCTGTTTTTTTTACTTCCGAATTTTATTATGATTTTATCACCTCTTATGCCGGAAAATCCATGATAGATTAATGTTTCATTTTCTTTTCTTTGCTGCGGATCAACATTATTCGCAGAATCCAGATAGGAAATTTCTGCGTGATAGCCAACCATTTCCTGTATATAAGCTTTTAGCGCGTCAATGTCGTGGCTTTCTCCTGGCAGGGAATCATTTCTGGAAATAACAAGAGTGATAGTTTTTTGATTTTTGCTTTCCCTCTGGATTATGTCTTCTATGCTTACTCTCAAGTCCACATTTACCAGATTTTTGACAGACCTTTTGAGGTATTGGATGTTTTTTACTTTTTCTTTGTCAACAAATAATTCTGTTCCTTTCTTTAATTCAGAAAATTTTTCTTTAAAGAGCTTTTCACAGATTGAATCCAGATCGTTTTCAAAATAATCCTGACAAGAGAATTGTGTTTTTTGGTTTTGCCCATAAATTTCAAGAATTGTTTCAATTATGTGCTCAACGTGTAGCGCAGTGGAATAGTTTTGGTCGTTGATAAGAAGCTCTATACCTCTGATGTCAATGTTTTCAACAGGAGGGTTTCTGTTCTTGATACTTACATCCCAACCCAGAACATCATCTTCAATGCTCAACCCAAAATAACTGCCTTTTAAGACTTGGTCTTTTCCCTGTTTTGTTGTAAGCTCAAAATCATAGGGACTTAATGCTCTTAGTGTGTCTGAAGTTCCTGTCAGCTCAAACCTTTTTGCCCTTTCCTCTTCTGTAGCATAAACTCCCAGATGCACAAGTTGAGTATTTGGCCACTTTTTATACTCTGAAGTGATCCAGCGGACCCCCAAAGGAGTGCAGGTGGCCACGCCTATATGTTGTTTTCCAAGAAACTCCTGCTGATGCGCGTTTAGCACACCATAGGAAATTGTTTTGCCTTGGATTTGTGCAGCACTGTTCTGGACTACTTTTTTTTCTGCGTAAAAAGAAAACAACCCTTCAGACTCCCAATTTCTCATGGCTTCAAGGTTTTGTTCAGGGGTTCCTTCTTCAAACAAGAATTTATCAGTGTTTTCATATAGAGATAGGGTTAGGCCGTTGATATTTATTTGTGAGTTTATCTTGTTTTGCTTTTCTTTTTCTCTTGCAGACCTGTTGGAGCAAAAAAAAATATTATATACTTCAAAATCCTTGTATCTTGAGAATCCTAAAAGCTGTGCCAGAACAGTCTTGCCAGTCCCCTGCAGCCCATTTATCAGTATTAAGGGATTTTTCATTTTTTTCCAAAATATTCATTTTTTGTCTAACCCCTTTTTTACTGATGCTGAAGCTCAAACAACGCCTCTGTCAGATGATAGCTGGCTTCAACAACCTGTTTAAGCTCGGCAAGGATGAGCAGCTCATTTTCAGGTATTGAATCAGCAAGCCCTTTCAGGTTTTCTCTTATTTCGCGTCTTTTTTTTGCTATTTGGGAAACATTGTTGGTATTAAAATTTTTGCACAAATTTATAAACAATATTAAATAATTATATATTTGCCCACAAAAATTTTTTGAATTTTGATTAAGGTCTGTGGTTGTTCCCAGGCCGTCGCGTGCGAAGTACTTTACTGTGTTGTTTATAAAATCTATAGAAGAGATTATGTGATAGTATATCCTTTCATCTCTCGGAGGAAGCGTTTCTTTTTTATTCAGAAGCCTCAGGCAGTAATTGTTCAACTTTTCAGTGAGCCTGTGTTTTTTTTCTATTATTGACAGGTCTAATGCGTTTTTTTGCTCTATTGTTTCGTATATGTATTGGTAAAAATCCAAGAGATAGCTGTAAACATTGTTCAGCATGATGTTAAAATCTGTGGATTTGTCATATGTGAGGTTGGCTATTTCTATTTCGTCCCTGTTAATATTCACCACCTCAAATCCTATAAGCTGGTCTGTTTCGTTTATAATGATATCTTTAGTGTTTTGATAGGTTCCTGTTCTTATATGATAGAGTTCAGGGTTTGAGAATTTTATTTTTATTGTGTCAAACCCTTTTCTGTATGCGCTGTGGATGATGCATTTTGCGTATGTTTTGTCAAGATTGCTCAGATTTAGTGATATTTTTTCATGCTCAATGTTTTCTGAAGGCGAAATTATCAGGTTTTGATCCTTAAGTTCTATTGATAGCTCTGTTCCTTTCTGTACTTTATGCCTTTTTACCCATTCCGATGGCAGAGAGACGGTTAAAGTCGCAGGTCCATGCTGTACTACTTTGCGTTTCATAGATAAATCCTGTTTTTTAATTTATTATGATGAGTATATATTTATAGTTTACACTTTTTTTCACTTATTGGCATACTTCAATATACATATATATGTATATATGGTTATTATGTGTTAAAAAACCTTAAATATTATCTTTGTTAACTAAACCCTGTTTTTGGATAAAAAAAATGTTTATTTGACAAAAAGGGTGGTAAAATGGGACAAATTATAAGCACTAAAAGATCAGAGACCAGGAAAGGAGTAGTTGTGGAGGCTTTGTTGGACGAAAAAGAGTACCTTCAGCTGCAGGGGCATATGGATAATGTTCTGTTGTTTTCAGAAAACATTGCAGATACCCGAACAAACATAAGCCAAAGGGGAAAAAATTACGCTACAAAGTATTTCCTAATACCCAGGCAGTTCAGAAAAGGGTTTAATTTTAATTTCTCGAAAGAAGTGGCCTGCCAAAGGTTTGACTCGAAGGACAAGGTAATATTTGTGTATATGGTGAACAAATTCCAGTGATTTTTTTTGTTTTTTTTAAACCTTTTAAATTTTTCAATCCCATCCTTCTATGCTACCCTCAAGGCTTTTCCATAGATACCATGAAGCTATTGTCCTGTATGGCTTCCATTTTTTTGCAAGAGCCAACATTTTTTTTGTGTCTGGCTTTTGCTTGAGCCTGTAATTGACCTTTATCGCTCTCTGCAGCCCTAAATCATCAACAGGAAAAATATCGAGCCTGTTCAGGGTAAACATGAGAAACATTTCAGCAGTCCACCTACCTATGCCCTTTACTGTGCTGAGCAGCTCTATAAGCTCATCATCATCAAGATGGTGCACCTTGTCCCAGTTTATTGTGCCGTCGTGAAACTTTGCCGAAAGATCCCTGAGATATCTGATTTTCTGCTTTGAAACACCACAGTTTCTGAACTCTTCGTCGCTCAGCTTCAGAATGTTTTCAGGGGTTATTTTTTTGGCTTTTTCCACAAGCCTTTTGTAGATAGTCCCTGCTGCTTTTAATGAGAGCTGCTGGTACATTATTGACTGAGTCAATGACTCAAAATAGTTTCTTCCAGGCTCTAAAGTGCACTTTCCAACTCTTGCTATTATTTTTGCCAGCACAGGATCATTTTTTTTGAGAAAAGATTTTGCTTTTTGGATTTGGCTGCCCATGCTTATTGGTTTAGAGCATTTATTTTTATATCTTCCCAAAATAATATTGTTCTATATAGAAGAAAAATTGAAATAGAAACATTTAAATATACCAGTATACAGTTTTTTACTGAGCAAAAAAACCTTCATAGGTGTTAACAATAAAAGAAAAGCTCAATAAACACGACCAATTCGTAGAAAACCTTTCCGAAAGGCTCGGAAATGACTATGACGTGATTCTCAAAGGTGTTCCTATCTACTCAGGCAGAAAGAGGTTGATTGGTGAAATAGACATGATAGGAATAAAAAATGATTTCTGGGATTTATTTGAAGTAAAGTGCAGCCATCGGATAACAAAGGCAAAGCTCCAGCTCAGAAAATTCAGGAAGCTGCTGCACAACAAAAACGTCAGAAGAACCTACTTTTTTTGCGGCGACTCTGGATTGCTGCTCAAGATATAAGGAATGAAATATGGATTGCTTATTGTGCCTGATGGTATTTAATGCTTTCTATGGTTTGAGCAGGATTATTCCAGCGGCACTTCGCTCCAGAGCTTCCACTCGTTGCTTGGGCTGTAGCCTCCGACAATATAGTTTGGAGGGGCGTTGTAGCCAAAGTGAGCGTGTCTCATCACCCCAAATCCTGGTCTTGCAAAGCTGTACACAGGGCCGTTCACCAGAGCCCAGGTGTCGTGCATGCTTGTTTCAACGTTAAAGCTTCCGGGTTCTGCAATAAAATCATCAATTCCTGCCTCTTCCATCTGCTTTATAAATTCCTTCATTGGAACGTTTCCCTGGCCAGGAGTCAAGTGCTCGTCATCATAGCCAAAGTTGTCAGTCAGGTGTACATGCCCGACAATTCCTTCTTTTGCAAGCTTTTTTGTTTCTCCCAACACCCATGCATCAAACCTTTTATCCCTGTCTTCTATGCTTTCGCCCTCTTTTCTTTCAAAATGCTGCCTCCAGAGGTTCATATGCCCTATGTCAAGGGTTGCTTTTATGTGTTTTTTTGAAAGATCATCTGCCTCACTTTTGGAATACCCCTTGTCAACCAGCCTTTTAGCCATCTCTTTTCTTGCGCCAAGAACAAGCTCTCTCATCTCATCAGGATGGCTGCCGTACTGGCCAGGCATAAAGTTTTCAGGAGCAATATATATTGGCTCTGCAAGCTTTTCCTTGTTCTTGTTGGTATGCTCCATTGCAGTCATGCCTGCCCTTGCAAGGGTATCCCAAGCCCTTTTTACTCCAACATCCTCTATGGGCTTTATGTATTTCAGCCTTTCCTCTTCTTCTCTTGCCTGGGCGTCTGCGCTTGAACTGCTCTCGTGGATATGCCTCATTGAGTCATTTACGCTTTTCAGCGTCCTTTCAAGCGCCACAATAGGGTTTTCCCTATCCTTTGTCATAAGAGGAGTCAACTCTCCCACTCTCGGATACCTGTCAATCATTATTTTCCACTTTTCATCTTCAGGAAGGCTGGCATCCAGCTTTTTGTAGTAGTTTATTGCTTCAATAATCTTTTCTTTTTCATACATGTGCTCTTCGTAAGCTCTTGCGTGGTACAAAGAGTTTCCTTTTAGCTGGAGTATTTTGTTCTGGAGCTGGGTTATGAGGTAGAGCTGTCCAGGCGTTACCTGCTTCTCTTTTGTGGTATTTTTGTTTTTTTCCTCGGCAAGATTTTGGAAGTAGTTCCAGTCTCTTTTTACGACTTTGAAGTTTGTCCCCTCTGGATTCCACTCAGGCACCCTGTTGAATAATATAGAGGGGTCTGCGGTGTCCTTGTCTATAAGATTGCCCTGAACATCAACCCAGAATTCTTTTCCATTTCTCTTCTCTGTCTTAAAAACAGGCTCAAACACGTGCTGGTCCTTTCTTACACTGCTCACAAGATCCCCAGTCCTTTCGTCAACAAAGTATACTATTCCTTCTTTTTCTTCTCCTTCATAAGCTTTGAATTTTGCCCCTGTCTTGTCCTTTAAGTCAATGATAGGCCTTGGAAACTCTCCTGTGTGAAAAACAACTGCTCCCCCTCTTGTTGCCTCGCCTGCAAAATGGATTGCCTTTTCTATCTCTTTCAGCACTTTTTGCTGGGCCTGCCTCCTGAAGCCAGAGCCTCCTTCTCCTCCCTGCAATCCTCCAAGGCTTTCGCCGTGGACAGATGCATGGGTGCTGGTCCTTATCTTGTTTATCTCAACAATATCCCTCATGTCCTGCCTTTCCTTTGCTCCAAAAGCCTCTGGGCCTGGCTGCTGGCTGTTGGTCTTTCCCTGTCCTATGAATTCAAACTCTATTTTTCCTGCTCCTGTCCTTATCTGGGCAACAAGGCTTTGCAACGTGTTGCCCATAGGGTTGGTTCCTGTACCAATCTGCTTTGGCCCGAGTTTAGATTCTGGCATTTTCTCTTTCGGAGCATCAAGATTATACAATGGCTTTTCCTCGTCAAGGTTTATAGGCTCGCCCATTCCTCCAGTGATTGTGCCGTAATAGTTTCTGTCCATTGCAGAATAATAGCCGTCGTTGAATATCATGCTCTTATTATATTTTTGGTGTTTTTTAAAGTTTGTGATTAATTATTTAAAAAAGCAGCTATTCCTTTTCTGGATGAATGACATTATAACCGCTGAAAAGCTCGACAAATACCTCAAGCTGACAAAAGAGGCACTGGATGCTGTTGAGAAGGCAGAAAAGGATGCAGACAGATTGAATGAGGCAGAGGATTTTCTGGACCTTTCAAAAAGATATTATGAGGATGCGCTTCATTTCAAGAAAAAAGGAGAAGTTGTGGATGCGTTTTCTGCAGTAAATTATGCCCACGCATTTCTGGATGCAGGGGCAAGAATAGGCTTGTTTAAGGTGCATGACTCTAGGCTGTTCATGGTTGATGATGAGCAAAAAGAATAAATATATAAATCAATAAAATTTTCTATACTTATAAGTGGTAACTTATGGCTAAGAAGAATCGGTTTTTAAAAGAGCATATTGAGAGCAATAAAGGATTTGCTGATGATTTGAATAAAGATTTTACGCTCGAACAAGCAGTAGAAGAAACTCTTTTGAATGCTTTGCACGATGGAAAGCCTTTTGTTGATTTGAAAGCTAGGCTTTCAGAATACGATTGCGATGGCAAAAACGTAATTTCAGAAAGTAATTATGGTGTTGTTTTTTACGCTAAAGACAATACAGGCCACAGAACAGATTTTTTTCAGAAGATAGTTGATTATGATCCTAAAAAAGGCAAAACAAGCTTAGTGGCTGATGCATATATAGGGCTTTTTTCTGCTGTGGCACACGTTAAAAATAGTCATGTCTTGGAACTTGAAAAAACTGATGGTGAACACAAAATTTTTAAGGACAAAGTTGGAAGTATTGAAGTTGTTTCTCAAAATCCTAGTACTTCTCTTTCTGATATTGATTACAAATTTCAAAAATTGCAAGTTTCAGGTGTTGGAGAAATTCCTGAATATGTCAGGGTTATTCTTAACAAGCCAAAATAGTGATTGCAGTACTACTAAGAAGTGGTTAAAAAACGAAAA
>JBFYMA010000006.1:0-28661 GCA_041305085.1 Nanobdellota archaeon | reverse complement strand
CAGAGGGTATTATTGAGAATATAATAAATAGCAAGCCTAGAACTATGAAAAAAATATATTTTGAAAGAAAGAACTTCAGGTCTTTTACCTTTGCGTAGAGCTCTGCAAGCGCTGTGCTGCTGAGTATTGCAAGTGTAACTCCCATAAACTCCAGCCCCATCTCCAGAGGGATTGCCTTAAACAAAAGCGCCAAAAAAAACACTGTCAGTGAACTTACAAGAAGAAATGACCCTTTTGACTTTTTGCTTGTTATGGCAATGTATGCCCCGTATATTCCAAGACCTAAAACTAGCAGTCCAACATAAATTATTGCCTCTCCAAAAGTTATTTCAGAAAAAATTGTGCTCTTCATCGCCTGTGGAATGTTCTGGCTGAATATGTTCAGGCCGTGAAAAAAAAGCGCTTTTTTGTAAATCATCATTGTGGACCAGAATGCCAGAAATATGAAAAAAACAGACAGTTCAGTTTCTTTTTTGCTGGGCTGCATTCCTTCCAACTTTAAAAGTATAAGGTAAATAATTATTATGAATACAAACAGCAGTGTTGCAGAGGTAGTAAGCACAAGAAAAACCATCAATATGAGAAGAACATTTTCTTTTTTTTCCGAGATACTTTCAGTAAGGTAAATAATCAGGAAAAATAGGGGAAGAAAAAGAGACTGGGAGGATAGTTTCAAAGAAGTTTTCATTATTACAGGAATAAATCCTGACAGGACAGCAGATATTGCTGAAAATTTTTTGCTCTGGGTTAGTTTCATGGATAAAAAAAACACTATTATTGGTATTGCTGCATACAAGACGTTTGGAAGAATCTTTCCGGCAATAAAGCTTCCCAAAATAAGGCTGAAGAACGCAAGGAGATACTGGAACAGTGGGGGAAAGATATAGGTTCTGCCTCCAAAGCTCAGCGGATCATTGTATAGGGGAAATCCTGTTTTTGCAATATGGTCTGCCTGCCTAAGGCTGAAATAGCTGTCCAGTGCAAAATTAGGTGTCTGGAAAGCAAAGTAGAGTCTTGAGGCAAGCACAATTATAAAAATTGCTGACAATACCAGAATTGTTTTTCTGGAAATCTCCATTTTTGTTAAAGGTCGGGCTTTGTTTATATAGTTAATGAGCAAAAAATAAATATTTTCCATATAGAAATTATTTTTTTGTCCAAAAAGCATAAAAAAAGCAGAAAATACCCCAAAAGAATGAGTGAAACAAAAATAAGCACAGGAACAGAAGTTATGGACTGGCTGTTGGAAGGAGGCTATGAAAAGGATGCTATAACCACTATTTATGGACCTGCAGGCTCGGGTAAGACAAACCTGTGCCTTTTGTGCATAGCAAACTCTGTAAAAGGAAAAAAAGTGGTTTATATAGACAGTGAGGGCAGCTTCAGCGTGTCAAGGTTCAGGCAAATCTGCCCTGATTATAAAGAAGTCATAAAAAAAATACTTTTTCTAAACCCCACAAATTTTCCAGAGCAGAAAAAAGCGTTTGCAAAGCTCAAAGACCTTGTGGATGAAAACACAGGCCTTATTGTTTTTGACAGCGTTGCGATGATCTACAGGCTTGAGATGGGCAAGGCAAAAGATATCTACAATGTAAACAGAGAGCTTGGAATACAGATAGGCCAGCTTACAGAGCTTGCAAGAAAAAAAAATATTCCTGTAATAATTACCAACCAGGTTTACAGTGACTTTGAAAAAAAGGACAAGGTAAAAATGGTAGGCGGAGACCTCTTAAAATACCAGAGCAAGTGCCTCATAGAGCTCGAAAAGCGTGAAGAGGGCCTGAGAAAGGCAACCATTGTAAAGCACAGGAGCCTGCCTGAAGGAAAAAGCATTCGTTTCCGTATTACAGACAAGGGAATAGAAGAGGCAGAAGACGAATCAGAAAAAGAAGATAAAAATTAAAAAACAAAAGAACAGCAAAAAAAGGACTATTCTTCTGTAAAGTCATCCATTGTGTGCTTGAAGTCCTTTTCTCCTGCAATCATTCCCCTTTTTACCATGTAATTCTTTGTCAGCACATAGAAGAAAAGGCCAAGGCTTTTTTTGCCCTTGTTGTTGCACGGCACAACCAGGTCAAGGTTATTTGACTGGTTGTTTGTGTCGCAAAGGGCAATAACAGGTATGCCTATTTTTATTGCATCGTTGACTGCGTTTTTGTCAGGCCATGGATCTGTAACCAGGACTATCTTTGCCTCTAAAAAATTCTCAAGGTTTGGGTTGGTCATTATTCCCGGAGGGTACCTTCCTGCAAAAACCTTTGCCCCTGTAAGCTGGCCGAAAAGCTTAACAGGCTTCCAGCCGTTCTCCCTTCTGGAAACAACAAGTATTTCCTCAGGAGCATAATGCGATAAAAGGTTTATTGCATACTTTATCCTTTCATCTATCTGCTGGATGTTGAGAACTGAAAGGCCATCGGGCCTTGTCTTGTAGATAAAATTAGCCATATATTTTGTCTTGAATTTTGTTCCTATGTGGATTCCTGACTTGAGGTAGTCATCGCTGGGCATCAATAATTCTTCTGCCATATTTATCACCTTGATTATTGTTATTTATATTTTATTACCAAAACACTAAAGAAGCGCAATTTTTTTGACCTCATGCGCAACCCATCCCTACAGCAGGACGGCTTTGGTAATGCTTTGAAGGAAAAACAAGGCATTTATAAAGGTTTTGCCAGCAAGGGCTCTGTCCTAAATAGCATTTTTTCCTTGGAGTAAGATCAGGAGAGCATCCGATTGTTTTCGTAAGAAAACTTAGGAAGATTACTTCCGTAACATGAAGGATGCTCGACGTAATTACAGAAATCATGGATTTCCTAAGTTCCCGCAATGGGAACAAGCTGCGAGGGACGAGCAGTGAAACCTCTGCAAAAAGCGAGCGAAAGCGAGTATTTAGGACAACGCCTCCAGCAATTTAAGGTCTTTCAGAAGCGCTTCCTGGTCTATGTTATACATTTTGCAGACTTGCCCAATCCTTAGCCTGTCCATCTCAAGCCTTGCCATAGGGCAGTGCACACAGGGAAAGCTGTGTTTCACGAGGACTTTTTCAACGCCTTTTAACTCAAAAACTGTCTCAAGAAGTGTTTTCTCTGTTATGCTGTTCTTTGACATATGAATATGAATTCATATATTGCTTATAAACTTTTCTGTTGACAAAAAGGAATATTTTTAAACTTTGCAAGTTTTTTAACCATCCTTAACATTTGGGGTGGTTCAAAATGAGAGAAGAAGTAATTGAAAAGCTTGCAGCACTTATCACAGCCGCATTTGGCCTGGTTGCTGCGCTTGCATGGAACGACACAATAAAAGTAATATTTCAGGCAATCTTCGGAACAGCCAGCAGCGTGCTTGCAATGATAATATATGCTGTTGTCGTGACTTTAATTGCAGTGTGGATAACCATCAGGATTGGAAAAGTCGCTGAAAAAGCAAAAAAAGCAGGCTCAAAGAAGAAGTGAAGAGCTTTTTTGGGTTTAATTTTTCTTTCTTTTTTTTTTGCTTTTCTTTTTTGAATTTTTTATTGCTTGATTTTTTTGCTTATTAGTCTGAATAGAACTCTTTAAGTTTATTGTATATTGATCCCTTGCTTGTAAGTGAGCTGGAATAGAGCACAAATTTTGAGCATTCAAAAGAGACAGGCTGAATAATTTTGTTTATGGTTTCAATTCTTGCTTGCATATCAACTAGTTCCTGGCTGAAAATTCTTTTTACCCTTGCAATGGTTATGTGGGCCATGAAAGGATGGTCTTGTTTTATTTTGAATTTTCCAGCAGTTTTTTCAATGTTTTCAGCCAAATTATTCAAAGGATAAGAATTATTTAAGCCAAGATAAACAACACGCGGAGCATTTTTGCTTCCCAAAACCCCGACTCCTGAGCTTACAAGAATAAATTTGCCAAATCCGACTTTTTCCAGCTCCAGCTCAAGCTCTTTGATTCCTGAATCCTTGAAGTCTCCCAAAAAGAAAAGAGTCAGGTGGAGTGCTTCAGGCTTTGGAAAAGAAAGCATTCCAATATTGAGCTGTTTTTGTATTTCAGCAATCATTTGCTTTAAGTTTTCAGACAAAGGAAGCGCTATGAAGAGCCTCATGGCATAATTCAATTTTTTGCTATTTATATATTTTGCATGTTTCTATCTCAAAAATCCAAAAAATATATAAACAAACAACAATTATTATTTTAACTATGGTTAAAAAACTGCTTTTGCCCCAGGAAATCGAGACATTCTACGTACTTCCAAGCATAAGGAGGCACATGGCAGGATTTATGAAGAAGCAGGGGCTGAAGCAGAAGGAGATAGCAAAAATATTCGGCATGAGGGATGCTGCGGTAAGCCAGTATCTGAGCAACAAGAGGGGCTGCAAGCTTGACTTGGATAACAGTATACTTGGCGAGATAAAAAAATCCAGCAAGAGAGTTCAGAACAGCGCAGGCATGATAAAGGAGACCCAAAGGATTATCAAAATCATCAGAAAAAAAAGGCTTCTCTGCAGGTTTTGCCACGAGTTCGGCAATGTTCCAAAAGGATGCAATCCAAAGCTTATGGGCTGCTGACACAAAACGAATAAAGAGGAAACAAATGGCACAGTTCCAGCAGGCAGAAATATTTATAGACAGGTCACTGTATGACCACGCAGATACTGACAACTCCAGTTATGTCGCTGTTCCTGGCATTTCAGAAGAGCTTGTAAGGGATATATCAAGGCAAAAAAACGAGCCTGAATGGATGCTTCAGAAAAGACTGGACGCATTCAGGCTTCATCAGGCTACACCAATACCTACCTGGGGTCCTTCACTTAACAGGTTGGAGCTTGACAAAATAACCTATTTTGTCAGGCCCAACGCCCAGGAATCCAAAAACTGGGAAGAGGTTCCTGAAGAGATAAGAAAAACATTTGAAAGGATAGGCATCCCAGAGGCAGAAAAAAACGCCCTCAGCGGTGCAGGCGCCCAATATGATTCTGACATAGTATACCACAACCTAAAAAAAGAGTGGGAGCAAAAAGGGGTAATTTTTGAGAATATGGATGTTGCAGTGCAGAAGTATCCAGAGCTGGTAAAAAAGCACTTCATGACAAAGTGCATTCCTATAAATGACCACAAATTTATCATGATTCATGGAGCTGTGTGGAGCGGAGGAACCTTTATTTATGTGCCTCCAGAAGTAAAAGTGACTATTCCTCTTCAGGCTTATTTCAGGATGAACAGGCAGGGAGCAGGCCAGTTCGAACACACACTCATAATAGCTGACAAGAACAGCGAAGTACATTACATAGAGGGCTGCTCTGCACCCAGATACGCTGCAAACTCCCTACATGCTGGCTGCGTAGAGCTTTTTGTCTATGAAGGGGCAAAGATAAGCTACAGCAGCATAGAGAACTGGAGCAAGAACACCTACAACCTAAACACAAAAAGGGCAATAGTTGAAACAAACGGCACAATAGAATGGATAAATGGAAACATGGGATCTGGAGTTACAATGCTTTATCCCTGTAGCATCCTCATAGGTGAAAATGCAAAGTCTGACAGCCTGGGAATTGCTTTTGCAGGCCCAGGCCAGAACCAGGACACAGGAAGCAAAGTAATCCATCTGGCAAAAAACACAACCTCAACCATAAAGGCAAAAAGCATAAGCAAAGGAGGAGGAATATCAACATACAGGGGGCTTTTAAAAGTGCACAAAAATGCTGAAAACACAAAGTCCAGCGTTGTCTGCGATGCACTTCTTATTGATGAGGAATCAGTATCAAATACCTATCCCAACATGAAGATTGACAACAACTCCTCCAGCATTGCCCACGAAGCCACTGTTGGAAAAATAGGGGAGCAGGAAATATTTTACCTGATGAGCAGGGGGCTTAGCGAGGAACAGGCCCTTCAGATGGTTGTGAGCGGATTCATAGAGCCAGTTGTCAGAAAACTTCCTTTGGAGTATGCACTGGAGCTCAACAAGCTAATAGAGTTGGAGATGGAGGGAAGCGTCGGATGAGTGCGAGGGAAGAGCTTGCAAAAAGCATAAGCTTAGAGCTTGGAGAGCCAGGCTGGATGATGGAGAAAAGGCTGGAAAGCCTGAAAATCTTTGAAAGCATTGAAAGCCCTAAAAAGTTTGTGTACGGCTCAGGAATAATTACAGAGCTGGAACTGGACCTTGACAAAATATCACTGGAAGAGCCTGTTATTAATATTAAGACTGACAGCGCAGAAGGGGTCGAGGTTTTAAGCGTTGAGCAGGCCACTAAAACAATTCCTGAAGAGCTTGCGCAAAAACTTTTTTCAACAACAAATAATTCTGAAAAAATCCTTTCAATGCACAATGCTTTTGCAAACAGCATAACCATAGTGAGGGTTAAAAAAAATATCAGCAAAGACTTCCACATAGACACATTTCTTGAAAAAGGAAGCCTCTTCCGACACCTTTTGATAATACTGGAAGAAAATTCAAGCATAACAATGATTGACTCCAAGAGCTCAGCCGAGGAAAACAAAGACCGTGTTTTTTCCAATGTTGTTGAGGTATTTGCAAAGCCAAATTCGAGGATAAATTTTGTATGCATAAGCAATCTTTCAGCAGGAACCTGTGGATTTTCAAAAAAAACAGGCAAAGCACTTAAAGATGCAGCCATAAACTTTGAGGAGTTCATAATAGGGGGAAGGTTTTTGAAGGCAGAAACCCAGAATTACCTGCTTGAACATGGAGCCCAGGGATTTATTACAGGCGCTTTTATAAATTCTGCAAGCGACGTGTGCGACATAAAGACTGATTCACTCCATATTTCGCCTGACACCAAATCAGATATACTTATTAAAGGGATTGTTGATGAGTCCTCGAAAACTGTTTACAGGGGTCTTGTAAAAATTTTTCCCAAAGCCAACAGGAGCAGCGGCTACCAAAAGCAGGACACACTCTTTTTGAGCAGAACTGCAACCGCCAGCTCTGTTCCTAACCTTGAGATTGATACCAACAATGTCAGGTGCAGCCACGGAGCAACAACAGGCCAGATTGACTCTTCACAGCTGTTTTACCTTATGAGCAGGGGCATTTCAAAGCAGGAGGCTGCAAAGCTCGTAATAAAAGGATTCCTTTCTCCAGTGGTCGAGAGAATAAAAAGCGATAAGCTAAAGAATAGCATTCTTGATTTGGCTATGCAAAAAGTGAAGTCATTCTAGAAAATAAAGAGATGATTGATGTGCAGAACTTTCAAAAAGATTCAAAAAATTTCCCAGTTCTCCAGACAGAGTTCTTTGAAAAAGGCCAAGTTGCTGCAAAAAGGCTTGTATACCTGGACAACGCTTCCACAACCCAAAAGCCCCTTGAAGTAATAAACGCAGTCAGGGAATACTATGAAAAATATGCCTCAAATGTTCACAGAGGTATGCACAGGCTGAGCGAAAAAGCCACCAAAGAGTATGAAGGGGCAAGAAAAAAAATTGCAGAATTCATAAATGCAGAATTTGAAGAAATAATTTTTACAAGAGGCACCACAGAGTCATTAAACCTTTTGGCGTATTCATTGTCAGATGATCTGAAAAAAGGCGATGAAATACTTGTCTCAGGCATGGAGCACCACAGCAACTTTGTGCCCTGGCAGCAGCTTGCGAAGCAGAAAGGCATTGTTATGAAAACAATAGGCATAGACAGACAGGGAAGGCTGGATATGGGTGACCTGAAAACAAACCTCAGCAAAAAGACAAAATTGCTTGCAGTTGTCCACGTCTCAAATGCAATAGGCACAATCAATAACATAAAGAAAATTGCCAGCATAAAAAATTCCAAAAACCCTTCATGCTTGCTGGTTGTTGACGCAGCCCAGAGCATCCCTCATATGAAGATAGATGTCAAAGATATTGGGGCAGATTTTTTGGCGTTTTCAGGCCACAAGATATACGGCCCCACAGGGATCGGCGTACTCTTTGGAAAAAAGAAACTGCTTGAAAAAATGCGGCCATTTCTTTTCGGAGGGGACATGATAAAAAAAGTCTCAAAAAGCGAAAGCACATGGAATGACCTTCCTTATAAGTTTGAAGCAGGCACCCCTAACATTGCAGGAGCAATAGGGTTAGGCATAGCTGTTGATTTTCTGCAAAAAAAAGGCCTGAAAAACATTGCAGAAACAGAAAAAAAGCTTACTGAGTATGCATCCAAAAAGCTTAGAAGAATAAAAAACCTGGAAATCTACGGGCCTTTGGATGATAAAGAAAGGTGCTGCGTGTTTAGTTTCAACATAAAAGGAATACATCCTCACGATGTATCTAGCATATTTGACAGGGAAGGAATAGCTGTAAGAGGAGGGCACCACTGCGCAATGCCGCTGATGGACAGCCTGGGGGTTAATGGAACAACAAGGGCAAGCATTTGCTTTTACAACACAAAGCAGGACATAGACCTTCTTGCTGGAGCAATAGAAAAAGCAAAAAAAATCTTTGGAGTTGAGTAGGTTGGAACAGCAGGGCAATTATGAGGATGAAGTGTACAAGGAAAACATACTTGACCACTACCGAAACCCCCACAACAAGAAAAAAATTCCAAACTCAACATTCCATGTTTTGGAGAGCAACACTTCCTGCGGGGATGAAATAGAGTTTTTTGTAAAAATAAAGCAGGACAAAATAGAAGATATAGGGTTCACAGGAAGGGGCTGCGCAATAAGCCAGGCAAGCACATCAATGCTCACAGACTTTGCAAAAGGAAAAACAATCCAGGAAGCAAAAAAAATCAGTGAAAAAGAAGTTCTGGAAATGCTTGGCATAGAAATAGGTGCTGCAAGGATGAACTGCGCCATGCTCCCCCTGAGGGCTCTGCACAGATGCCTTGACAAAAAAGGTGAAAAAAAATGAGCAGCATAGAGATCAAAAATATCCATGCAGGAATCAACAGCCAGGAAATACTGAAAGGAGTAAGCTTTGAGGTAAAGCAGGGAGAAGTGTGTGCAATAATGGGTCCGAACGGCTCTGGAAAAAGCACTCTTGCAAACATCCTTATGGGAAATCCGAAGTACCAGCTAAAGCATGGCTCGATACTGGTAGATGGGGAAGACATTACAGATCTTGGGCCAGATGAGCGGGCAAAAAAAGGATTATTTTTATCGTTCCAGTATCCAGTAGAGATTTCAGGAGTAACACTTACAAGCTTTTTGAGGATGGCCTACAACCAGGTAAAAAAGCCTTTGTCAGTTATGGACTTTCATAAGTTGATGAAGCAAAAAATGAAAGAGCTGCATATAGACCCAATATTCGGCAGAAGGTATCTCAATGAAGGTTTTTCAGGAGGGGAGAAAAAAAAGTCAGAAATACTCCAGATGAGCGTGCTAGAGCCAAAATATGCAATACTTGACGAGACAGACTCAGGGCTGGATGTGGATGCGCTGAGGATTGTTGCAGAAGGCATAAACAGGATAAAAAGCAAAGAGCGCAGCATAATCCTCATTACCCATTACAACAGGATACTCGACTATGTAAAGCCTGATAGAATAATAATAATGGTTGACGGAAAAATTGTGAAGCAGGGAGGCCCTGAGCTTGCACTCGAGATTGAGGAAAAAGGGTACAAGCATTTGGTTTAGAAAAATTTATCTTTCCGCCAATCTATTGAATGATGGAGAGACTGATTTGGAGAAAATAAGCGAGGGACAGGCCCGAAGAGCAAGCATGCTCCCAGTCTGTGGCTGGTGGTGCACGAGCGCATTTTGACAATGATGAAAAGAGAAGAAGTTGTAAAAGTCCTGGAGACAGTGATTGATCCAGAGCTTGGTCTGGACGTATGGACCCTAGGGCTTATATACAAGATAGATATAAAAGAGGATGAAATAGAGATAGTCATGACATTCACAACACCTGCCTGCCCATACGGCCCGCAGCTCATAGAAGCAATAGGCACAAAGCTGGAGCCAAAAGCAGGAAGGGTAAGGATTCAGATAACTTATGACCCTCCATGGATTCCCAGCGAAGAACTGAAGGAAATGCTGGGAGTGGGGTTAGGAATTTATAGCAGGTGAAGAACCACAACCTTTAAATAATATCATCCAAAATAATAATACAATATAAGCTTATAATTATGAGGTGATTTTATGGCAAAATACAAAATAGAGCACGACAGACCAAACTGCATCGGCTGCTCTGCATGCGCAGGCGTTGAGCCCAACTTCTGGGAGATGGATGAAGACGGCAAATCCAATCTTAAAGGCTCAAACAAGAGGCAGGATGGTTGGGAGGAAAGGGATATTGAAGAAGTGGACTTTCCGAAAAACAAGGAAGCAGCAGATGCCTGCCCAGTAAACGTCATCCACATCAAAGACATTGAGAAAGATGAAAAAATAATTTAAATACCTTTTTCTTTCCTTTTTTATTATGAAATTTGACAAGCTAAACTTTGGAACCGCAGGAATTCCCCTGTCAACAGAAAGCCACTCAACAGAGGAAGGAGTCAAAAGGGTTAAGGAGCTTGGGCTGGAAAACATGGAGCTGGAGTTTGTAAGAAGCGTCTACATGAAAGAAGATTCTGCAAAAAAAGCAGGAGAAGCCAGAAAAAAAGCAGGAATAATATTCACGTGCCATGCCCCATACTTTGTCAACCTTAATTCTTTGGAAAAGCCAAAGCTGTATGCCAGCATGAACAGGATTCTGCAGAGCGCAAAGATGGCAAGCCTTGCAGGCGCATTCAGCGTAACCTTTCATGCAGGCTTTTACATGAAAATGGAAAAGCAGGCAGTCTATGAAGCAGTAAAGAAAAGGGTGAAAGAGATGGTCAAAAAGCTTCAGGATGAAAGCAACACAATAAGGCTCAGCCCTGAAACAACAGGCAAGGAATCTCAGTTCGGAAACATTGACGAGCTGCTGAAGCTTTCGCAGGAAGTGGAGCAGACAGGAATTTGCGTGGATTTTGCGCATCTGCATGCCAGAAGCGGAGGAAAGTTCAACACTTACAGGGAGTTCGCAGAAGTGCTGCAGAAAATAGAAAAGATTCAGGGAAAAGAAGGATTGCAAGATATGCACATCCATATGTCAGGAATAAATTACACTGCAAAAGGCGAAAGAAACCATTTAATTCTCAAGGAGTCTGACATGAACTACAAAGACCTTATGAAGGCATTCAAGGACTTCAAAATAAAAGGGGTTGTTGTGTGCGAAAGCCCAAATATCGAGGAAGATGCGCTGCTGATGAAGAAAGAGTATGAGAAGGCATAAACAGCAAACTTTTTAACCAGAAATTATTTACCCTGGACTATGAAGGTCTTCATTTGCGATCACTGCGGATGTGAAATAAAGTATAAAAAGCCTGAAGAGTGCCCTTTGTGCAGAAACAAAAAGGCAGAGTTCACAGAAACAGAATTTCCGGAGCCTGACAAAGCAGAGCAAATTTCTTCCAAAAAGTACAAAGAGGCTCTTGAAACACTTGACGAGTATGAAAAAGGCTGCGATCCCCAGAGCATAAAATATGCTTTTGAGGAATGATTAAAGGATCTTCTTTATCCCGAACCTTTTCTCTTTCTTGACCTTTTCGATCCTGTAATCCTTTTCTGAAAGCTTTTGCTGTTTCATCCAGTCAAGGGCTGCGTTTTCTGTGCTGAAGGTCTTTGGCCTTTTTTTTCTTGGAAGCCCGCGGAGGCTCGCAATGTGCCTGTGGGTTGAGCATAAGTCTTGTTTTCTTTTGGTTCTTGTGTGTATCTTTGCCATTGCTGCAAAAACATTCAGGATATTTATATACTTTGTGGCAGGAGTACTTCCAAAAAATGACTGTTTTGTTTTTTTCTCAGAAACATTTATAAATATGGAAAATTAACCATTGTTAAAATTAATTGGAGGTAAGATTATGGGAAAAATGAGTACGTTGGACTGGATATCATTTGTTCTGCTGGTGATCGGAGGACTCAACTGGGGTCTTGTAGGGGCATTCAATTTTGACCTTGTCCAGGCAATATTCGGGGCAAATGTGGTTTCAGACATTGTCTACATCCTGGTTGGAATAGCAGCAATTGTTGCAATAATAAGCGCAGCGACAAAAAAGCCTCAGTAATTTTTTTCTTTTTTTTTAATACTGCTGTTTTCTCACTGGACATTTGGACCAAAACTATTTATTTGAAGCACTAACTAGTGCAAGTATGACTAGCCTAGAACAAGATATTCCTACAAAGTTTTGGAACAAATGGCTCGACTCAGATGAAGAAAAAAGAATAAAGCTGGTAAAAAAGACTCTTATTGCAAGAAATCTTGCAGAACATTTAGCTTCAAAGTTGAAAACAAAAAATATTAACCATATTAAAGATATTGCTGCCAGGGCAATTAATGATTACTTCAAAGACTTAGAAGTTGTGCTTATGGCAAGAAGAAAGAAAACAAAACATTTATAAACTTTAGTTAATATCAATAAACTGTGATAAATCTATATAAACTTAAATTAACTATCCTTCAGCAGGAAATAATCAGGTTGTTCTTCATAAAGGCCAACAATTCACTAAATCAGAGAAGAATAGCCAATCTTTTGGAAGTATCCCCTCCTGCAGTTATGAAAGCCCTTCCCGGGCTGACAAAACAAGGATATGTTATTGTCGAACAGGACAAAGAATCAAAAAGATTGTCTATTAAACTAAACAGAGAGAATCCAAAAATATTACAGCTCAAAAGAACCGATAACCTGAAGCAAATATACGAATCAGGTTTGGCAGAACATATTGAAAATAAGTTTCCAGGAACAACAATCATATTATTTGGATCATACTCCAGAGGAGAAGACACAGCAAGCTCAGATATAGATATGGCAGTAATAGGAAGCAAAGAAAAAAGTCTTGAAGTAGAAATATTTGAGAAAATGCTTGAAAGGAAAATAAACATAGTTTTTTTCAAATCTTTTCACTCAATAAACAAACATCTGAAAGAAAACATTTTGAATGGAATAAGCATCGTAGGAGGGATTGAACTGTGAAAGCAGTGAAGCAGTTTAATGAATTTATTGAATCCGGAGTTGTCAAAAAACAAACTCCTGACAGATCCAGGGCAAAATTCCTTGTGGAAGAGGCAAGGAACTCTTATGAAGGGCTTATGGAAAGAATAGAAATAATTCCTATTAGTGAAAAAAACGCCAACTCCATTGTAAAAGACTGCTATGATATAATAATTGAAATTATCAGAGCGCACATGCTTATTAAAGGATACAACTCTTCAGGGCAGGGAGCACATGAAGCTGAAGTTTCATTTATGCGAAACCTGGATTTTAAAGAGACAGAAGTACAATTCACAGACCAAATAAGGTATTTTAGAAACGGAATGATTTACTATGGAAAAATTATCAATAAAGAATATGCAGAAAAAGTTGTCATTTTTATGAAAAGAATTTATAAAACCTGTATGAATAGAACAAACACAACACCAAAATAATTTATAATACTACTTGTTCGTAGTTAATAAATAATAAAATTTATAAATTCTTTGTCAATACTTTTTTTGTATGAGTTATCTCGAAAAACAGCTAATAAAGGAAAGATTAGCTGAGATGGACAGATATGGCAGGAGCCAGACCTACTCTGAACTACGAGATCTTCTTCCGGAAAAGCAAAAAAATATTCTAGATTTGATTAACCACGGCATGGCTATTGTTGATGATGCGATTGACTCTTATGAAATTTCTTCAGAATACTTGAATAAGTTAAAGAAAATATTTCAGCGAAGCTTTTCCGGAGAAATAGCAAGTCTGTCAACAACTGAAGAGAAGATAGTATCAGATTTGGGACATCAGTTATGTGACTTATCCTCATCAAAGTTTCCAAAAATTACTGAAAAAGCAATAGGAAAGCACACCTATGAAGAAGTTCTTAGATTTTGGGGATTAGAAGAAATAAATTTGCAAAGAAGATGGAAAATTTTGGATAGAAAAAAACTGGACGAAATAAATTATGGTATAGGGTCATTGGTTGCATCACAGTTTTTGTTTATTTTATGCCCTCCTTCGAACCCATATTACTTTATATCATTGGCAAAAGCGTATGGTGTGGCTGTAAAAAGTGCAGATAATATTTGCGATTACCGGGATGATATTGCAAAAGGCTTTATTAATATTGCAAAAGAAGATATTTTTGCTCTTAGAGGAGTTTGCATAAAAGAAGACAAAGTTGTCAGTGTAAATGTAGAAGAACTTGGCTTGGACCAAGAATATATTCAAGACCTATACAAAAAAATTATGCAGAAGTTTGAGTCAGCAAGCAATCTTTTATTGAAAGAAAGATTAAAGAACCCTATCTGGAAAACCAATACAGACAAAAGATTATACTTATTCAAAAAGTTCTGTGAAAGCTGGCTTTACCAATTAGAACAGTTTATAAGTATTGAAACTGACAATAGAACAAACATTTTTTAAAAAAGAGCTGTTTCTTTGCTAAAATGCCCATACCATTCCCAAATCTTCCAGGAAAAGCAATACTTGCGCCTCTGTCAGGAGTGGGCGATGTTGCGTTCAGGGAGCTCTGCAAAAATTACGGAGCTTCACTTTCTTTTACAGAGTTTGTGAGCAGTGCAGGCATCACCAGAACAAAAAAAGAGTTTAGGCAGCTGAAAAGGGAATCAAAAGGTTTTTGCGGGGTGCAGCTGTTTGGAAGCAGCATAGAAGAAGTAGTGAGCGCTGCAAAACTGGTTGAAAAAAAATTTGACATAATAGACATCAACTGCGGCTGTCCTGCTTATAAAGTTATAAGCACAGGGAGCGGGAGCGCTCTGCTGGAAAAGCCTGAAAAAATTGGGGAGATAATAAAAAAGCTTGCTGCAGCAGTAAGCATTCCAGTAACAGTAAAACTCAGATCAGGAATAGACAAAAATAACATCAATGCAGTAAAGGTTGCAAAAATTGCTGAAAAAGCAGGTGCGAGCGCAATAACCCTTCATGCCAGAACACAAAAGCAGGGTTATTCAGGAAAATCAGACTGGGAGCTCATAAAAAAGGTTAAAGAGTCTGTAAATATTCCTGTCATAGGAAATGGGGATATAGACACTCCTGAAATTTTTGCCCAGAGGCTTGAGGAGAGTGGCGCTGATCATATCATGATAGGAAGGGCTGCCATGGCAAATCCTTATATTTTCAGGCAGATAAATGACTATGTGAAAAAAGGTTCCTATGGCTCAAAGCCAAAGCTTGGGCAGTTGAATGATTATTTAAAAATAGCAAAAAAATACAGCACAGGCTTTGTTCCAGTAAAGCAGCACGCAATCCAGTTTACAAAAGGGCTTGTTGGAGGCTCAGTCCTTAGAAACAGAATAAGCCTGTGCAAAAACCTTGATGAGCTGAAAGTTGTTTTAAAAAATTTTAAGGATCAGAGCAATCTCGGGTAAATCCGCAGTTTGGGCATATTATTTTGCATTTATTATTCAGCATTTCACATCCGCAGATTGTGCATTGTTCCATAAATCGTGAAAAAATAACAAAAATGCGCCTGATTACTGATAGGTTTGCCCTATCCCAGACCTAAAGGTTGAGGTGCAGAGCAATCAAATATTGCTGGCATCACTCTGTGATATTACAGGCTCGCAATCTTCACAGGCACATTTTTGGAATTGAAAATTTTGACCTGAAGGCAGGGGTACAGAGCAACAGAGGTTGCTGCACTCTGTGATATTCAACCCATAGAAATTTCTCCTTTTAGTCGAAATTTTCAATAAAAAAGCAGCAGGAGGCCTATACATTCTGCAAATACTCAATTATTGTCTGCAAATCCCCTTCTTCTGTTGGCTCTGAAGGAGCAGGGGAATTGCACAACCCAAACTGGCCGACAGGAGCAGGCCCTTCCTTGTATTTGTAGTTAATCAGATAAATTATGTCCAATATGTTTATACGGCCGCTTCCGTCAACATCTCCCAATTGAACCAGAGGAACGGGATCAGGGCCATTTTTGAATTTATAATTTATAAGATATATTATGTCCATTACATTGACCTTTTTGTCATAGTTCATGTCGCCGCAAACAGCCAACCCTTGCTGAAACAATGAAACTTTTTTTGATGCTGTATTAAAGTGCTTATCTGTCGCTCTGACAACTATACCAAGAATCCTGTTCTCATAGCTTGATATGTCAAAAACAAAGGCTGTCTTGTTTATTTCACTCATATACTCCAAAGAATAATTTGTTGTCAAGCCATCATTCAAGCGGATGTTTAAAACAGGTGGAGAATATAATTCCTCATCGCTGTAAACATAAAGATTATTTTCTATAATTTCTGTCTGAAGTGTTGGTGGAGTAGTATCAGTAATTCTGAAAAATGCCTGTGCAGCCTCCAAATCAGTCACATATTTAAAATCAACACCATAATTGCTGCTGGATTGCGTTGCCCTGTTCCAAATATTTGCAGTATCTGAAATCAAAACAATGCCAAGATAATTATGGCTGTAGCCGCAAACAACAACTCTCTGTCCATTTTGAGCATAGTAAAATCCATTATCCATTATTGCTTGGCTTGGAGCTCCTGGAGAGCATCTGAACCCGATAAGCCTGTCTGTTCCTGACTTGTATATTTGCGGCTTCCACATGTTCCCCGCTGGTAATGGAGTATTTGTAAAATCCAGAGCAGTTATTTTTTCCAGGAAACCATTATATGCATTATTTATTACCAGCCAGCCAGCTCTATATGAAGTCCATGGAAGGTTATAATTGTAAGAAAATTCTGAAGCAAGCTTTTTAGCTCTGACATAGTCTGTTTCTGTTAAAGTTGTGTTGGAAGTGTTATACCAAAAAAGGCTAGAGCCATCAAAGCTAAACTCTGATAATGAATCACCAATCCATTCTCCTGCAGAATCGCTTGTTGACTCTCCACTCCAATAAGAGTGATGGTTGTGCCAGCCTATACCATCCCCCCATCTCGTAATCTCATTTCTATAGGTTCCTCCATAGCTATAAAGTATGCTGCTTTTGTTTCCATACATTATTTCTGCAATTATATCACAGCCGACAGGATTAGGGAGCATTCCACTGGAATCTTTAGCATGGCAATGGGCTTCGTGAGTCATAAGATACCATGTAAGCTTGAATGGATTGTTGAAGCTGTCTGTATACAATCTTCTTGTGTCCTGATCAAATGTTTGGATTGTTACACCATTATCCGGATCTCCATAATTATTAAAATTATTTATAATATAGTTGCTGAAGTCAAGGTCCATAAAGAATTTGTGATCCTGGCTTTCCCTGTTGTTGGATTCTGTATCAATTGCATGGATAACATATACTATTCCCCTGCCGACGTTCAGAGTGTAATTTTGGTCACTATATATTTTATATCCTCCCTTGCTTTGCGCTTCGCAGTTCCAAATGTATGAGTCATTTATATCTATCCCTTCTACTTGAAAATTTGCAGTATAGTTTGTCTGGTTTCCAGGAACCATAAAAGTGTCTGTGTAGAGCATCTCATACTTTATATTGTAAAAATCTCCTCTTAATGTAATGCTTTCGATACCTGAAGGGCTGTAGGCTTCACAGCTTAGGGTGATTGGCTGGGCAGGATCTTCCCAGTGGTAGTTATCCTCTGGAGATATCTGTTTTGCATATGCATTTTTTCCAGTGTCAAGATATGTCCAACTGGAAGTTTTTTTCTGGTTGTTGCACCAAAAAGAGTAAGATTTATTGCCGTCGTTAAGCCCTGTCCAGTTATATGTTACAAACCCTGGAACAGTAAACGGGCAGTTAGTGCACACAGACCTGTTAACCCCATTCATCTCTATTTTTAACCCACCCTGCTCTGTAGTGCATTTCTCAAGAACACCTATATTGAATTCAATATAATTATGATTAAAAACTTCTTCTGAAGGTGTTGGAGGAAAGAATCCCCAGTCCATGCTCTTTTCACCAGAAACAAGCTGTGTTGGGGTGGTTTCCTGCAAGGTCATTATTGGTGCTGTTGGTTTCAGCGGCGCTATATATGCATAGGTGCTCATAGATAATATAAGGAATGTTAAAATAAATATTATTAGCCTATAATTTTTCTTCATATGCGCCCACCACAATTATCGTTTCTTACGGTTTTTCTTTTAAAAAGCTTTTCCATTAATAAATATTTCTATAATATTCTTCTTTGTCAAAGAGTACTTCTTAAAAATTTCAGCAGCAGCTCCTGACTCTCCAAAACAATCATCCATCCCGACTCTCAAAACTCTTATTGGATGTTCTTCAGCAAGCAGTTCTGCAACCGCTCCCCCTAATCCTCCTATTTTTTGATGGTCTTCAAACACAACTATTGCCTTTACTTGATTTGCGATTTCAAGGATTGCAGGATTGTCAAGAGGCTTTATTGTGTGGCAGTTCACCACCATCACACTTTTGCCTTGTTTTTCCAGCTCTTCTGCAGCCAAAATACATTCTATTACCTGTGGGCCATAGGAAAACAGCGCATAATCAGCACCTTCTTTTAAAATCTGCAGTTTTCCGAGCTGAAACGGTGATTTTTTTGTTGTTATTATTGAGGATTTTTGCCTATGAATTCTCATATAGGTAGGAGTTTTTGTTTTGGCAATTTCCAGTGTGGCTTTTTTTGCCTGCTCAAAGTCACAGGGCACAACAACCTGCATGTTTGGCAGGACCCTTGTTATTGCAACATCCTCCAATGACTGATGAGTTGCGCCATCCTCTCCAACACCTAATCCGCTATGGCTGCCAATAATCTTGACGTTTTGGCTGTTGTAGCATATTGTTGTCCTTATCTGCTCCCAGTTTCTTCCAGGATTAAATGCTGCAAAGCTTGTGATAAAAGGAATTTTTCCAATGTTTGCCATTCCGCTGGCTGTTGTCGCAAGGCTTTGCTCGGCAACCCCGCACTGGACAAACCTGTTGGGAAATTTTTTGATAAATTCTGAAAGGCAGGTTGAGCCTGCAAGATCTGCAGTCAGGGCAATTATTTTTCTGTCTTTTTTTGCTGCTTCCACTATTCCTTTTCCAAATCCATCTCTAGTCGATTTTTTTTCTGTTGTTTCAAAGTCTTTGTTCAGCTTTAGTTGTTTGTTAAGCATTTTTATTAGGTTTTGTGTTTTTATGTATTTTTTGTTGCCTGCTCAAGTTTTTTTCTCTCCTCTTCAAGCTCTTTCAATGCTGTTCCTGCCTCTTTATTGTCTGGAGCTTTTCCGTGCCATCTGTAGTTGTTCTCCATAAAGCTCGCTCCTTTGCCCGGAATGGTTTTTGCAATGATCACTGCAGGCTTTTCTTTAAGTGTCAAGGCTTTTTCTATGGCCTGCACAACTTTTTCCATGTCATTGCCATCTGTCTCTATCACATTCCACCCAAAATCATGATATTTTTCCTTTAGCGAACCCAAAGGCATTATCTGCTCTGTAGGCCCATCTATCTGGATGAAGTTTCTGTCAACAATATTTATAAGATTATCAAGCCTGTATTTTGCAGCCAGCATCACTCCTTCCCAGGTGTTGCCTTCGTCGTGTTCTCCATCGCTTGTAATACAGAAAACCCTGTTTTTTTTCTTATCCATTTTCAGCGCCAAGGCCATTCCCACAGCCTGGCTCAACCCACATCCAAGTGGGCCTGAGCTGGTTTCCAGCCCAGGAAGACTCTGCCTGTGCGGATGCCCCTGCAGCCTGCTGTCTATTTTTCTGAAATTCATAAGCTCCTGTTTTTGAAAGAATCCTCTATGCGCCATTGCAGCATACAAAACAGGGCAGATGTGACCGTTTGACAGCACAACATAATCCCTTTCCTTCCAGTCGGGCTTTTCAGGGTTTATTTTCAAAAACTTGAAGTACAGTGCTGTAAATATGTCTGCCATTCCAAGGCTGCCTGCACTATGCCCAGAGCCAGCCTTGTTAAGCATTCTTATTATGTCCTGCCTTAAGGAATTAGCTGTCAGCTTTAGTTGGACTGTTTCTGTCATTTTTTCCATCCTTTTTCAAATTCGTTTTCCAAAACTTTTATAGCCTGTTTAGGATCATCCGCATCTCCAACAAAGCTTCCAGTATTCAAATAATCACAACCTGCCCTTGCAAGGCCTGCTGCTGTCTTTTCATTAACCCCTCCATCTATCTGAATTTTTAAATTAGGATATTTTTTTCTTAGCTCCTTAATTTTTTTAACCGATTCCTGTCTGAGCTTTTGGCCTTCTTTTCCAGGCTTTACGCCCATTACCAAAACGTTCCTGACTTTACCCAAAAAAGGAGTTATTTCGCTTATAGGGGTTTCAGGATTTATTGCAATGCAGGGAACCATGTAATTGCCCTTTATCTGGTTTATTGTCTTCAGCGTTTCTTCCCTGCTTTTTCTTGTTTCTATGTGAAATATTATTTTGCTGAACCCTTTTTTTTTTAGCTTTGTTATGTACCAGCTTGGCCTGTTCACCATGAGGTGGGCTTCAAAGACCCTTCCATACTTGAACAAAGAAGGAATCTCCTGAACTCCCAAAGACCGTTTAGCAACAAACCTTCCATCCATGATGTCTACCTGTATTTTTTGAGAAATTTGAACTATTCTTTTGAACCTTTGGATAAATGCCTGCCTTTTTGCCGCAAAAATTGTTGGTATTATCCTGCTCATTTGTCCAGTTTTAGTATCCTCCTTTTGTGTCTTTGCAATCCGCTGAATTCAGTATCGAGAAATGTTTTTATTATCATTGGTATTTTGCTTTTTGGAAAATTTCTTGACCTTAATGTAAGGATATTTGCATCGTTGTCGTGCCTGGCCATTTTTGCTGAGTATGCATCATGGCAGAAGGCTGCGCGTACGCCTTTTATCCTGTTGGCAGCCATGGCCATGCCTATGCCTGAGCCGCATATGAGTATTCCTAAGGCTTTTTTCTTCAGGATTTTTCTGGCAAGTTTTTTTGCAGTGTCAGGGTAATCATCAGGCATTTCTGGATTTGCCGATCCTTCTTCCTCGTAAGGAATTGAGTTTCTTCCGAGGTAGCTTTTTACAAACTGCTTCAGTTCATATCCTGCGTGGTCTGATCCCAGTATTATTTTTTTGGTTTTCATTTTGTTTTTTTGAATATTTTCATCAGGTTTCTGTACACCCCTGCTTTTTCTTTTTTAAGATATGCTGCATCTGTTTGCCTTAAAAATGCTATTGCTGCCCCTAAAATTCCTGCAGCCTGGTTTGTTACTATGTAAACAGGCACTTTTTTCAGGAAAAGCTTAAGCTGCTCGTGGTTGATAAACTCTTTTATGAATTCTTTGGAAAAAGATAAGGGATTTTTGGAAGCTATTCCTCCTGTGACATAGAGCCCTCCCTCGCAAAGGGTTTCTATTGCATAGTTTCTGCAGCACTTTGCATAAATGTTTGTGAATATATTTATGGCTTTATTGCTGCAGGGATTCTGTTTTCTTGATGCAAAAATTGTTGCAGCAGGAAGGCTTGAGTGCTGTGAAGGGTATTTTATTGTGTGAAAAAAAGTATAGATATCCTCAAGTCCTCTTCCAGACAGAACATCCTCATAAAGAACAGAGCGTTTTTTTCTTCTTTGTTTTATAAATTCTGAGAGCTGCAGCTCCTCCTGGGTCTGGATGGGAAGATCTGCCCTTCCCCCTTCAGAAGGCATTACTTGAATATTTTCATCAGGGCTTGCAACCAATATTGCTTTTCCTAGGCCTGTGCCTGCTCCTATTATTGCTTTTATCTGTTTTTTTGAAGGTTTTCCCCTCTGGATTATCTTCATACTTTTGCCTGCCATGAGCGGAATGCTGAATGCCATTGCCTCAAAGTCATTTATTATGAAGACAGTTTTAAGGCCTGTTTGCTTTTTTATTTTCTCAGCATCTATTGAAAGGCTGGCATTGGTAAGCTTGGCTTTTTGCCCATCCACATGCCCTGCAACTGCAAAGCAAGCCTGGCTAATATCATAGTTGTGTTCTTTTTTTGCAAACTCCAATGCCTCATTCACAAATATTGAGAAGTTGTAGATAAGCTTTGTCTGCTGAACCTTTGTCAGAAGTATTTTAGGGGAGGTTTTAGCATACTCTACAACTGCAAGTCTTGTATTTGTTCCCCCAATGTCCCCGCAGAGTATTAATTGTGGCATGTTTTAGTCTGTGAGAAATACAGTTTTATAAATTTTGGGGTTTAGGATTTAAAAACTAAATCTTTTTGTGCTTTTCCGCAATCTGCTCTGCCAGCTTTTCAAGCTGGACAAGTGTGTCTTCCTTTGGAAATCCTTTTGTGGTGACTTTTCCAAGCATTTCAGGCTTATAGAACGTGAAGAAAGCAGTAAGCTGGTCAGTCATTTTTCCACCCCATTCCTCACTTCCTATCATTGCAAGGTACTTTGCTTTTGGCTTTAGGCAGTTTATCAGGTATGCCGCATGAACCATTGAAGGATGGGGCCCCGCAAAGAATGTAGGGGTTGCCAAAACCAGGGTTTTAGCATCTGTAAGCTTCATAACTGCCTTATCAAGATCTTCAACAATATTGAAAGTTTTGACCTCTACGCCTTTTTGCTTTAGCGATTCCTCAAAGTGGTGCACCATCGCCTCTGTACTGTGGTGCATTGAAACCAGTGCAATTACTGCTATATTTTTTGATTCTTCAGAAGCCCAATCCTTGTGGAGTTCTATTATAAATCCCGGGTTTGTATATATTGGCCCGTGGGTTGGAGCGATTATTTCTATTTGCAGTTTGCTTATTGTCTCCAGATGCTTTCTTATAAAGCTCCTGAAAGGCATCATTATGCCTGCAAAATACCTTTTTGCCTCTGATTTTACAAATTCATCATTTTTTGATAAAAGCTCTGAAAATGCTATATGCGACCCAAAAAGGTCCCCAGTAAACAGTATTTTGTCCTCTCTGCAGTATGTAAACATTGTTTCAGGCCAGTGCACCCAGGGCGCAAAAATAAATTCAAGAGTTTTGTCTCCTAATGAAATAGTCTGCCTGTCAGTTATCACAAAAAACTTTTCTTCAGGAATCAGCAGCTCATGCATCAGCATTTCCTTGCACCTTGCATTGCAGACAACCTTTGCATTGGGAAACATCTCCAGAGTTTTTGGTATGCATCCGGAATGGTCCTGCTCTGCGTGATTGCTTACAATAAAATCAATCTTTGTTATTCCGAGCTGCTTCAGGTTTTCAAAAAAAGGGTTTTCTTTTGAAGGATCTACTGTGTCTATGAGCGCATTTTTTTCACTGCCCTTTATAAAAAAAGAGTTGTAGCTGGTTCCGTCGGGAAGCTTCATAAATTCGTCAAATAGTTTCCTGTCTGGATGAATTGCTCCTGTAAAGAAAATGTTTGGCTTTATTTCCTGAGGCATTTTTAAGGCTTTATTTTTTGTTTTTGGATTCCCAGTTCCTGCAAAAGGCATTTTATCTCCTGGACCATTATTTTCGGTCCGCAGACATAATAAGCAGGCCTATTAAGGTCTGGAATGTATTTTTGCAGTATTTCCCTGCTAATTCTTCCAGTCTCTCCAACCCATTTTTCAGGATTTTCCCTTGTTAGAGTGTTTATTATTTTAATATTTTTGCATGTTCTGCCTATTTGTTCCAGTTCCTCCCTGTAAAAAATGTCTTCCTGTGTCTGATTGCTGTTGAAAAGAACAATTCTCACGTCAAGGTTTTTTGCGACGACATACCTTATAGCACTCATGAACGGACAGATCCCTGTTCCTCCCGCAATAAACACAAAATTTTTTCCTGCCTCGTCAAACTCTATTCCTGAGCTGTAAGGGGCTTTCATATTAAGAGTATCTCCAAGGCTTAACTTGAAAAAGCTTTCAGTTATGCCTGAATACCTTTTTATTGTAAACTCAAGAAAGCCTTTTTCTGTCGGAGAGCTTGCAAAGCTGAAAGGCCTGAACAATTTTTGAAGCCCTTCTCTGCCTATAGAGACAGAGCAGTGGTTTCCCGAAGAGAAATTTAGTGATTCTGGGCGCTCAACCCTGAATGTCTTCAGGTTTCTCGCAGCATCCCATATACTTATCACTCTTGTTTTGAATTCCTGAACAACCATTTTAACAATAGCTAACTATTATTGTTTCAGGCATTGGCCTTTATATTTAAATGCTTCGGAGTGATGGCAAAAAACTTTTAAACCATGCACAAGTCCATAGCAAAACAAAAGATTTCATAATAAGCTGTAAATTGAAAATGATGCAAAAAAAGAAAAAAAAGCCCAAAGTTCTTCTGGCCATGTCAGGCGGAGTTGATTCAAGTGTGGCTGCACTGATGCTGAAAAAGCAAGGCTTTGAAATAATTGGCGCATTCATGAAGATGTGGAGCAGCACAAAAAATAATCTCGGGGAGTGTGCATGGATGGATGAAAAAAGGATGGCTATGAAGATAGCGTTAATGCTGGAAATCCCTTTTGTTCTTCTGGACTATGAAAAAGAGTACAATGCGCTAGTTGTGGAAGAAATGTTCTCAAACTACAAAAAAGGAATTACTCCAAACCCCGACGCAGACTGCAACACAAAAATAAAATTTCCTTTTCTTCTTAAGGCTGCAAAAAAATTTGGCTGCGAATACATTGCAACAGGCCACTATGCCAAAGTCAGCAAAACACAAAAAAGAGCAGTGCTGATGAGAGCAAAAGACGAGTTCAAAGACCAAACATATTTTCTTTACGGGCTGAAGCAGAAAGAGCTTGCCAAAACCCTTTTTCCAATAGGAAGCTATACAAAACAGGAAGTAAGGAATATAGCAAAAACAAAAGGGCTTCCTAATTTTGACAAAAAATCAACTGCAGGAATCTGCTTTATTGGAAAGGTAGATATGCAGAATTTTCTGAAGAAAAAAATTTCTCCAAAACCAGGAAAAGTCCTTGATCCTGAAGGCAACGTAATCGGAGAGCACCAGGGAATTTATTTTTACACCATAGGCCAGAGGCTTGGCTCAAGAAATATGGCTGAAGTAAAAAAATCTGCAAACCCTGAAAAAAGGATTGAGAGATGGCACGTTGCAGCAAAGGACATAAAGAAAAACATATTGATTGCTGCCCCAAAGAGCCACAGATTAAACTACAAAACCAGCATATCTATAAAAAAACCTAACTGGATCCTTGGAGAGCCCTTAAAAACAAAAAAGTTTTCTGTGAAGTCAAAGATCAGGCATCCTGGAAAGCTTCTTTCTTCAAGCCTTTTTTTCAGCAAGAAGAACAAGTGCTGGGCAATTGAGCTGAAAAAGCCCGAGTTTGGAGTTGCAGAAGGCCAGTCAATAGTAGTTTATTCGGGGAAAAAAGTCCTTGGAGGGGGCATAATATCCAGAACATGATAGGAGCAGAGGTTCACAAGCTTTAAATAAGATTATTCCATTTCTTAAAGCGTTCTTTTCCAGTTATGAGATATAAATGAGGCATAAATTATGGATAAGATAAATAGTTTGCTTGACGCCAAAATACTGAATGCAAAAAGCATTGCGGACCTGTTCGAGCTAGTCAAGGCTCTTGTCTACGATCATACAGGCATGGACCAGGCAGGGCTGCTTGTGGGAGTTTCAGATCTTGGCATACACGGCAGGAGATTTATAGGAGGTTTTTATTCTCCAAATGCAAACACAATAATAATAAACAAAAAGCCCTTAAAAAGGATTCTTCAGACAGACCCTTCACTTTATAATTACTATATTTTCCATATTCTTCTCCATGAATACACCCACTCCATAGGAATTTATGACGAGACAGGAGCAAGAATTCTTGTTTATGAGATTTGCTCCAGGGTTTTTGGAAAAGAGCATGCTATTTCAAGGCTTGCAGAAGGGCTGGAAACAGTTGCAGGAAAAATTATTGTTCCTGGTTCTGGATTTATTCCTCCTGAGGATACATCTATAGAATTCGTGCCTGGCATTGACAGGAAGAACACTAATTATATCTATTAAGAAGTTTTTGAGTGTAGTAAGACATATCATCTTATACTATTTTAGAACCTTTCCTGTTTTTAAGAACCACATGTAAAGGTCGAGTTCTGCAAGGCTCATGCCTGCTCTTTTTGCAATTTTTGCGAATTCTTTTTCTATTTTCAGATATGTTTTCCTGTTTAGAGATTTGGGCTTTTCAGCCAGCAGGCCTTGTTCAAGCATCAGGCTGAGTATGTGCCTGTCAAGTATTGCAATGTTTTTATAGCCTACATTCCTCAAAAAATGGCTCGCCTCCTTATATCCTATGCCCTTTATATTACTTACCAACCATTCCCTTGCCTCTGTCTCGCCTTGTTTTTTTGCAAGCAGCAGGATAGTTGATTTTATGAGCCTATGCGGCCTTGCCATTACTATATATTTTGCTTTGTTGTTGTGAAACCTGTGCTTATTCTGCCTTATTATGCTGCTCAGCTCTTCCTGGCTTTTTACAAGAAATCCGTTTTTGCCAAGCTGCTTTTGGATGCTTATTGCAGTTTCTGCCTTCGAGTTGGCAGTCAGGATGCAGAAGCAAAGCTCTGAAAACCATTCATCAAGGTTTTTTTCAGCAAAAGATGAAAAGTCTGCAAGCCTTTGGTTTATTGTTTCCTTTACAGACGAGTTTTTTGCAGTGAGTATCTGCTGCATAAGCTTTTGCATTTCAACCACAATCCTATAATTTTTTTGCAAGATACCTTGCTGCTTTTATAAGAGCCATACAACCCTGGCCTGCTGCAATAACATACTGGTACTCATGTCCTGATGCACAGTCTCCTGCTGCAAAAATTCCAGGAATACTTGTTTTTGTCTCACAATCTATTATTATATGGCCGTGCTGGTCTATGTCCAAAAAATCTTTAAAAATTTCAGTATTTGGTATTCTTCCAATCTCAACTATTACTCCGCCGACATCTATAGTTTTTTCTTCTCCTTTTTGCTCATATTTCAGGCCTGTGACAAATTTTTCACCAACTATTTGTTTTGTGTTGGCACTGAAAATTGGGACTATTTTTGGGCTGTTTTTTATGTTTTCCTGAAGGTATTCATGGGCCCTGAATTTTTCTTCATTTGTCAGCAAAAATATTTTTTCTGCAATGTTTTTCATAAAGTCTGCTGCCTCAAACCCTGCATCTCCTCCGCCAATAACTGCCACTGTTTTTCCTCCAAAAAGAGGGCCGTCGCATATCGAGCAATAGGTTACGCCTTTGTTGGCATACTCCTGTTCTCCTGGAATTCCCAGCTTTCTGGGCCTTGCACCTGTTGCTATGATTACTGTTTTTGTGGAGTATTCTGAGCTTTCTGTTTTTACCTTGAAGTTTTCTCCATCTTTTTCAACAGAATTTACATTTTCTGCCTTTACTTTTACTTTGTTGAAGTCCATCTGCTTCTGCATTGTTTCACTAAAGTCAACTCCTGTTGTCTGTATTATGCCTGGATAGTTCAGCACTTCTCCGCTCTGCAGGAACTGCCCACCGAAATCAGAAGAAATTATCTCAAAATTCATTTTTTTCCTGCTTGCATAGATCGCTGCTGTTAATCCTGCAATTCCTGCTCCTATTATGATTGTATCATACATTTTATCTTTATACTGTTTATTATTTTATTCTGTTCACTCTATTTATTCTTTTTCTTCTGCCTCTTCCTCATCAGTTGCATCTGATGCAGGAATCTCTTCCTGCTCTTCATCAGCTTCTTTTACTGAAAGCTCTTTTTCCAGCGCTGCCTGGTCAAAGCCAACAATGATTTTTCCATTTATCTCTGTCTGCGGAACACCCATCTGGCCAGACTTTTCTATTATGTACTGCGCTGCTTCCTGGTCTTCTGCAACATTTATGTCCTTAAAAGGTATGTTTTTCTGTTTGAGCCACTCTTTGAGCTTGTGGCACCAAGGGCAGCCAGGTGTTGAGTAAACATTTATTTCATCCATTTTTGCCACCTATATTTTTCCCACAAGAGATATTCCTGGCTTTAGGGTTTTCTGCCCAGGAGTCCAGTTCATCGGGCAGACCTCTCCCTTGTGCTCCTTGACAAACTGTGCAGCCTGTATTTTTCTTATTATTTCCTGCACACTTCTGCCAATATCGTTGTTGTGGAATTCATAAGCCCTTATTATCCCATCAGGGTCTATGAAGAACGTTGCCCTAAGCGAGAGTCCTTCCTCTTCTATGAGTGTTTCGTAGTCTGTGCACACCTTTCTTGTGGGGTCTGCAAGCATTGGAAACTTTACCTTTTTTATAGTGTCTGAATGGTCGTGCCATGCCTTGTGCACAAAGCCTGTGTCTGTGCTTACGCTTATTATCTCTGTATTCATTTTTTTGAACTCGTCATAATGGTTTGCAAGCTCTCCAAGCTCTGTTGGGCAGACAAATGTAAAGTCTGCTGGATAGAAAAACAACACAACCCATTTTCCTTTGTACTCTTCAAGGCTTATCTTTTTTATTTCATCCTTGTCTCCCAGGTATGCATCCTGTGCAAAAACTGGCGCTTTTTGGTTTATTTTAATCATTTTTCTTCCTCCTTTGCTGCAACATCCTCTGAATCAGAAAACAAGTACTCTTTCAGCTCTTTGGCAAATTCGTCATCGTGCTGCCTGATCCATTCCAGAATCATTGCTGCATGCTCTTTTTCCTCTGCAGCATTGTGCACAAGAATTTTTTTCAGGTTTTTGTCGTGGCATGCATCTGCACGCTGGTTGTACCAGTCAACAGCCTCCAGCTCTTCCTTCAAAGAGTCTATGGCTCTTTTCATGTCCTGAGTCTTTTCAGACAGATTTTTTCTTTCCTCATGAAGCATTTTATACACCTCTTGGTTGTTTTTAAAAATTATTCAGACTATTGGACAAGACAATAGGCTGGTTTATATAAAAATTACGGAAAAAAGTAGAAAA
>JBFYMA010000005.1:0-38021 GCA_041305085.1 Nanobdellota archaeon | reverse complement strand
AAGGTATGAGAAACATTCTGTTTCTGGAATGTGCGCTCTCCTTGTTCGGCACAAGCCAACCCTCTGGAGTGTAGCGACAAATGAAGTGAAAGGCTTCGCAGGAATGGCAAAAAAGACATTCCGGATAGAGCCTAGTGTTCCAATAGATTTAAATAAAACCTAACAAAGAAAATTCTCATGAAAGAAGCACTCCAGAATATGAACACTGTTTTTCTCAAGGATTTCCAGAACAGCAGCAAGTCAGACAGACCAGTATTTCTTGACACCTGCTTTTTGATAGATGTTTTTGAAAAGGAAAAGCAGAAAAAGCTTGAAAAGTTCTGCAGCAGCCACAATGTTTTTCTTACAAGCTTCAATGCAGAAGAGCTGGTTCATAACATCCACAGGATTGGCGAAAAGGCAAAAGAGCACATAAGGAAGTACCTGAAAACAGCAAACATTTCTTTGTTGGAAATAAGTGTTTCTCCAGGAAATCAACTTCATGAAAGGGCTTTTGTTGAGAGCGTTGACAGCGAACTCCTGAGGCATGTCCATGACCCCAGCGATGCAGTTCTTGTGGCAGCAGCAATCCTTACCAAAGGAACTATTCTCACAAAGGATAAGCACCATTTATTCACATCAACGCTTGAAAATTTTTTGAACAAGTACAACATCAAGGTCTTCAAGGAGTTCAAAGAGGCTGACTAATAGGTTTTACCTGGTGGAATTACTTGTCAAGCTTAGGATATGTTTCCGGCTTCATGAACACCTGGGAGAGCTTTAACACTATTCCCTTATCTGTTTTAATGACTTCTTTTGAGTTCATGCGCGTTTCCCCTGTTGCTATGAGCTCGTTTTTCAGTGTCATAACCGCAACTGTTTCACCTACATCAAAGCTTTCAAACATTGAAATTCCCGGAACCTTGAGGCTTGCCCCGTGGCATACTGTGTTGACAGTGGTGTCAAAAACCCAGATTTTTGAAAGGTGCTCAACTCCCTTTTCTATGGGGAGCAAAAATTTTTTCAGCAATTCCTGGTTTTGCCTGTTCTTGAAAAAAAATATAGCATCTTTCAGTTCCTGAAGAGTGCAAATATTCTTTTCGCTGAAAGGGCCTGCCTTTGTCCTTCTGAGCTCAGCCATGTGGGCGCCTATGCCTATGCTTTGGCCGATATCGTGGATAAGCTTTCTTATATATGTTCCTGCCTGGCAGCCAACCCTGAAAAGCACATCCTGGCCTTTGATTGAAAGAATTTCTATATAATATATCTTTCTCCATCTCTCCTGCCTCTTGACAGCGCTTTTTACTGGAGGAAGCTGCTTTATTCTTCCGACAAACGATGCAAAGGCCTCAAGGATTTTTTTTTCTTCAACAGCTTTGTGAAAGTGCATCAGCGCAACGTATTCTTTGCCTGCGCTTAATAATGATTCAACGACCCTTGTGCCCCTGCCAATTGCTATGGGCAGCACTCCTGTAACTTTCGGATCAAGTGTTCCGGAATGGCCTGTCTTGGTCTGGCTCAGGATCTGCTTTACATATGCGCTTACCTGGTGGGAAGTTGGGCCAGATGGCTTGTCTATAACAACTATTCCTGACTCCAGCAACTCTTCTGCACTTCTTTCTTCAGGAACTTTGCCAAATTTTGGGCTGGTCTCTGCCTTTTTTTTTGTAAAAGCCTTTCTTTTTTCCCTTTCAAAAGGAAGCAGATAATCATTTTCCATAAACTCCCGAGAGAAGCTGTGTTTTAATAAATGTTGTGGTTTGGACTGGTTGTTAATGTTAGCATACTATATTTTTCTATTTTTCACTGCATAACTGGAAACAACTGAAAACAATTTATCAGGGTCGCCATTGTTGATTAAATATTCTAAATTATAGACATCTGTAACAAGTGGGTTTTTGCGAAAATTTTGGCTAAGAGAAACATTTCCTATTTCTTCTATCAGTTCGCACTGTGTAAAAAGATTTGCAATGCCCATAAAATGATGAAGAGCGCTATCCAGAAAGTCTGCCAGCAATTCATAAAACCTTTCTGATGCCTCAATCCTGGGCCTAAGCAGTGAGTCGAGTTTCAAAAAAGAATTATATCCTTCTGTTAATTTTGTTTTTCTGAAAGAGTCTTCCAGCTTGTCCAGATAGGTTCTTATTCCTGAATCATTTTTGTTACGAATTTGGCTAAAAAAGGATTTTTTTGCAAAATAATTCTTTGAGCTCACAATGAATGCTCCGCAGTTGCTGACTGATTCGCGCAGCTCAACACTATTTTCTTCGATAAACTGGCTATGCGCATTCCTGAACGCACACACCTCATCCGGAGCCATATATCCCAATTCATATATTGCCTCGACAGTATCAATATATTTTTTCCTGTAGCTTATCCCAATTTTGGCCAGCTCTCCAGGGCTGAAACTGGTTTTTCCTCTGAGCCTATCTGAAAAAAAGAGCATTTTCCCTGAAATTCCCATAGAAGTACAGAAACAAAAATAGGTTTATTACATTTTCCATTTTTTCCTAATTATGGATAAATGTAAATCCTGTTTTCGCTTATTATGCTGGGCATCGTCAGCTTCATCCTAAGCGGGCTTCCTGTTTTTGGAAGATAGGTAAACCTTACTTCTTCTGTTCTTTGAATGGTTCTTGGTGCCTTGAAGCATACCTTCACAATGTCCCCTTCAGAAAGGTATCCCTGAGTGTGGTGGGAACCAGTCATCACATACTCTATGCCAAACTTTGCCAGGTTTGTTGTGTTGGAAAGAGAGCTCTCTGTTGAATCAGTTATTGGGTCAAGTGAGCAATTTATGAGGCTTGCTCCTGTTGTTGTGTTGCCGTCAAAAGTGTAGTCAAGGCTCTGGTTGTCAAGGCTTACAGTAAAAAGAATGTAGTTGTTTGTGAACTTCATGGCCTCAGAGCCTGATGAGAGCTTTATGGAGTTGTAGAAGTAGTCAACGCTGTCTCCAGAGCTTCCGTCAGTGGCATATATCTCGATGTTCTGGAAAGATGAGGCAACTTCTATGGCTGCCTGCTTTCCTGTCTCCAGTGCTTTGTTTGTGAGCAGGGATCCTGTGCCTGTAAGAACCACAACAGCAAGCGCAGCAATAATAATGAAAGTGATAAAAATAATTAAAGTGCCTATTCCTAATTCTGAAGTTTTATCCACAAATCATCCCCCAAACACTCTACAATAAAAAGAATTATCAAAGCTTATTTAAATAATTTTCGCAGAAAAGCAAAATTCCAAAAAAAAAAGAAAACTCAAAGCCCTGCATCCTTTTTGAGGGCGTCTGCCTTGTCTGTTTTTTCCCAAGTGAAATCAGGGTCGTTTCTTCCAAAGTGGCCGTAGGATGCAGTCTTTTTGTAGATTGGTCGCTTAAGGTTTAATCCTTCTATGATTGATTTTGGCCTGAAGTCAAAGTGCTTTTTTGCCAGCTCAACAATTTTATCATCAGAAATTTTTCCTGTTCCAAATGTATCAACGAAAATGCTTGTTGGCTGCGCAACTCCTATTGCATAGCTCACCTGTATCTCGCACTTTTCTGCCAGCCCTGATGCAACAATGTTTTTTGCAGCATACCTTGCCATGTAAGCAGCGCTCCTGTCCACTTTCGATGGGTCTTTGCCGGAAAATGCTCCTCCTCCATGCCTGCCAACTCCCCCATATGTGTCCACTATTATTTTTCTTCCTGTAACCCCTGAGTCCCCCTCAGGGCCGCCTATCACGAACTTACCTGTTGGATTAATAAAAACCTTTGTCTTGTCATCAATCATCTTTCCGCAGACAGGCTTTATGACCTTTTCCAGCACCTCTTTCCTGAGGTTATCTTCAGAAACATCCTCTGTGTGCTGTGTCGATATTACAACCGCTTCAACCCTCTTGGGCTTTCCGTCATCATATTCTATGGTCACCTGGCTCTTGCCGTCAGGGCCAATAAATTTGATCTCCTTTTTTTTCCTTGCTTCTGCAAGCCTTTTTGTGAGCTTGTGGGCAAGAATTATAGGCAAAGGCATCAGCTCAGGTGTTTCATTGGTCGCAAAGCCATACATCATTCCCTGGTCTCCTGCACCCTGCTCTTTTTCTGACTTTTCATCAACTCCTAGCGCAATGTCAGGGCTCTGGTCATGGATGCTTACAAGCACACCTGCATCCTCACAGTCTATTCCAAACTCAGGATTTGTATAACCTATCTCTTTGAGCGTTTTTCTCACTATTTTCTGGACATCAGAATATCCTTTTGTTGATACCTCTCCTGCAACAACAACCAATCCAGTTGTAGTAAGGGTTTCAACCGCAACCCTGCTGTCAGGGTCCTGCCCCAGCATATCGTCAAGTATTGAATCGCTTATCTGGTCGCAAATCTTGTCAGGATGCCCTTCTGTAACGCTTTCGCTTGTAATGAACTGCTTCATGAATCACACCTCCAAACATGAACAAAAAAAGAAGTATTATAATAGTATTTAAGCTTTGCTAAAAACCCAAGCTCACATCCTGATCCTTTCATCAATTACCTTTGCCACGCTTTCCAGATCTCCAAAGAATGACTCTGTATTTTTCTTCATGGCCTGGACCAGCTCTTCAAGGCTGCCAACGCTCAGCTGGTATCTGCCCCTCTGGCTCACCACAATTCCTGAATCCATAAGCCTGTTGAGGTGGTGTATCACTGTTGCCCTGGTCAGGTTTAGCCTGAGTGAAAGCTCGTCGCTTGTAAGGCCGCTTTCCTGGCTCATCTGCTTTATGAGAACTATAAATATCCTGAAGCATGATTTGTCCTTGTCCCTTATACCGAACAGGCCAAGGCTCTGGCCAAACCACTGCAGCTCTTCGTTAAGGGTTCGCGTGTCTGGCTTTGATTTTTTTATTATTGTTATTTTTGTAAACGGCATAACCTGTGCTAATTAAAGCGTGTTTAAAAAGTTTTTTCCCAGCCATATTTCCAAAACATTTTTATACTTGCCCGGTAATTATCGGGTTATGTGGGTTGCAAAGTTTAGGCTGAAGGATGATGATGACATTTATTCCCCTGCATGCACTAAATTTAATGTTGACTTTTTTGCTTTTCCCTACACACATTTTAAGAAAGGAAAAACAATAAATTTTTTGCTTGGAGGAATTATTATAGGGAGCTCTTCAGGCAAAAACAAGTTTATCAGCCAGATAAAAAAAGACAAGAGGGTTGTGAGCCTGGAAAAAAACAAGGATTTTTTGCTTCTGCACACAACCCATCCATCATCAAGGGAACAGGCGAAAGAAATATCCATTTTTTACAATCCTCAGTATCTTTTGGTAAAGCCTGTGCACGCGTCAAGTGACGGATGGGAGTACTGGGAGGTTGGATGCATAGACAGAAAAGAACTGAACAGGCTTGTTATGTCTGCAAAAAGGAATTATCATGGAAAGCTTTTTTCTTTGAAACAGGAAAAGGTTTCCAGTGTTTCTTCTCTGGCGGTTTCTCCAGGGCTGTCTGAGAAGCAGAGGCAGTGCCTTGACCTGGCGGTCAGGGAGGGATATTATGAATATCCTCGAAGGATCAACATGACAGAACTTGCAAAAATTGCCAGAATTTCCTATTCTACGTTTCAGGAGCATTTGAGCAGGGCGGAAGCAAAAGTCCTCAAGTACTTCTATAATTACCGATAATTGCCGGGTAAAAATAATTATACAAGAACGTCACTACTTTGAAGTAAAAATATTGCGAGGTGAAAATCGTGGAAAGGCTTGACAAAATAGCAAACTCGTCTGAACTAGAAGGAAAAAGAGTTATTATCACAGGCTGCGGGTACAAACCAGCAAGAACAACTTTTTTTGATATTGTAACAGGAGAAAATAGCGCAGACTATATAACAGTCGATGGACAAAAAATGAAAGTAAATATTGGAACTGCAATTGCAGGAGTGCTTGCAAAAAAAAGTGCAAAAGTCCACATGGTTTCAGCATCAGAAAGCAAGCTGCAAAACATAAAAAGAGAGTTTGAAAAAAAAGTGGGAAAAGAAATTATAGAATATTCCTCATTAGACCTTTTGGATGAATATAAAGTAAGAGAATTTATCCAAAAGCTTCCCAAAGACCAGGACTTGTACTGGGTTCAATCAGTTGGTCTGGGTGCAGGAAGCTATGTTCTAAAGGATGAAAATCCTTACTTGCCTCTTGAAGATATACCTATAGAGTTGCTAGAAAAAGAATCGCAAATTGTACTAAGATCAACACATTTAATGATGAAAGAAATACTTCCAATTTTCAAATTCCAAAAAGAATCCAGAATTGCTGTTATCAGCTCAATGAGTGCAATAAGAGGATATAGTTTTGGAGGAACACACTGCGCCGCAAAAGGAGCAATAAGCAGATACACAAATTCTGCAATGCTTGGATTGTACAAGAAACGTGTTTTTGTAACAGATGTTAGGCCAGGTGCAATAGACACAGGAATGTACGATGGTTTTGCTGTTAAAGAAGCTATTCAACAAATCTCTGATGAGTATAACGGATTGTGGCACAGGCAAATAACCCTTGCGCCGCCAATCAGTGTTGGAGAAGCGGTTGCATTTGTGCTCACAACCACTGCACATATAACATCGCTAAACTTGGTTGCGAAAGGACAGTTTCCAAACGAAGGGTCATAATTTTTTGCATTCATTTAAAAAGAAATCTTTATAAAGAGTTGCCTTTTCCTTTTGGGCATGACTACAAGAATCGGCGGCTTCAGGAGAAAGTCCAGGCACAAGATGAGCAAGCCAAGAGACCTGAAAGGAAAGATCAGCATACAGGGAGTTCTGCAGGAGTTCAATATGAATGACAAGGTTTACCTGAAGGCTGACCCGACCTATCAAAAGGGCATGTATAACTTAAGGTTTCACGGTGCATGTGGAAAGGTTGTTGGAAAAAAAGGCAGCTGCTATGAAATCATGATAAAGCATATGAACGCCCAAAGAAAACTCATAGTGCATCCGGTTCATTTGAAAAAGGTGGCATAAAAATGGTAAAGCCCCAGGTTTTGGAAGAAGAATCAATAACAATGTCTGAGCTGAAGGAAGAGCTTAAAAATATAAAGAAAAGGGATACTGAGCTTAGCTTCAGGGCTGGCAAAACAGAGGAGTATCTTGACAACTTCCACCTTCTGAAGGAAAAAGAGGCAAAAGACCTTTTTGAAAAAATAAACAAGCTGAACATCCCAAGGTTCAAGAAAGAGTACATAGACAAGCTTATAGACATCATTCCAAGGAACGATGACGAGATAAAAATGGTGCTGTCAGGCTATCCATTGACAATCACCAATGAAAACGTGAAAAAGATTGCAAAAGTCATCGACGATTTTCTCCCTGAAAAAAAGAAGTAAGTTATTTTGATCTGTTCTCTTAACTTTCCTGTTTTTTCTGAAAAAGCCATGCAACAGCAGTGTTTTCTTCGAAAAGTTTATATATCTGATAAGCAACACAGGAATAAAAATATCTGATTTGGATAGATTGGGGGCTAGATGACTGAAGAGAAAGAATATAGGCAAGGCACTAGGGAAGAATGGGCTATAGTGCTGGATTTTTTGCCCAACGGCTATGCTGACGACAACAGGCCGTTCCACAAAAAGACTTCAATAGTCCAGGCTATAGGCAAAGAAAAGTTCTCCCTATTAGAACTGGTGCCAAAAAAGGATATATTTCTCAACCCCTACGAAGAAGTCTACATTGGAGAGGGCAAAAGGGAAAAGATCCACCACATAAATGGAAAGCTCGCCCTGGAAAGGCTTACCGGCACTGCAAGGTCTGAACTGGAGCACGCAATAAAGGACATAGTCCACAAAAACCCTGAAAAATACGTCCAGTTCTTCAACAAGGCAATGCCCCTAACCACAAGGATGCACATGATAGAGCTCCTGCCAGGCGTCGGAAAAAAGCACATGTGGCAGATAATAGAGGAGAGAAAAGGAGAGCCTTTCAAGGACTTCATAGACCTCAAGAAAAGGGTTAACCTGATGCCTGACCCTGAGAAAGCAATAGTTAAAAGGATTCTGAAAGAGCTGTCTGGAAGCGAAAAGCACCTGCTGTTCTTAGAGAGATAAAAATGGACTGCCCGTTTTGCAGCATAGACAGCCTGAAGACAAGAATCATAAGCAGCAAAAAGAATGTTCTTGTTTTGCTTAGCAACCCAAGGCTCATGAAAGGGCACATTCTGGTTGTCCCAAAAAGGCACGTTGAAAAGGTTTCTGAGTTGAACAGTGAGGAAAAGGCAGGGCTTTTTGAAACAATAGAGGAGTTCCAGGAAAAAATTCTGCAAAAGATTGCAAAGGGCTGCGACATCAGGCAGAACTACAGGCCTTTTCAGGCGCAGACAAACCTAAAAGTTAACCACCTGCACTTCCACCTCCAGCCAAGGGAGCTGTTTGATGAGCTTTATGAAAAGTGCCAGGTCTATGAAAAAGAATTATTTCAGGAGCTGGACAAATCAGAGGAAGAGGAAGTGCTGGAAAAGCTTTCAAAAGATGAATGAATACTTATAATACTTGTATGCTTTCTCCCAGATTCAGAAGAGTTTGTTTCATCGTTATGGTCTATACTGGCCTTTGGCCAGCAAAAACCAGCCAAAGGCTGGTCAGAGCCATAACGATGATAGAATATGAATACTACTATGCAATCATACAAAAGCAAAAGATTTATATTTCTAGTGCAACAATTCTTTTGTAAAAGAGGTGAAGAATGGAGCCTGATGATGTGCAAGCTGCAAAAAAGAAGAAAGAGTATTCCCATGTGGATAAAATCATTATTTTCCTGTGCACAGTGCTCTACCTTGCGGTCACACTTTTTCTGAGCATAAAGAATGATTCTTTGTTCAATGTTCTTATCGGGACTTCTCCAACACTTATCTATCTGGTGATAAACTTTGTCTATCTCAAGGAGATGGAGAAAAAGCACACCCTTGTGTGGCTTTTGCCTATTCCTCTGATAATAATTTTTGCAATCATAGGAAGCCTGCAGGTCAGCTTCGTAAAAAACATTGACTGGCAGACACTTACTGGAGTAAACGTCGTATTGAGCTATATATTTGCAGCTTTTATTGTTTTTATAGGAACTCCTCCAAAAAATAAAGCAGAGAAAAAACAGAACAGGCTGGAGATTACAAAAGAGACCTTTCTTGAAAGCATCAGAAGCATCGAGGACAAGTGCAAAGCCATAAACTTTGTGATAGGAAGGGTCTATAGCGACAAAAAAGGAGGCTCAAAAAAGTTAAGGGCAAAGCTCAACTTTCCAAGGGAGTGGTACAACTCGTTTTCTGAGATCACAGGGGATTATGACTCCAGCAAAAAACAGGAGCTGTCAGCAGTGCTTGGCAGGATTCTCGAAAGGCTGAAGGTTTTGCAGAAAAGCGAAAAAGATGTTTTTGAGCTGGACGAAAATCCAATGATAAAGATTGAGCGAGACAAGCAGGGCAATGACCCCATAATAGAGGTGCTCAGAAAAAACGACACAGACCCTGTTGTCAACTACTACAACAGCGCAGTAGAAGTGTGCGAGGCTGTGATAAAGTTCTTGCAAGATAATTAAGAAAAGAAAAACAAAAAATCCTAGTTTCCCTGCCTTTTTCTGGCTCGCAGTGATGGCCTTACTTTTTCTGCTCCTGTACCTTTGTTGCGCAGCCCTCTGGATTTTCTTCCAGCGCTTGTAAGCCCTTTGAAAGGCCTTCCCTGCTTGAATGCAAGGTTCTGGAGCTGTTGGTCTTTCAGAATGTTCGGGTGCATCCTGTCAATCATTATAACTTCATACCATGCGCTGTTTCCGTCCTTGCCAACAAAGTAGCTGTTCAGCACTTCGCAGTTGAGGAATTTCTTTGCAGCCCTCTGCTCTGCAACCTGCTGATAGTTCATAGAAAGAATCTTTTTCCTTCTCTTGGCCTTTGAGCGCCTTCCTTTTCTTATCTGCGCCCTCATCCTGCCTCCTCTATCAACTTTCTGCCTCACAACAACAAATCCCTGCTTGGCTTTGTAGCCGAGAGAACGCGCACGGTCAAGCCTTGAAGGCTTTTCTAACCTTAAAGTTACAGGCTCTTTTCTGAACTGTATAAGCCTCTGTTTATAAATCTCCTGAAGATTTTTTGAGGGCTTTTTCCAAGCCTCTCTAAGTTTTTGGTATAAACCCATCTTTTCGGCCTCCGTTTTTTCTTGTTTTTGTTTCAAAGCTTCAGGCAAGCCATCGCCCACATCGCTTTGCTCCAAGAACTTGATAGAGCTTTATAAAGATTATGATTAGTATTTTTTAGTATGAAACCAAAACTCTATTGAATTCCAGGACTTACAGGAGGCTTGTGCTCAAAGAAGTTGCAGGGTTCAGGACAAAGGATATCAGCGATTGCCTGCACATTCCTGAGAATAGTATAATAAGCAGTCTGTCGAGGGCAAGAGCTCTTCTGAGAACAATGCTTTCGAAAAAATACCCTGAATATTTCCGTTAAATTTATATATTCCGGGTGTTTTGTGAGTAGAATGAAAGTGTTTGTCAAGTCTGTTTCTAAAGTTTTTTAGAGAGAGTATTGGCAGGGCTTTCAGATAAAAAACAAACACAAAGAGGAAAGAAATAATGGAAAGAAAGTTTGGAAGAAGGAATTTCAGTGGAGGCGGAGGAGGCGCAAGGTTTGTGCCTGTCAAAGAAGGAGAAGAGCTTGACGTAAAGATTGAAGGCATCGCTGCAAAAGGCGACGGTGTTGCAAAAAAGGACGGTTTTGTCATTTTTGTGCCAGGTGCCCAGCTCAATGAAGAGATCCGCATAAAGATTACAAAAGTGGCCAGAAAAGTTGCTTTTGCAGAAAAGATTGGAGATGCAGAAGGCACTCCTGAACAGAGCAGTGAGGAAGAGCCTCAGGCAGACGAAGAAGGATCAGAGCCTGAAGCAGAAGAAGATTCAGAGTTTGACACATCTGGGGATTCTGAAGAGTTCTGAGCTTTTTTCTTTTTTTTTACAATTCTTTCTTAAGATTTATAAACCTTAAAATAATTCTGTGGTCTATGGCACAAGTTTCTACCAACTTTGAAAAAAAATATGGCCCTGGAACAGCTAAACAAAAAACAAAAATCGCATTTGTCTCTCCTGATACTCTAAGAATAACACATTATGTTAACTTTTTAGAACTAAGCGGAATTGGTGCAGAAGTAATGACTAATGCCAATAGCGCACTGGAAGAAATACCTAACCGTGATTACAGAGTAGTTCTTGTAAGTCCTTTTTTGCCTCTTAGGCATCCTTATGAAAAGGATGGCAAACTATATCATAAATCTGTAGAACTATTGCAAAAAGGAAGAGGAGAACGAGAGCTAGGCTTTTACGTAATGAGTGAGCTCTCAAAATTAAATATCCCTGTTGTTTGCGCTGACTCAGTGCATAGGACAAGCAGCGATGAAGGAATGGAAATCTTCAAAAAAATGGCTAAACAATCAGGAGCAGAACACTACATCGTGTTACAAGAGCTAAATCCAGAAGGAGTCACAGAATTCTTAAAAAAGCACTATTTTTCTAAGTAATGATAGTTAATTTCTAAAGCAAAACCTTTTTAAATCCTCTATATTTCCCCGAATAATACCTATTTAAATAAAAAAAACCAATTTCAAACCATAAAATGATAAGAAGAGCAAACCAAAGCGTTTTGATTGAAAGACTTGCAGAAAAACTAAAAAAAGAGATAAAAAAGCCAGAATGGGCTTCTTTTGTAAAAACAGGCTCTTTTAAGGAAAGGCCTCCTGTTGACCAGGACTGGTGGTATATGAGGGCTGCGAGCATTTTGAGAAAAGTCTGCGTGCAAAACCCAATAGGAGTCGCAAAGCTTTCAACGCTTTATGGAGGCAAAAAAAACAGAGGCTACAAGCCTGAAAGGTATTTCAAAGGCTCCACAAACATAATTAGGACTATCCTTCAGGATCTTGAAAAAGCAGAGCTTTTGAAGCAGGACAAAAAAGGAGCGCACAAAGGCAGGGTTCCAACAAAAAAGGCTTTGTCAATGCTCAGCGCAACAGAAAAAGAGATTTTGAAAACAGAGGCGCCTGAAAAAAAGCCAGCGCCAAAAACTGAAAAACAGCCTGCTAAGCCTGCCAAAGAAAGCAAACCTGAATAAAATGCAGGATGAACTAGAACAAATAAGGCAAAAAAGGCTTGAAGAAATCCAAAAACAATTCGCAGAGCAGCAAGAACAGCAGGAAGCGCTCAGCAAAGAGCTGAAACAGCTCGAGGCGCTTATCAAGCAGAGGATGACCAAAGAGGCAATCTCAAGGTATGGAAACATCAAGGTTTCCCAGCCACAGCTCGCAATGAGCCTGCTTGGATTGCTGGTCCAGCTGTTTGAAAAAAACCCTGACAGGACAGTCAATGATGATGACCTGAAAAGGCTGCTGATAATGCTTAACTCGTCAAAAAAACCAGGATTCACGATAAAAAAATGAGCAAATACAAAAACCTGAGCAAAAAGCTTAAGCTTGTCAAAAGAAAGAGAAGAACCAGATGGGCTCCTTTTTGGACTGTTCCGAAAATCTACGGAAACGGAAGAAGGGTTCACCCAGGCAGGCACACAACTGTAAAAAGGTCGTGGAGAAGGACCAAACTAAAGATCTGAGGCAAAAAAATGCTTGAAAGAAACTATACTGTTCCGCTAAGAAAAGAAATCCTGAAAAAGCCAAAGCATAAGAGGGCGAAAAAAGCAGTCAAGGCTTTGAAGGAGTTTGTGCAGAGGCACATGAAGCCTGAAAGCGAGAAAGACATTCTTATAGGAGAGCAGCTCAACAAAAAAATCTGGGAGCACGGCATGAAGAATCCTCCAGTCAGGCTCAAGATTACAGCAATCAAAGACGACAAAGGAATTGTCAAGGTTGAGCTTGAAGGCGTCAAGTTTGTTGACAAGAAAAAGGACAAAAAAGAGAAAAAGCCTGAAACAGCAATAGACAAAGTAAAGAAGATGGTCGGCCCAAAAGAGACCAGAGCCTCAAAAGCAAAAGAGCTGAAGGAAAAAGAGGAAGAAGTCAAGGATGCTCTCTCAGGAAAAGAAGAAGAAAAGTAAAAAAAAATTATTCTTTTTTGATAATATTTTCAAGCCCTTTCAGCACATCATCCAGCGCCACAAACAAGTTAAAATCAGTGGCTTCTGCGCTGTGCGTTTTGCCTGTCTCTATGAGCTTTCCGTGAAGCTCAAACTTTTGGCTGTGCTCCTGCTTATGAACATCCTTCTTGATAATTTGGAGCCTTTCAAAGCCTGAAACAAGCTTGCTGGCTTTTTCTGCAAAATGCCCCACAATCTTCTTGAGCACTATAAGCTCTCCTGGCTCCAGATCACGAAAACCAGAAAGCTCAATCTTTCCGCCCAGAACTATGTTGTCAGAATCCTTTCCACCACTACTCTTATTCATTTCTCCATCCATGTTCTAACCCCTACCTATTATACAGCAGGGGTATGTTGCTTGCTTATAAAAAGATTTTGGAAAAAACAACTCTTTTTATGAATGACTATATCTTGGTGTCTGCGTTTAGATAATGTTGCAAATACTTTCACAAGGTTTTCTCCTACTCAGTTTTTCGGAGCATGTATATTAAAAAGAGAGGTTTTTCTGCATATTTTTGAAAATTCGGATTGTCTCCAGAATACAAGCAATTGCGCATTTCCTCAATCTGAAACCCTACGCTTTCAAATAGGTTATTATAAACTTTAACACTCCTTTTGTAATAAGTGAAGGGAACCACTGCTCCCAATTTGTCCTGTAGTTGCTCTATCGGCTTTTGTGGATCTATCTCATCTTCCCTGTAATGCTCCGGATGCAGCAGGGAAACTATTGCCCGTCCGTTGCGGGCAGTAATTCTGTACATTTCTTTAACAATATCCTTATAATGTTCTGTAACAAACAAAACAAAATTGTTCATAACCAAGTCAAAATAATTGTCGTCATAACTTGATTTTTGGCTGATTAAAGAATATTCTGTATGCACATCCTTTTCTTTTGCTTTCTGAATAAAAACTTCACTTATATCGCATCCAAAAGTCCTGGCACCAAAAGAGTGAAGCATTCTGCACAAACCCCCAAAGCCACAGCCATAATCCATGACAGACAGTCCGGAAACATCCCCTATTAATTTCATCAGTTCAGGATTAAAAACTTGTTCTTTTATTTGATGGCTTTTTGAGCCAGAGTCATCCATCAGGGCAATATATTCAGGTGCAACACTATTCCAATGCTCAATATCAGATGTCATAGGCAGTTAATAATTATAATTAGTTTATATATTTTCAGAATGAAGTGTTATTAGCATTCAATATTTCCGCAATCTTTTTATCATTACTCTTATTTCTGCACTTATGCTAATAAAAACAGCAGAAAAGATAAAAAATACTGCAAATCAAGCGCTAGAGAGGCTTACTGAAATATACCTACTAGACTCATTAGAGCTACCTTCTCTTGAAAAGCTCCCAGAAACGCTTATGGAGTGGTATCAGCTGTCTAATCCAGATGCAGAAAAAGTTATAGCATACTTAAACAATGAGCACACTGCAGATATGCGGGACATGGGGTACTTGATCAGAAGGCAAAACAAATGGTTTCCAAATGACTTTTCCTGTATTTCTGGTAAAGATACTCCTTCTATTGCAGATGCTCTGGGCAATGCAAAAAAGTACACTGGATGTATAATAAGATACATTATAATAAGTGTAGAACAGGATAGATGGGTCACTCTTAAAAAACCTCAAAAAGATCCAGAAATAAACAAAATCTGCAATGACCTGGTGAAAGAAGGCATTTTCCAGGAATCTTCTTCAGAGTACAGAATTTCTGACCAGGCAATGGAAAAGATTGACAAGTATTTAGGTTTAACAAAATAAGCCTAGGTTTTCTCCTATACTATTAACCACTGTTTTGTAGTAAAAAATCAAAACATTTAAATAGTAGCATACTTCTATACTATTCTTCACTAGGTGAATACATGCCAGATAATAATAAAAAACCAAATGATGAGCCTAAAAAGGGGACTTCTTTAAGCATATTAAACGCAGCAAAACTTTTTGGCATTCTCGCAAATTCAGTGCAATATCCAATTAGAAGCAGAAGAGACCAAGAGTTAAGCAATCCTATGGCAATTATAAAGAACTCAAACAAGAATCAACTTTTTGGAAAAAAACAAGAGGATAACAAATATAGCAGCCTAAGTGATCACCTGAAACAAGATGCATATAACGATGATGAGCTTGGCAAGATACAAGATCCTAAACCCACAAATCTGGATTAAGATAAGCCTGCCCGAACTGTTTTTTTGAAAGAAACAAAAGAAAAAGACATTTCCGAAATATGGCAAGTTAAGCCTAAACAAGATGACATTTCTTTGGACAAATACATTACGCCTAAATCAATGAAAAACATAGAAGGAACTGCTTGGTCATTGCTAAGTAAAAGAGAACCTAACAATACTCCTTATCATTTTGGTAAACAAAATATCCTGAGGTTTATATCTGATGAAAAACTTGCAGATCTGAAACTTTTGGCGTTCGCTTACGGAGGTGCTGCAAGGTATGCCTTTGAAATAGCGCAGGCAGTAAGTGAATACAACAGTTTTGTGGCAGGAAGAGAACAAAAAGGCAGCATTTTTAACATCTCAATGATGAGTCCTATGGAAAAAAGGTTCGAAACAGAAGCAGAAATCAAAATTTGTCTCAGACATCTGGAAGCCATTTCAGAAACCGAGTATAAAAAAATACCACAAAAACTGCAAGATGCTGTGGAAAAAGGAAAAGAACTGTTGCGAACATTCGAGATTATAGATAGAATAAAACTGACGACTAAACTCAAGAAGCCAAATAACAATTATAGGTGACGGGAAAACACTAACTTTTTATAGTTGTTAAATTAGTATTTGTTCATGAGTGGAAAGAAGAGTAAATCATCAGACAACCCACTTTCTAAAGCAATAAATATATTTCATAAATGCTGTGAGTCAAATAACAAGTTGAATAATATAAATATAATATTAACAATTGTATCAATTGTAGTAACAGCAGGTTTAGTGTTTGCAACAACAATCTTAGCAATAGGGACAGTATGGATGGGAATTTCTGCCCATCGCTCAACGAATGCTGCAATAGAAACTGCACAAAAAACTTCTGAACTTATAGAAACCCAACTGGCACCTCCCCAAATTATATTAAGCGCTCACGACCCAGATAATTTAATTATAGGCATAAGCCAAGAATCTCCTCTCAATATTAGTGAGTTTTTTAATTTTACACATAATACAACCCCTTATTACTATGTAATATTTAATCCATCTGATCACGCAATCAAGCTCAAAAACATAATTTATAATTCTGAGTGTTTCAAAGAAACTAATGAAACATATCATTATCCTATTACTGTGTCAAAGGATAACGAGTCAACAATCTTACCAGGCAAGTCTTTTTCGCTTAAACTAAATCTGCCTGTGGAACGCTTAAAAGAGAATTATAAAGAAGAACTGCCTTGTGTAATACTTTTTAACATAAGTTTTTTTAATAGCAAAACCGTAACAAAAAACATTACTTTAAGAGACTAATGCTTAGTAATTCTTTCTCAGATAAAGTAACTCAGTAAAACAATTGATTTAAAAAATATTTCTTTCCATATAAAAAACAATCAAAAATCCACAAACTTTATAAATAACTTCTAATTTACCTCAACCTTGTTGACGTAAAGTCAACCATTGTTTAAACACACACATGGAGGTGGCTAAGATGTGGAGTTGGGATCCGTTCAGGGAAATGAAGCGAATACAAAGGCAGATGGACAGCTTGTTTGACAGCTCTTTCAGGCATGGGGGGCATCCATTAGTGGAATCCAAAGCAGTTATGACGCCTGAGGAAAGGTTTAGGCTGCCAACATGCGACATACAGGAAACAGACAAAAGCGTTATTGCAAGCTTTGAGATACCTGGAGCTGACAAAAAAGACATACAATTGAACGTTGACAAGAATGAGATAGAGGTCAAGGTTGAAAAAAGCGATGAAAAAGAACTAAACGATGAGAAAAAAGGGTTGTACTCCTACAGCAGGAGCAGCAGCCAATTCTACAGGAGAATCCCCTTGATGCTGGATCTTGACAGCGAAAAAGCAGAGGCATCCTACAGCAACGGAATATTAAAAGTCGAGGTGCCAAAGCTGAAACAGCTTGAAGAGAAGAGAAAAATGATTGAAATCAAGTGATTTTTTTCTTTTTTTAAAAGAACAATGAGGAAAAATCATGAAGCAGCACCACGAAAAAACAAGAGAAGACGAAGCAAAAAAGGAAAACAAAGAGCCTGAAAAAAAGGAAGAGAAGCAATCCAACAACAAAGAAATACAAGACCTCACAGAAACACTCAAAAGAGTGCAGGCAGAGTTTGAAAACTACAAAAAAAGGTGCGAAAAGGAAAACGCACAATACGTGCAGTATGCAGAGCAGGAACTTATAAGAAAACTGCTCCCAGTGCTGGACAGCTTTGAGCTCAGCATAAAGAACATAAAGAACGCGCAGGATCCTGAAAAATTCAAAAAAGGCGTTGAGCTAATATTTGCACAGCTTGTCTCAACACTGCAGGAAAGAGGGCTGCAAAAGATTGACTCAGCAGGAAAAGAGTTTGATCCCTATCTTCACGAAGTATTGCTTACAGAAGAGTCAGAAAAGGATAATATGATCCTTGAAGAGCTCCAGCCTGGCTACAGGTTCAAGGACAAAGTCATAAGGCATACAAAAGTCAAGATAGGCAAGCAAAAGGAGAAAAACAATGAACCAGCCAAATAATCTTCCGGTCAAAAAAAGGATCATGCTCAGGGCAGAGCATATACTAAGGTTTTTCATAGGCGAAGATGAAGAGATGGACAACCTAATCATATTCCACAATGACAAGTATGACATCACAGCAACAGACGCAGGAATGTACCAGGCAATAGGCTCTATAAAAGAGTATGACCATTTCAACAGGGCGAAGCTCGTCAAGTTTTTGGAAGGAGTATCAATAGTCCCTGCACACAAGCTAACACTTACTCACGAAAGAGTCTCAGAGCTGAGAAACATTGCTTTGAAAAAAGAAGAAGAGAAAAAATGAATCTAAACAAAAAAATCTAAACAAAGGGCTTGACGATCAAAGGGAGGAAACCTTTACTTTTGGTTCAGCTTTTTGTAAAAGATGAGGTGCAACAAAATGTCTAAAATAATAGGAATAGATTTGGGAACAAGCAACAGCGCAGCAGCGTTTTTAGAGGGGGGAAAGCCAAGGATTATCCCGAGCGCAGAGGGCGCAACAGTTGCGGGAAAAGCATTTCCTTCAGTTGTTGCTTTTGACAAGAATGGAAGCGTGCTGGTTGGAGAGCCAGCCAGAAGGCAGGCTGTTTCAAACCCTGAAAAAACAATCACAGCAGCAAAGAGAAAGATGGGCACAAGCTACAAGTATAAAATAGACAGCAAGGAATACACTCCCCAGCAGATTAGCGCATTCATACTGCAAAAGATCAAGAGGGATGCAGAGGAATTTCTCGGAGAAAAAGTTGAAAAGGCAGTTATAACTGTCCCTGCATACTTTGACGACAACCAGAGGCAGGCAACAAAGGATGCAGGAGCAATAGCCGGCCTGGATGTCGTGAGGATTATAAATGAGCCAACAGCAGCATCACTGGCTTTTGGTCTGGACAAGACTGACAAAGAGCAAAAGATTCTTGTGTATGATTTCGGAGGAGGAACACTTGACGTTACAATTATGGAGTTCGGAGACGGAGTCTTTGAAGTCAAGAGCACTTCCGGAGACACCCAATTGGGCGGCACAGACATGGATCAGTCGATTGTTGATTTTATTGTGAAGGATTTCAAGAACAAGGAAGGCATAGACCTTTCAAAAGACCCTACAGCAATGCAAAGGCTTAAGGAGGCTGCAGAAAAGGCAAAGATTGAGCTCTCAACAGTGATGGAGACAGACATCAACCTGCCGTTTATCTCAGCAGACAAGGACGGCCCAAAGCATCTTGTGATGAAGTTCACAAGGGCAAAGCTTGAAAGCCTTATAGAGGATATTGTAAAAAAGACAAAGCACCCAATAGAGCAGGCAATAAAAGATGCAGGCCTTTCTTCAAAAGAAATCGACAAGATAATACTCGTTGGAGGCCCTACAAGGATGCCTATTGTGAGAAACTTTATAGAAGGGTTTATCGGCAAAAAAGCAGAAAGAGGCCTTGATCCAATGGAGTGCGTTGCAATGGGCGCAGCAATTCAGGGAGGTGTGTTAGCAGGAGAAGTCAAAGATGTCCTGCTATTGGACGTAACTCCATTAACACTCGGAATCGAAACGCTTGGAGGAGTATTCACAAAGCTTATAGACAGGAACGCAACCATTCCTACAAAAAAAAGCCAGATATTCAGCACTGCTGCAGACAATCAGACCGCAGTAACCATCAGAGTGTTTCAGGGAGAAAGGGCAATGGCCAATGACAACAAGCTGTTGGGGCAGTTTGACCTTGTGGGAATCCCTCCTGCACCAAGAGGAATACCTCAGATAGAGGTCAGCTTTGACATTGATGCAAACGGCATACTTCATGTGAATGCAAAAGATCTTGGCACTGGAAAAGAGCAAAGCATCAGGATTACAGCGTCTGAAAAGCTTAGCGAGGACGAGATAGAAAGAATGAAAAAGGATGCAGAGATGAACGCAGAGGCTGATAAAAAAAGGAAAGAGGAGATTGAGACAGTCAACCAGGCAGATTCACTTGTCTACGGAAGCGAAAAGCTCTTCGAGGAGTTCAAAGGCAAGGTTGACGAGAAAAAAATCGAAGAAACAAAAGCCATAATCTCTGAGCTGAAAAAACTGCTTGAGCCTGAAAAGAAAGACATCTCTGCAATAAAAACAAAAACAGAGGAGATAAACAAAAAGCTCCAGGCTCTTGGCACAGAACTGTACCAAAAGGCAGCTGCAGAGCAGCAAAAAGCCCAGGCAGGAAAGTCTGCTGAAAACGAAAAAGAAGAATCAAAAGAAAAGGATGACAACGTGGTTGATGCAGAGTTCAAGGAAAAGAGCAAAAAAGAAAAAAAGTAAGAATTTGTTTTTGTTTTTTTAACATGATAAGCCAACTTTACCAAAAAGCATTGTATTCATGCACAGACTGGAATCAGTTCTGCTCAGAAATAGAGGTAACAATAAACAGGACAATACTGCCTCCTTACAACAGTAGCAATAAGTTTTTATTATACCTTGCAAGAACCAGAAGCAACGAGCTTGCAGAGATGAGAGAAAAATGAGCAAGGACTACTACAAAATTCTGGGAGTGGAGAAGAACGCGTCAAGAGAAGAGATAAAAAAAGCCTACAAAAAGCTGGCCAAGCAGTACCATCCTGACATAAGCAAAGAAGAAGGGGCAGCAGAAAAATTCAAGGAAGTGAACGAGGCTGCAAGCGTTCTTGGAAGCGATGAAAAAAGAAAGCAGTATGACCAGTTCGGAAGCGAATTTGTGAACAGGGGAGGGTTTGGAGGAGCAGGAGGCTTCAATGGTTTTGACTCGGATTCTTTCAGGGATTTCAGCTTTAATTTTGACGACATATTTGAAAACTTTTTTGGCGGGGGACTTGGAGGGTTTGGAAGAAGGAGCAGAAGCACTCCAAGAGGCTCTGACTTAAGGTTTGATATGGAGATAACACTTGAGCAGGCAGCAGAAGGCTTTTCAAAAACCGTGAAGTTTACAAAAAATTCCAACTGCGATGAATGCGAAGGAAGAGGAGGGTTTGATTTCAAAACCTGCAGCACGTGCAACGGCACAGGAAGGGTTACGAGGCAGAGCAGAACTCCCTTTGGAATATTCCAGAGCACAACAACTTGCCCTGACTGCAACGGAAGAGGAGAGCGCCCAGGAAAAACATGCAAAAAATGCTACGGAGAAGGAATAATAGACCAGGAAAAAGAGCTGGAAGTTGACATTCCCGCAGGAATCGATGAGGGCTCCCAGCTGAGAATAAAAGGAGAAGGTGAGGCTGTAAAAGGAGGAACACCAGGAGACCTCTACCTATTTATACACATAAAGCAGCACAAGTATTTCAAAAGAAAAGGTGAAGACATATTCCTGGATGCAAGGATAAGCTTTACAGAAGCTGCACTTGGCACAGAGATAGAAATACCGACAATAGAGGGCAATGCTTCGCTGAAAATCCCTTCTGGAACACAGCCGGGAACAGTGATGAGAATGAAAAACAAAGGCATGCCCAGGATTCACAGCCACGGAAGAGGAGACCAGCTTGTAAAAATAATTGTAGAGATTCCGAAAAAGCTTTCCAAAAAGCAAAAATCAGCGCTTGAAGAATTTGAAAAAGAAAACAAGAAAAAGAGCTTTATCGAAAGGGTTTTTTCTTAATTTATCTCAATTTATCTCACAACAAGGAATCCTGCTGCTTTTACGTCGCAGTCCTTGCACTCTATAACATATTCTCCTTTTGCAGGCTTGAACACTGCTTTTCCAACGTTGTAATAATCATTCACATACTCTCCTATTGTTATAAAGTGGTCATCCCTGAACATAAAGGTCAGGTCAACAGTATCCCCTTCATTGACAACTATCACAGGCGGCTCAAAAAAAGGATCCTCATATCTAAGTTCAAAGCTTTTTACAACTCCTCCATTTTCATGGCTTGTTGTGCTGCTAAACTCCTGGTTTGTAAAGTAGGGATCCTGGGAATAGGAATACACAAAAGCTGAAAAAACAGCTATGAACACAATTAATAACAGGAATATTGTTGTTTTCATTTTTTTGCCTCCTAAAAAATTTTAAAAAAAAACAAAAAAAATCAGCCGAGTATTCCTTTGAACACAGGCGGCCTGTCGACATCCTTGACAAATATGTGGACGTCCTGGCTTGCCTCAAGGAATCCATCGCTGACAGTTACAGTTACAGTGTATTCTGCAGTGCATTCTGACTCTGAGCAGCCGTCTGGCCTTGCATCATCATAAGTTGTCACTCTTTCTGCACTATCCATCCATCCGTCGTAGGTTATTGTGAGCCTGTCTCCTTCCCTGTCTGTAGCATCCACATTTATCTCAACTGTATCCCCTTCATTGACATAAATGTCAGGTATTTGCTTTATTACAGGTGCAGTGTTGACAAGCTGTACTACAACACTGAATTCTTTTTTGGCTGTGAATTCTCCATCACTCACTGCAACGAATGAATTGTATGTTCCTGCATCTCCTATCTCTGTCTGCCATGTTCCCTTTGAGTTGAATGGCTCTGAAAAAGTTGTATCAAACTCGTCCCCATCAGAGTCAGTGGCTTCATAATCAAGGGTGATAAGGTCGCCTTCCATGGCTATGATGTCTTCAGGCTCTTTAATAAATACTGGTGCCCTGTTAACGTTCCTGACAGTCACTTTTACATCTGCCAGAGATTCTTTGCCAAATGCATCCTCTGCACTCACAACAACTGTGTGCTCCCCTGCATCGTCATATGTTGTTGTATAGGCAGGCTGCTTCAGCCATCCTGAATAGGTAACTATTATGTCGCTGTCTGACCCGTCAATATCATAGATGTTGCAGTCTATGAACATCTCCTCTCCCTCGTTCACTATAAGTGTTTCAGGACACTCTATTGTAGGTGCCTTGTTCGCAGGCTTCACAACTATGAGCACATCCTGTGATGTCTGCCTGTTGCCGTCATCTGCTGTAACAGTTGCAAGGTATTTTCCTGCATCTCCCTCGTTGGTCTGCCATCTTCCGTTCTGGTTCAATGGCTCTGAAAAAGTGAATACTATTTTATCTCCGTCAGGGTCCTCTGCACTTGGTCTGAGCTCCACAAGATCTCCTTCCGTAACTTCCATGGTTACATCTGCTGTGTCAAGACCTTCTATCTGGTCTTCAGACATATTTTCTCCAGTAACATTATCCATCTCATCAAATATGTCTGAGTTTCCTGAATCAGTCATTGTATTGTTCTCTTCAGAAAAAAGGTTGTCATCAAACACAACATCCTCTGCAACAATATTTCCTGTAGTTGTGTCCTCTGTTGTACAAGAGACTGTAAACACTGCCAGCAAAACCATTATTGCAAACAAAATTTTTTTCATGAATACCACCCGCTTATTACTTTTGATAAGTTTATTTCCAGATAGTTTTAATATATAAGTAGTATTTAAAGTTTTCTATTGAATAGTGAATACAAAACAAAAGATATAAAAATCATGAATATTGTAAACAAAACACAAAAATTACATTGAAGTGTTGTTATGTTGATAAAAATTTTTGATGGTTAAAAAAATTAGAATCAGGAATCTCGGAATCATTCATCAATCATTTCAATCTCAACGTTCAGACCCTCAGGGATGTTAACCCTCATCACAAGCCTGAGCGCACGCTCATCGACGCCAAGGTCAATAAGGCGTTTATGAACCCTCATCTCGTACCTTTCCCAGCTGGCTTTGCCGTCTCCACAAGGGCTTTTTCTTGTGGTGAGCTTGAGTTTTTTTGTGGGCAAAGGAATAGGCCCTCTCATAGGAACGCCTGTCTTTTCGGCAATACCCTTAATGTAGTCGCACGTCTGGTTTATCTTGTCAATATCAGTACTCGCTAGTTTTATTCTTGCTTTTTGCATCGGGTTTGCCTCATGATAAGCTTTTGGTTCACCATGGCTCTATCGAAAAATCAAAAAAGGAAAAAAATTATATTTCCTTTTTGACAAGGTCTATGCACATCCCCGCAGCGACTGTTGCTCCGCTGTCCCTGACAGCGAACCTTGACATCTGCGGAATTTCCTTTTGTTTTTCGATGACCAATGGCTGTACTGGCTTTATCTTACAGATTGCTACGTCTCCATTCTTGATAAAGTCAGGCTTTTCCTCCATCACTTCACCTGTTGCAGGGTTAAGCTTTTTCTGCAGCTCAACAAACTGGCATGCAATCTGTGCTGTGTGTATATGGAATACAGGAGTGTATCCAACAGTGATGACGCTTGGGTGGTTGAGAACCACAACCTGGGCTATGAACTCGTTGGCAACAGTTGGAACACTGCTGTCGTGGCCAATTACATCGCCCCTTGCAACATCTTTTTTGTTGAATCCCCTTACGTTGAATCCTATATTGTCTCCTGGTGTTGCTTCCTGCATCTGCTCGTGGTGCATTTCTATAGTCTTCATCTCTCCTCTTACACCTTTTCCTTCTCTGCCAGGAACTGCAACTATTTTGTCTCCAACTTTTACAACGCCTGTGATAACCTTTCCAACTGGGACAACTCCTATTCCTGTGATGTTGTAGACATCCTGGATTGGAAGCCTCAATGGAAGGTTAACTGGCTTGTTTGGAACCTCAAGGTTGTTGATTGCCTCTATGAGCGTTGGGCCCTTGTACCAGGGCATGTTTTCTGATCTCTTGAAAACATTATCTCCTTTTAATGAAGCCATCGCAACGAACTGCACTTTTTCAGGCTTGTACCCTACAGATTTTATAAGCGCAGTAACCTGATCTTTTACTTCGTTGAACCTTTTCTCTTCGTACTTTGCCATGTCCATCTTGTTGACTCCAACTATAAGCTGGTCAACGCCAAATGTCTTTGACAGGAATACATGCTCTTTTGTCTGTGCCTGAACTCCGTCGCTTGGGTTTCCAGATACAACAAGAACTGCGGCGTCTGCCTGGCTTGCTCCTGTGATCATGTTCTTGATAAAGTCCCTGTGGCCTGGAGCGTCAATTATTGTGAAGTAGTATTTATCTGTTTCAAACTTTTTGTGGGCAAGGTCAATTGTTACTCCCCTTTCCTGCTCTTCCTTAAGATTGTCCATGATGAATGCAAACTCAAATCCTGCTTTTCCAAGGCTTTGTGCCTTCTCCTTGAGCTTTCTCATTGTCTGCTCATCAATGGTTCCAGAATCATACATAAGCCTGCCAACTGATGTGCTCTTTCCGTGATCTACGTGACCAACAAATACAAGATTTATGTGTTCTTTGGTTTTTGCCATTATTTCACACCCTCCAATTTTTTGTTTTAATCAATATTTTAGCGAAAGTATTACACTTTCCGTTATTAAAAACAGGTTCAAGGAAATATAGGTTATTTAAAAAGCTTTCTGTTAGTGCCGAGGGTTTCAGTGAGTATTTTCAGAGCATTTTGATATGAGTGCATGGAAAAAAATCACACAGGCTCACACAACATCAGACAATTATATTTATTGTATTCTCCCTGTATATCCTGGCAAAACCAAAAACTATATAATCCGAGGAATCAGACATCCAGGCATGAAATCAAAAGAAAGCTCAAAAAAGCTCTTTTGGGTTTTGGTTGTGCTTTTGCTGTTTGTGCTGGCGATAAGGCTTCTTGACTCAGTAATAGGCTCAACGCTTGGAAGGGCTGGCGAGATAGTCCTGCTGGTTCTGGCAATAATAGTATTGCTGTGGATTATTGGAAACAGGAATTAGAAGCTTAAAACTTCTGGCAGACTGGTTCTAAAACAGATTCTAAAAAAGCTAGAAAGAAGAAAAGAAAAAAAACAAAAAAATTAATTGCTTCTTATTTTGGCTTTGCAGGCGAAAGCTTCACCAGCACCACTATTATAAGGATAAGCACAACAAGTATTGCTATAGCCAGCAACCCTATTGTCAGCCAGTCTGGCCCTTCTGGTGATTGCTCGTCACCGTAGACAACGTTTCCTGTTGGAAAGTCTCCTGTACTTGGAGGGTTTTGCTGGTTGTTATTGTTCTGATTATTGTTATTATTGTTATTATTGTTATTATTGTTCTGCTGGTTATTGTCTGTTGAGCAGGTTCCCACAACCAAGTTAACAAATTCGATGTCAGTCTGCTCGTTTGGGTTGTAGTAGGCCATCACATCTATAATATATGTATCTGGCTCCAGGTCTGAAACATCAATCCTGAACCTGGCAGTGTATGTGTCGCCTGAATCAATATTGATGTTGGTGTCTCTTTCTGCAAGGTCAAAATAGTCACTCTCAACCCTTATCTGCGCAAGTCTCTGGTCGTCTGTTCCTGTATTTTCTATCTCAACTTCAAGTGTTGCGCTGCTTTCGCAGGTTATTATTGAAGGAGTTATTGTAATATCCTTTATTGTGATGTCATCATCTTTTTCAGTTATGGTTATGTCAACTCTGAATGAGTCGCTGTGTGTTGCGCCGTTGTCATCATCACCCTGAACAGTTATATCGAAGCTGTAGTCATCCCCGTCATCAACATCTTCATCAACAGTGAATTTAAATGTGACTTCTTTTTTGTCTCCGTCTGAAATCCTGCTGATGCTTTGGCTGTCATCATCAAAGTCCAGTTCACTATCCCCATCTACATCAACGTCTATGTCTTCTATGTCTATGTTGTCATCAAATTCATTCTCTATAGTAAGTGTTATTTCAACTTCATCTCCTGGTGCAATATCTCCTTCTATGTCTCCTGAGCTTGATGAATCAACATCATCTATATCTCCATCATCTCCATCTGTAACAGCATATTCTATGTCTGTTATCTGAAGCAGGGATTCTGTCTCAAGCTCAACATCAACAGATGATGTAACAGTTGTGCTGTCAATCTTGCCGTTTGCTGTAATGCTTCCTATTTCGTCCCTTCCTGAATCCTGGCCTTCAGGGACTTTTACTGAAAGCTGGACTGTCTGTGATGCTCCAGGGCCAAGGTTGAAGTTGTTTACTGAAACTGCTGCTTCATAGTCTGAACCAAATCCCTGAAGAGAAAGGTTCACATCACTTATTGTCTCACCACCTGTGTTTTTGACAACAAAGTTTTTTGTTACTGTCTTGTCCCTCTCCTGGGAGCTGCTGCCAATAACCAATGGAGACTGGTCAAAAGTTAACCCTGAAGATTTTGGGGTTACGCTTATGCTTATCTGGCCGTTTCCATTTTCATCATCCAAAAGGAAAGAATCCGGAACATTTCCATTGTCGCTTATTGTGTAGTTGTAATTCGCAGTGTAAACTCCCCCTGTTGCCCCCTCAGGTATTGCCCCAAAGTTGGCTTTGATTGTTTTTTTCTCTCCAACTGCAAGGTCAACTGTTCCTTGTTCCCACTGGATGTTCACGCTTGAGAGCATGTTTATTCCATCGGAAAAATCAGTAAAGCCGTTAAGTGCAAGCCTTACAGGAATGTTGCCGTTATTTTCAAACTCAACGTTTACAAAGTCTGATGTTCCTCCTGCACTTACTGTTTTAGTTTGTGAGGTTTTGCCAATAGTTATATCTCTTTGGCTAACCACTATTGGTTCTGTATGCGTGTCTGTTTCAGAGTTTGCATCCATTACAGTAAGCACAATATTGTATGTTCCTGTCTGGTTGAACTGCCTGGTTAATGTCTGGCCTGTTCCTATGCCGAAATCATTCAGCTCCCAGACATAAGTGGTTATGTCTCCCTCGCTGTCAGAAGCGTCAAACTGCACTGTAAGCGGAACTGCTCCTGAGTTTGGAGTTGCTGTAAAACTTGCCACAGGCTGCGCATGAGCTGCTGTTGCAAAGACTGCTATTGTAAGAACAAAAAGTATTGCTCCAAAAATTGGCGTTTTTTTCATTTTTCACCCTCCTAGGATTATTTTATGATTTTATATCTTGTCATCACTCAGCAGTAATCCAGAATATTTAAAGTTTTTGGTTTTTTGAGTTGAAAAACAGGCCAGTAACACAAACCAAAAAAAATCTATAACAAAAATCAAAGAAAGCCTTGCTAAACAAAAAATCAAAAATGCCTATTCTCCAAAGTTGAATATTTCGCTGATATCCACGCTGTTTTCAGCCATATCCTCTTTTTTCTGAGGCTTTTGACTGCCAGAAGAGTCGTGCTTTTCAGGAGAAGCAGCCTTTGTGTCTTCTTTGGATGCTGATTCAGGCGCTTGATGAGATGGTTTCTGCTCTGACTCCTCAAGATCAGAGACTTCAACCTCTGGCTCTTCGTCAGAATTATTATCAGACCCATTTTCTGAATCTGTCTGCAGTTCTGCAGGTTTCTGCTCATTTGTTTCCTGCTCATCATCATTGTCAGCTGGCTCTTCATCATCAAATACTATGCTATCATTCTCTTCTGAAGGTTCTTTCTGTTCTTCGCGGTACTCCTTTTTCTCCTGTTCAGGCTCTATTGCAGGCTCATCTCCTGTCTCTTCAATCGCTGCTGATTCTTCAACAGGGTTTTCCTGCTGAGCATCATCCATTTCAGTTGTCTGATCATCAGCAGGCTTTTCTTCCACAACCTCTCTAAGTGGCTTGTTGTTTGGAATCTCATATTCAGAGCGGACATTTATCTCATTCTTCTGAAAAGCATTATTCCTTATTGTCTTGATGTTTTGCTCATAATATTTCTGCTGTTCAGGAGTTCTTTTTGGAATTTCATTCTCTTCTTTCTGCTCTTTTATTTCACCTGTTTCAGCAGACATTTTTTGCGGTTCTTTCCTTATTGTAACTTTTTGCTCCTGCTGAGGCTTTTGCTTTTCCTGGAACTTAGAATATCCAGGAACTTTTTCCATATATGACTTGTTCAGGTCTTCATACCTTTGCTGAACTTTATCCTCAACCCCTATCATATCCTCTGCCATTCTTCTGGCCTGGGTGTCAGAGGTTGCAAACCCTCCCTGCCTCAGCGTCTTGGCAAGGTCTTCAATCCGCTTTTGCTTTTCAGAATTCTTGTTAAGGTCAAACGCCATAAACAGATGCGAAGAAAATCTTGTTTATATAATTTTCCATTAGGCCTGCCAATTCTGAATCAGTTCTTTTCAGGAAACTCCCTTTGCTTTGACTTTTTGATGGAAAACCTCTTTTTAGCGATGGACCAGGAGCCCAGAATGAACAGCAAAACATAAAGAGCAGTTGTAATCAGGAAAACAGGATAAAATAGAAGAAGTCCTAGCTCTGGAATAAACAATATTGTGGAGGCATAAAGGCCTGTTTTCAACAATGAAAAGAATTTTATGTCATATCTTGAAATCCTGAAAATTATAAAGCCTATTATGGATAGGATAAGCGCGAGGAGAAGGTTTTTTATTGCAAAAACCAGAAAAAAGAGCACCAGAATTGCAGGAAGCATGAACACAAACAACAAAACCATTATTGTCATGGCTTTTTCCTGGTGGAGCTTTAGGTCCTTGAACTCGTCAAGGCTAACAGTTTTTTTTCCAAAAAAATAATAAGGTCTGTATTGAAGAAAATTCTCATTAATCAGAACCTGCTCTGAAGTGAGGTTCTCTTTCTGCAAATCTATCATCACAAAAGGATGGCTCAAAATTGTGATTGGCTGCGCTGCCGAAAGGTTGACATCCACCACAAAAGAATCTATTTTGCCAAAGTCCTTCTCGAGGCTGGAAGAAAAAGAAAGCATAAAAGGCACAAAAAGTATTACAAAAATTATTAGAGAAAAAATGAGCACAAGAAAGAAGTGGTTGAACGCATCCGAAATCTTTCGCGAGCTCAGATTTTTATAGGAATTTGGATTTAGCGACAGCAAAACAGTTTTCAGCCAATAGGCGATGTTCATGGAACCATTGTAAAGAGCGAATTATATAAATTTTTTGCATTTGCCCTATTTTTCCAGAAAATATATTGCGTCCTTTTCCTCAAGAACTATCTTTTTTACAAAGAAGTGCTTTCTTACAAGATTGTCAATCGCCGCAAACTTTGAGCTTTTTTTCAGCACAGAAAATGCGAAAAGCTTTTTCCCCACCCTTTTCATCTCAAGAAGTCCCTTTTCTATGTCTTTGAAAAGGTGGATTGCTGTGATGCATGTTACTATGTCAAAGCTGTTGTCAGCAAAAGGTATTTTTTCAGCGCCTGCCTGCGTATTTGGATGCTTATTTTTTTTCAAAAGCCCTTTTGAGGGATCTATGCCAAATACATTGCAGCCAAAAATTCCCAGATAGCTTCCTGTGCCGCAGCCAACATCCAAAAGTTTGTCAGAATTTTTTATGCCAAGGCTGCCATTTATTATTCTTGCCTTGCTAAGCTGCTCTTCACTATGCAGGTTTTCATATCCCTCTGATATGTCGTCGTAGTAAGAATCATTTTCCGCTTTGCAGGTTTCCAGGTGTTTCATTGCTTTTTTTAGGATCTTTTTCAGGTTGTCATGAATAATTCTGCCTATCGCTTCTTTTCCGCTGCACCAGCAGAAACCTGTATGCTCTTCAGACAGCTTTACAGAATCAGAAGTTTTTGCCAGGAAAAATGTTGCTTCCTTTATGTTTCCATTGGGAAGAGTATACACAATTTTTTCCCTAAACCCATCAACAAGCTCAAACATTGTTATTCCTGTTTCCTCGAAAAGCTCCCTTTCCATTGTTTCCCTATCAGTTTCCCTTTTTTCCTTGTGGCCCTTGGGAAAACCCCAATATTTCGCTTCCTTCTCAAAGACTAAGAGAAATTCACCCTGTTGGTTCACAACTACAGCTCCGGCAGATTTTTCCTTTTTCATCAGAAAAAGAACAACACAAACCTTTATAAATTATGTCCTAGTCCATTTCCGCAATGGACCCGTGGTCTAGCGGTGCATCCTTGACTCAAAAAAGGTGCGCTTAATGACGTCGCCTTGACGAAACGCGTTTTCAGAATGGCGGAGGTCGCCGGTTCGATCCCGGCCGGGTCCACTTTTTTAGCTTTTTTAGAAAATCTCAAGAAACTGTTCTTTTATTCATCCTTCAGAAGAACTTCTGCAATCTTTGCGAATGCAGGCCTTGTTATGAACACTCCTATTGATATCCCTATTATTGTCGTAAGCGCAAAGCCTTTAAGCAGTCCTGCCCCTGCGCTCAAAAGAGGGATCATCGCCACAACAAGAGTAAAGTATGAAGCCATGATTATGAAAAATGCATTTTTTATCTTATCCTTCCATGAGCCGTATATCTGGGCTTCTTTTCTGAGCGTCTCATCAGCAATAACTATCTGGGCATCAACACCTGTTCCTATTGCTATGAGTATTCCTGCTATTGCCACAAGATCAAGGTTCCATTTTATCAGCGCTGCAACTCCCAATAGTATTATTAGTTCTGAAAGCAACGTTATTATTACAGGTATTGTTATTACTATTCTTCTGTATCTCAAATAAATTACCAAGCTGACGCCAATTATTGCTATTAGTGCAACAAGCATTATGTTGTCCAAAAACTCTTTTCCCAATAACGGGGTTATAGAGTCTGTCTTCACTATCTCAAGCTTTACAGGCAGGCTTCCTGTTATGAGTATTGTCTGCAGGCTTTTCATGTTTGCAAGCGCATCTAAAAGCGCATCCCTTTGTGTTGGGCCGACACCTGAACCTGATATGGATATTTCTTTCACAGCTTTGCCTTTCAGCCCTTCAGATATCCTCAAAGTATCCATCAGCTCGTTGTCCAGGTAAAGCTCGAGCGACTGGTTAAGATATCCTTCCCCATTATCATAGAAAACTGCAAGGTCTTTTGTCATTCTTGCCTGGTTTTCTGCTGCTTCCTGGCTCAACGATATTGCAAACCTGAACCCGCAAAAATAATTTCCTGAAGGATCCATTGAACAGCCCCTTGTGCTGTCTATTCCTGAGCACTCTGCAGTCCTGCAAACATAGGGAATATCTCCTCCTCCTTTAAACACTGTTTTGCCTCCAATCTTGGCTTCAAATTTTCCCTGCTGTGCCAAGAGTTGCTCAACTTCATCCACATTGGCCCCTGCGATCTCCACGAGGATAAATGTTGTTCCTGAAAGATCCTTTGTGGTCCTTATTGCAACATCGCTCAATCCAAAAACATTGAGCCTGTACTTCATGCTTTCCAGAAGGATGTCCATATCTGCTTGGCTTATCTCCTCTTCTGGCTTTAGCAGGACTCTTGTCCCTCCACTGAGCTCTAGGCCTTTTCTTATGTTATCCTGCGCTGCAGCAACAGTCCTTATGCCTATATTCTTTACTCCTATTACTTCTGTCTTTGTCTTGTTCACAGTCTCTATTCTTGTGATGTTCTGGGTCTGGTTGAGGGTTTCGTTGAACACCTGCTCTGTTACCTCAACCTGTTCTGTCTGGTTCAGGATTATTGTCTGTATCAATGGCTCTGTTGTGAGCCTGTATTTTGACTTGCTGGTTGTGAGAATAAAAGTTGTATTTTCAGGAAAAACGCTTATTATATCATTATACTCTTTTTCGGTTTTTACAGGTATGCCGTTTATTTCAAGAATCCTTTCCAGCTGGACCGGCTGTGTTGAAGGCGAAGGGTTTTCTATTCCTGCGTTGGCTGCAGTGCTGTTTTTCAGGACGCTCTTTATTGCCAGCCCGCTATTCCAAGGGGCAGGGCTTATTGCTACCAATGAAAGAGCAAGGACTATCAAAAGTATTATTACCCTCGAGTTTGTGAAAATCTTTTTGAGCTTGCTCATTTTTTTGTTTTTTCTGCCCAGGCTATTGCTTTCCTCTCTTCTCAAGATACCATCTGAGTATGCCTGCGTTTTGTATCCATGTAAATATTATGTCTCCAATAAGGCCTATAAGCAAAACAGTCATTATCTGAATTATCACGTCTGACTGGGAAAACAGCAGAACAGCTATAATAACTACCAATGCTGCTGCATCCATTGTAAGCCCTGTTTTCATGGCTCCAACTATTCTGGAATAAATACTGCCTTCTTTTCTTTTTAAAACCCTGACAGACATAAGTATATCTGTATCCACTGAGTACCCAATAAGCATCAGAAATGCTGCTATGCCTGCAATGCCCAGCTTCACTCCAAGTATGTTAAGCACTGCAACGCAGAATATTATGTCTGAGAAAGCAGCCAGTATGACTGCAACGCTGGGAATGCTGTATTTTATGTAGAGTATTATCAGGAATACTGCTATCAGCCCAGCAACTATATTCAGGATTGCTGAGTTTGAGGAAAGCATCATTATTCCCGCAGCAATTGTGAGGACTGTTGCCAGTATTTTCACAGAAGTTTTTTCTCCAAAGTAAAGGAAAACAACTATTGCCATAAACAGGAAAGCTATGAATACTGCCTTCATTGTCTGGATGAATGACAGGTTTCCAAGTATTGGGTCTGTTGAATCCAGGGAAATGTTTTGTTTTTGTTTTGCATCAGGAATTTTTTCCTGAAGTGTCTTTATCAGCTCATCTGCTGTAATATCTGAGGCATCAATTATTATGCTTTTCTGGACTCCAAACTCAGAGGTTGTCCTTATGTTGAAATCTGACTGGGGCATTTCCTGCTCCAGAAAAAGCTTCAGCTCTTCAGGATTTACCTGCTGACCAGTGAGTATAGTAAGGGTTATTCCTCCCTTAAGGCTGACACCCTTATCTATAAAGTCTCCTGTTGTGGCAATCTTATAGCCTATAACCACAATAGAAAGAAAAAGCAGCATGAATGATATCCAGAGCAGCTGCTTGTACTTATACCTGTACAGGCTGTCAAAGAATTTCTTATTTTTTGCAGGCTTGCTTTCTCCTGCATTAGAACTTGCTGACTGGCTGCTGGTCTTGCCATCTTTTTTTGCCATGCAGAAATGAGAGTTAATAAAGAGTATATAAAGGTTTTGCTGTACAAACCGCCAAAGAAATAGAAAAGAAAAACCAAAAAAAAAGAAAGTCAGAAGATTTTATTCCTCTGCTTTGCTGCTCAATTCGCCTGTTGCTGTGTGTGGCAGTGTTTCTCCTGATTTCAGGTATTCAACCTCAAGCCTCATCCTTGTTCTTTGGTTTTGGGTGAATGTTTCTGTACAGTCTATTGTTACAGATGCCTCTGCCCCATTTTGAAGATCTCCCAAAGGAATATTATCTGCCGATCCTGCTGGACTAGATACAGAGTATGTGCAGTCTGAGCTGTTTATGCTAAGGTTTGCATATTGCAGGTCTGCTCCAAGGTTGTTTTGCAGCCTGAAAAATATCTGGTTTGTGTCACCTGTTGAAACTTTGTGCTCCAAGCAGCTGAATCCTCCTGTCATTGTACACTTTGTTGGCAGCCATCTGTCAGGACTCAGGATTCCGAAGTATGCCAGTGCTCCTATAGCTGCAAGAACTACGAGGATTGCCCAGCCGTATGTCATAAGGAATTCCATTGCGGCTTGTCCTTTCCTATTTCTCATGAAATCACCTCTTATTTTCTAACTAATTGTGCTTGTGCTGGTTTATGAATCTACTAGTATATAAATTTTTTGTTTTTTTGTATGTTTTTTGTATACTAATATAGCTTTTGAACTATTAATTTATAGTTCTTCTTGTTTTCTTTTTGAAACTTTTGCTTTGTTATCTCTGCTCTGCCTAGCTTTTGTATGCAGCTAAAACAATGCACCCATCAATCCGCCAAGCAGCCAGTTGGCCAAAAAGTACAGTATAAGAGCCACAATTACAAAAGTGGGAATCTTTTTCAGCCCTTCCCTTGCAGAGCCCTTCTGGATTATGGCTATTATCATGGCAGATATGCTTCCAGTAATCGCAATCATGGCCATCACAAACCACTTGAAATCAGAAGGCTTGATAGAAGGATCTGATGAAAATCCAAAAGAAGAGCCGCTTGAAGATATATCAATGCTGCCCAGGATTGTTGTTACTATTTTGAGAAGCTGGGTTGAGAGCGCAAAAAGCACTGGAGCTATTATGATGGATGCAAAAGTTATGAAAATAACATAGGTAAGCACATCTGCTGCCATCTGCTTCTTCATGATCCTTACCTGCTGTATATTAAGGGCTATCTTGTTAAGAAGCTCTGCAATCTCTCCTCCTCCCTGCATGCCCTCAAGCAAAAGGTTTATCGACCTTGTCAAGATGACTGAATCATATTTCTCTGTAAAGTTTCTCAGGGCTTTGGAAAGATCTTCTCCAGTAAGGGTTGCTTTTGCAACCTCTTCAATCTCTTTTGCAAGAACCCCAAATTTTGGCCTGACTGCAAACCACAATGCCCTGTCTATAGGCATCCCTGCGCTTATGTTTGAGCTGGTCAGCTGCAAAAAATCTGCAAGCACCTCTTCAAGCTCTTTCTTTCTTCTATAAGTTTTGTTGTCTAGATAGAGGTAGATGAGCAGGAACTCTATGATTAGCACAACTGCATAGCCGAGCACCCACACACCTATTAGTATGAAAAAAAGCGCATAAAGCAAAGAAACGCCTGGATGAAAAAGCCCTATAAGAAAAATTATGGCACTTGCAATGCTGCAAACTATTATTGGTATTTTGTAAAGGACTGTCTTTTTCAGCTTTATGTCATCAACATCCTCATATCCTGCTTTGTTAAGAAAAAACCTGAGCTGCTTTCTCTTCGAAACCCTCACCCTCTTCTTGGACTTCAGGGCCTTAAAAACATCTTTTCTTATTGCTTTCTTTTTCTCTTCCACCTTTTGCTTTGTGAGCTTTTGGTCCAGCTTTTTCTTTTTTGCTTCATCTGTTTTTTTCTGCGTTTCGTCCTTTTTCTTCTCTGCCTTTATATCAACCTTTTTTTTCTTTTCTGCTTTTTTCAAATTCTCCTCAGAGAGCTCTTTTTCCAAAGCGTCCTGAAAGTCGTTCTTTCTGTTTATCTCTAGTTCTGTCTCTACTTCTTTAGACTCTTTTGACTTTTCAGAGCCTCCCTTAGCAGGCTTTTTCTGCTCCCTCCATGCCTTGAATTTTTCCGAATAATCACTCATTTTCCAAATCCACCGCCGGCCTGTTCGATCTTATGACTGCCATAAACATGAACTGCATAAATCCTATAAGTATGGCTATAACTATCAATATGAACAAATCCAGCTGCAGGCCAATAAAAGAAGCCATTATAACAAGCATTGTTATCCCAAGCGAAGGTACAATTATTGCTATCATCATATAAAACATTGCCAAAGGGTTCAGCTTTCTTCCATACTCCTTGACAGCGATCTGCTGCTCTTCCACTATCTGCCCAAGAGCACTGTCCAAAGACTTATTTACATTGGAGCCGGTTCTCAGGGAGTTCAGTATCTGCCACAGAATCCTTCTAAGATCCGAAGAGGCAGTTATCTCTATTGTCTCATTTATCGCTTCTTCAAGCGCAGTGCCCAGGTTTACTTTCTCAACTATTTCCTGAAAGTATATTCCAACAAACCTGTAGTTCTTGGCAATGTTTTCAAAAGTGTTGAAAAGGGGCACTCCTGACTCCAGCTCTATTATAAGGAATTGCACTGCAAAAACTATCTCCCTGCTTATCTCCTTGTTCATCTTTTCTATTCTGTAATCAACAAATCTGAAAAAATAGAAAAAGAACACTATAAAGAATATTGGGCCGAGAAAAATAACCTCCCATGACTTTGTAAATGCAAAAACAATAAGCGTAAGCGCAATAGATGCAAAAATAGCCACCTGGAATGTTTTTTTTACATAGAATTCAGGCTCATCAGTAAGCCTGGCTTGCTGGAGCTTCAAATTCAGGTCCTGAAACCTGTTTGCAATATTTCTGTAAATGAGCATTTTAAAAAAATTATGTAAGTTTTTTGGCAGATTTTACAAACTTCATAAGATTGGGCTTGTCAGTATAGTACTCTGCTATGACTCTTCCAACCTGGTCCACTGCTGTGTACTGCATTTTCGAAAGGTATTTCAGGACAATCATTTTTTCCTGCATCTCCCTGTTTATCTCATTGTTGGTGTAGCCTGTATAAAGGGAAAGGTTTGCCATCAAAGATTTTGACTTTGCCCTGTTTTCAAGAACATCTTTCTTTGCATCGTACTGGAGTATTACATTGGCTGTTGCGTCTGGATTTATTTCAGCCAGCTGGAAAGTTCTTCTTACTCCTGTTCTCCTGTTCCTGAACTGTATCAACAGCAGTGATATTGCAGGAAGCATGATTTTAGGGACATTAATAGGTGGGTTGGTCAGCCTCTGGATAGCTTCTTCTGCATTGTTTGCGTGGAAAGTTGCATAGACTGAGTGCCCTGTATGGATAGCTTCGAAAAGAGTCTCAGCCTCTTTCTGCCTCCTGACCTCTCCAACAAGTATCCTGTCTGGCCTCATCCTGAGGCTGTTCACAAGAAGGTCTTCCATTGAAACTGCCCCTCTTCCTTCAGCGTTTGGAAGCCTTGTGTTCAGGGGAACCCAGTGCAGGTATTTTGGCAGCCTCAGCTCCCTGGTATCCTCAATTGATACAATCCTCTGGTTGGGCGGAAAAAAGTTTGCCAGGGCGTTCAATGCAGATGTTTTTCCTGAAGCTGTGCCTCCTGCAATTATCGCACTCATCTCGTACTGCATGCACAGCCATACCAGCGCTGCTGCCTGGAGACTCATTGTTCCATGATCCAGGAATTTTGTTATTGTCCAGGGATCCCTGGAAAACTTCCTTATTGTTATGGTGTTTCCTTTTGTGGATATTGGATTAAGGGTTGCGTTTACCCTGTCCCCTTCCTTAAGGTGGGCGTCAAGCAGTGGCTCCAGCACAGAAATCTGCCTTCCAACTTTTCTTCCGATCATTCCGGAATAGTGCCTTATCTGCTCCTCATCCCTCAGGAAAATGTTGGTCTTCAGCCAGCCATGCTTTTTGTGGTACACCCACACAGGCTCGCTGCTCTGGTTGATTACTATCTCCTCAAGGTTCATGTCGCTCATCAAAAGCTCTATGTTCCCCAGGCCAAGGCTTTTGCTTATAAGATAGCTGTTCAAAAAACCTTTTGTTTCTGTATCGACATCAGGGAAATACCTGTCTATGAGGATGTTTATTGCGTCCTTGAACTTTTCCTCAACAATTGTAGTCTTCTTTGTGTCAATAATATCAATCATTCCCAGATTGACTTTTTTGATGAGCTCCTGCCTTATCTTTTCAAGAATAAACTCTGTAGTTCTGCTTATGGACGAGATGCTTACCTCGTATACAGGAACATACTCCCCTTTTTTCTTCAGCACAACTATTGTTATAGGGATGTCCCTTGATTTGTATTCATACTTTTCAATTATTGTGAATTCTCCTTTGGAAAATTTTTCAAAGTTCTCATTGACCTGCAGCTCTGCCTTTCTTTCCTGTGCCTGCTGGCCTGTCTGGGTGAACTTGTCGAGAAGCTCTTTTGTTTTCTGCTCTGTTCCATCTCCAGACTTCTGTGCCTGCTGCTCTGCTTTTGGCTCAGTTTCCTTAGAAGATTTTTTTGCAACTGCCATAAACCACCCTCTTTTTCCTGATAAATAATTCTTGACAGAGTGATTTATATACTTTTCTGTTTTT
>JBFYMA010000004.1:0-27781 GCA_041305085.1 Nanobdellota archaeon | reverse complement strand
CCCGGCCGGAGCATTTGCTTTTCTAGAAAAGGAAAATGTCCCAGTAGGATTCTTGGAGTTGTTGAGTCATGAACGAAAGGAGCTGATCGTAATTTTTATTTGTACTGATGAGACTTTTTTGTATGGCTTTGTCTCCAGTATTCATAGCATCCAGATATACTTTCCGATCTCTTCTGTTCACAATGATAGGAGGATATTTTTGGTGGAAGAGTATGAGATTCATAAGCATTCTTCCTGTTCTGCCATTACCATCACTAAATGGATGTATTGCTTCAAACTTGTGATGAAACAAAATTGCTAAGACAAAGGGATGCAGTTTTTTTTTATTTTTGCGATACCAATCCAAGAGTATCCTGATATCTGCAGGTATGTATTTTGCTGGAGAGGGCTCAAATGGTTGCCCCAGGATATGGATATCATGGTTTCTCCAACCCTTTCTTTCATCAATATTTTCCAGCAGCCTGTCGTGGATCTCTATAATGATTTGGCTTGTGAGTTCTGGTAGTGTTTCTAAGAGTTGGTAAAATACTTTCTTAGTGTTGGTGAGATCGTATATTTCCCGCATCGTATGATTCTTTGGGATAATATCTTCTTGAAGTAATCGTGCAGCATCTTTAAGAGAGATTGTGTTCCCCTCTATAGCTGTTGAATTCACAGCGAATCGTATCAAAAAATTTTCAAGAAGGTCATATCTGGTTTTTTTGTCCAGTTTTAGAAATTTTTCAGTATAATGCAGGCGAGCTGCTTCAATAATGCATAATTGTCGATTTTGAAGCAGCGTTTGTTGTTTAAATTTTAGCTTTTTTGCACGCTCTTCATAAATGTTTGATTGGAGGAACCTTTGCAATACCTTGTGAGATTTGCGTATCTCTTTATGAAATTTTTTTTCTAATAAAGCCAAGTCTACTTTGGATAAATCATTCCCCAAATTACACAAATCTTTAGTAATGACTCTTTTTCCTCTTCTTTCCGAGATTCGCAGCGTATAATATACCTGATTTCCAATAATCTTTTTGTGAATATACACCATGTTTATACAAGGTAGTGCGTTCTGCTATATAAATTTTTCCCCCTACAAATAGAAAAACTTAATGTAAGGGGAAAAAATGTGACATCCTATGGGATCTAGGTGTCCCGGCCGGAGCAGTCTTACACCAAGAATTTTTCTTCAGGGACTTCTGTTTTTTTCAGCGCTTTCTCTTCCTTCACTGCCTGTTCTATATGCTCCAGCTCTTTCAGGCTGAGCTCAATTATGCCTGAAGCGCTTCCGCCCCTGAAAAACAGCGATATTTTTGCATCTTCCTTGCTTATGATGTTGTCCTTAAATTTTACATGCTCCAGTGTTGTGGAGGCTTCTGTTTTGGACAATGCTTTGCTGTCAGAAATCTTGAGCTTTACTTCCATACCTTCTTTTCCTCGAAGTCAAAGTTTATAAACCTTTCTGTTTGTTACTATTTCAGAATAAGTACTTATGGCATTGCTGTCTGGGCTGCTCCCAGCAAACTGCCGGATGCATTGTACTGGTTCACGCCATCCTTTCTGGAAAATATTACTGTTGCATAAATCTTTTCTTTTTCCCCTTTTTGCAGTATATTGCCCGAAAACCTGCACTCAAAATTGTCTGTCTTTCCTATGCTTATGTTTTTTTGCCCCTGGTCGCAGGAGGCAGTGCTTCCATAATCAGAAGAAATATCAATTTCATAGATAGTTATATCTTTTTCATAATTGTTCCTCAGCTTCAGCCTGATTCCGTTTTCATGGACAGAATAGTCATCGCAGACCATCTCTTTTGTTATGGAACAGTATGGCTTGAGAAATGTTGATGAGTCGAAAACCCCAAAATAAATAACCGCTCCCACCATAACGAGCACAACGCTGATAGCCCAGGCATAGGTCGTTATAAATTCCATAGATGCTTGTGCTTTCATGGCAATACCTCTTTTTTTGCTATACTCTTATAATACTCTATTTAAATAATTTGCTGTTGAGAAGAAGAAAAGAAAAAAATCAGAAAAAAACAAAACTGCCTATGTGACTGAAATCACAAGCTCTCCTTCCTGGGATTTTGGGAAAGCAGGATCCTTATTGTAAAACACAGTAAGCTCTCCGTTTATTTTATCTCCAGGAACCATTCCTGTGCAAGCTGTTGCGCCTGATCCTATATCAAAGTCAAAAGAGCCTTTTTTTGCAATTGTTTCAGGTGTTCCTCCACCATCCCAGTCGCAGTTTGTTTCTGTAGAGTTGAAAAGTATCTGGGTAACAGAGACCTGTCCATCCCCCATATAAGTAACCCTGACAGTGATTAAATCGTTTGCAGAGTCGGCAACTGCTGTGTCCTTGCTGCACTGAAACTCAACACCAAGATTGCACCTCTCGCTTACAAACTTTTCAGGATTCAGCACACCAAAATAGGCCAGCGCCCCAATCATAACTATAATGACAAGAAAAGCCCAACCATAGGTTGTCAAAAACTCTAAAGCTGCCTGCGCTCTTTTATTATTCATAAATCACACCTCTTTTATTCAAGTATTAATAAACATAAGCGTATTACCACTAACTGGCTATTATTAGTATTTAAAGTTTTCGATAACATTCAGACAATTATCCCGCCAAAAAGCCTTCCAAGAATCCAGCTGAACAGCAAAAACATCAATACTGAGACTATCAGGAATATGGGAATGTATTTCAGACCGCCTTTTATATCCCCTTTTTCAATGATTGAGATTATCATTGCAGAAAATATTGAAATTATTCCAAGCGCAAAAAACGCAAAAACCCTGAAATCGCCAACATCTATTGCACTGCCAATACTTGCAAAAGGCACTCCTATCCCTGCAGAGGAATCTATTGACAGCCCGCTGATCCTTTCAGAAAACTTTCCAATGATGCTTATCAGCTGGGAAGAAAGTGCAAAAAGCCCCGGCCCTATGAGCATCACTATTGCTCCCACAAAAATCATGTAGGTGGTTGTCTGGGCAGCCATTTCTTCTTTTAGTATAGCCATCTTCCTCAGGCTCATCACAACCCTGTCAATAACATCAGCGATCTTTCCACCAGTCTCTATCTCTGAAACAATAAGGTCAATTGCCCTGCTTAGTATGGGGCTGTCATACTTGTTTGCAAACTCTATGAGCGCATCGTCCAGGTCATTGCCAGTAAGCACTCTTTTTGAGACCATCTTGACTTCTCTTGCCAGCACTCCGAATTCGGGCTGGATTGCTGACCACAACGCCTTGTCAAGGCTCATTCCTCCCTTAAGGTTTGTAGAGACCAACTGGAGGTATTCAGGCAAAAGAATCTCCATCTGCTTTGTCCTGTTGTAAATCTTCATGTTCAGATAGACATAGATTATGGCTGTGGTGAAAATGCTCAACAGCACCATGAACAAGAACCAGAATACGAAAGTCAGCACAACAAGCGCTGCAGTTGTAGAGTCCGCCAGCCTTGGGTATATAAAGCTGAAATAGCATATCACAGTTATCAGAAGTATTATATAAAAAAGCCCGCCAAACAGCTTGTAAGGCACTTCCTGAAAACCTGCCTTAAACAAGTAATTTCTGAGGCTGGGCCTGGCTCTTTGGGGGATAAATGCCTTTCCGAATTGTTCCATATATAGCATTTTATATGTTCACCTTTGGCCTTATTGATTTGAACAATAATATGAATGCCAGCTGTATTCCTATCAGCAAACCCAGCACTGAAAGGTATATTACCAGGTTGACTTCAAGGCCGCCTGTAAGCGTTGCCACAATAACAGCCAAAGTCATCCCAAGAGAGGGAATAACTATTGCAACAAGCATATAAAAAAGCGTAAACGAGTTCAGCTTTTTTCCGTACCTCTGTATTTCTATAAGCTGCTCCTCGGCAATATCATCCAGCACTGACTGCAGTGATTCAGAAACATCAATGCCTATCTTCAGCGCGCTTATTATCTGAAAAAGAATCCTCTTGAACTTTTTTGAAGGGTTAAACTTCATCCCATTTTCCAGGGCCTGCTCTATAGGTGTTCCAAGCTCTATATCCCTTACTATCTCTCTGAAATACCTGTCAGACCTTCCATATGTCTTGGATGCATCCATAAGCGAGTTTATGAGGGGCTTTCCTGAGTGGAGCTTTATGAGCAGGTATCTGCCTGCAAACATAACCTCTTTGTCAATCTCTTTCTCCCTCTTTATTATTTTGCTGTCAACAATCCGCATCAATACATTGAAAAAAAACAGAAATGCCACTACTAAAATTATTGGTATTGCAAAATAGCTCCACTTCATCTTATCAACCAGAAAAAACGCAAGAACAGCCATCATAAGAGAGTAAATCAGTGCATTCTTCAGGTTTTTTGCAACATAGCTTCTGGGAGTTATGTTCATTCCTGCAAGCTTTAGCTTTGCCTTTAGATTGGGAAAGCTTGCTGTTATTTGGTCAACAAAGTCTGCCATTGTTTGTTTTCAGTTTTTTTTAGTTTTTTGTTTAGTCTTTTTTTATCCTATTCAGTCCATTTTCAGTTTTCCAAGGTAATACTTTGACATTATCACACCTATGTCATGGATGTTTTCAATGTTTTTCTTAACCATCCATTTGAGTATCTGCGCCTTTTGCTTCAGGTCAAAAGTGAGCTGGGCTTTGGTGAGCCCTGTATACAACTGGAGCCTGTTAATCAGGGTTTCTGACTCTCCCATTTTTCTCAGCCTGTCGTTCTGCACATCCAGCTGTGACAAAATGCTTACCTCTCCATCAGGGGTTATTTCAGCCAGCTGGAAAGTCCTTCTTTTTCCAGTTCTTCTGTTTCTGTTCTGGACAACTATCAGCGAGATGGAATAAATCATTGGCTTGGGAATATCTATTGGAGGGTTGGTAAGCCTTGTTATGGTTTCGTCTGCGCTGTTGGCGTGTATTGTGGCATATACTGAGTGGCCTGTGTGCATTGCCTCCAGCAGAACTTGCGCTTCTTTTTTTCTTCTTATCTCTCCAACTATTATCCTGTCAGGCCTCATCCTGAGGCTGTTTATGAGCAAGTCAAGCATAGTGACCTCTCCTTTGCCCTCTGGATTTGGAAGCCTTGTCTCCATTGGTACCCAGTGCAGGTTGTTGGGAAGCGTAAGCTCCCTGGTATCCTCTATCGAGATTATCCTTTGGTTTGCAGGGAAAAAGTTTGAAATGACATTAAGCATGCTTGTCTTTCCAGAACCCGTGCCTCCTGCTATCAGTACTGAGAGCTCGTTCTGGACAGCAAGCCAGATAAGCGCACCTGTCTCTGCATCCAGTGTTCCTTCTTTGATGAATTTTGTGATGCTCCATGGGTCGCTTGCAAACTTCCTTATGGTTATGGTATTGCCTTTTGTTGAAATTGGCGAAAGAGTTGCGTTTACCCTGTCTCCTGACATCAGGTGTGCATCCATCAAAGGGTTGAGATTTGTTATTTCCTTGCCGACATCCCTTCCAATCATTGTAGAGTAATGCCTTATTCTGGACTCTGAATAAATCCTCACGTTAGTTATCAGCCAGCCATGCTTCCTATGGTATATCCACACAGGCTCCAGGTGGTTGTTTATCACTATTTCCTCAAGGTGCTTGTCTGCCAGAAGAATTTCAATTTTTCCCAGGCCAAGGTTTTCCTGGATAATATAGTTGATGAGCATGTTTGTGGTGTCATCATTTGTTGAGGGAAAATACTTTTTTATGAGCTTTTTTATTTCCTTCTGGAACTTTGCCTTTATGTTGACCGGCTCTCCTGCCTCTGTCATTTCCAGCTCTTCGACATCAATTTTTGAGATAAACTCCTGCCTTATTTTTTCAAGGATTATCTTTGTAGTGTCACTGATGTTTGAAATGTTGACATAATACCTGGGAACTGTCTCTTCTTCATCGAGCGATATCTGTATTTCCACCACTATCTTGTTTACCTCGATGCTGTATTTGTCAAGGAGTGTTACAGCCATTTTTGATCACCTTTTTAGTTTTGTTGGTTTTTGGAAAACTCTTCCTGCGCCTGCTTTATGCGTATCCGCGCAGCAAAATTGTTGGGAGATATTTCCAAAACTTTTTTGAAGCACATTATTGCATACTTGTAAGCTTTTTTGTTGAAATAATCCATTCCTTTATCGTAAAGCTCTGATGATGATATATGGTGGGCAAGGTTTGGGGCAGCAACAACCACATATTTTTCTTGTCCTGCCTGGATATGTTTAGAGCGGGAGATGTCTGCTTTGCCAGTATTTATGGATTTTTTGAGTTTTTCTTGCTGCGCTGAGACGTATTTTTCAATTCTTGGCTTTTTTGGCAGGCTTTCATCCAATGATTCCTTTACTTTATCAATCGAGTCTGTAGTTTTTACCTTTCTTGCCTCTTCAGCCTCTTTTTTTTCCAGCTTTTGCAGCGCCTCGAGGTCTTTTTCTTCCTCAGACTTGCTGTCAGAGGGCTCTGTTTGAGGCAGTTCTTTTTTAAAAAATCTGGTTTCATCACTCTGTGTTTTTTCATCTGACTCCACGTCTTTCAAAAACCTTTCCTCTTCTTCCAGCACACCATTTTCCTCCACTTGCACAGGGTTTTTGGGCTTTAATCCTGTATTCTCTTCCAAATCCCAAAAACCTTCTTCAGATTTTGAGCTTTTTCCAGCCTCCAATAAATCTTCTTTGTGCCTTTTATCGAGTTGCTGGTGTGCGCTCTGTATTTCCTTTTGGTCCATGTTTTTCTTCAAAGAGCTTATCCTTTCAAGCAGTTTTTTTGGCCTGAACTCTTTCGGAAGCTGGAACAGTAGGTAGTCAACGTTGAAGTATTCAAGTCTGCACTTTTCAAAGTCTGTTACCAAAAGCGTTTCAAGCTTTGACACCAGTGCCTCAAGATCATTCAGTGTCCTGGAGTACTTTGAATGTGCATCTTCAAGGCTGCTTTGGTCTATTTTTGGTGGCTTTGGAGCTGTTCCAGGCTTTTTCTCAAACTCCTTCATCATATTCTCAAACGATTCGTCTTTTGGTTTTGGGCTCATTTTAGTTTTAGCAACAGCTCTTTTATCTTACCGTATACTTTCTGTGTCCGTTCATGGGATAAAAGATTGTTATATCCTCTGATCAGTTCTTTTGCCTTTTGCCTTGCAGCAGCCATTTCACTGTTTTCAATAAGCGTTTCTGTTTCTGAGTACAATTTCCTCAGTGAAGCCAGCTGGTCGCTTCCCCTGCTTTGGGGCTGGGCTGAGGATTTCTCAAAATCACTGATCTCCTGATATATGTCTTTTTCTTTTTGCCTGCTTATCAGGTAATCCTTTATTTTAATATGGACTCTGTCCAGCACCCTGAAAATCTTGGCCTTTTCAATGTCAGAATATTTTAGCTGTGAATAAATATTTTTGAGCTCCTCAAACACTTTTTTTGCCTTTTCCAGGTCATTCTTTTTCAGTGCCTGCTCAGTTTCTTTTACAAAATCCTTGTCCAGGCTGAAGACCCCCTGCTCTTCCTCCCTGACCGCCTTTTTCTTGTCTATTGGAAAGCCTGCCTTTTCATCAAGAAACCTTTGTATGTCATCTTCCAAAAGCTCTTCAATGGTTCTCATTATTTCGAGAGTACCTCTTCATTGTATTCTTCCCAGGCTTTGTCTATTTCTTCTATTCCTTTGCGCTTTGCTGTTTCATAAAAAAAGCTTTTTACAAGGCCGAGCTTGTTCACAAGATGGTTTTCCCACAGGGATCTTATCTTTGATTCAGGAATCTTGTTTTCCCTGGCCCTTTTTACAAAATTGTCAAAAAAGTATTTCAGGTTAACCTCAAACTCCTCCTTTTTCTTTTTTGTCAAAGTATTTTCGCCTTTGTTAAGGTATATATGCTGGGAGGTGAACTTGTACTCCACTCCTATTATTTTTTCCTCAACTAAAAAATCCACCCATGCCTGGATAGTTTTCAAAGGGATCTTGAGCTCTTTTGCAGCTTCTGAAAGAGACATCTCACCTCTTTTTTCCAGCAATTGGAGGAGCTTGTCTACATCTGTTTCTATAGTGTCCCCTACCATGATTTCAACCTTACCACTTTCATTATAAAAACTTTGTTCATTATTTTACAGTAGTGCATTAAATATGAGGAGTTTTTGTGTTTTAGCATGTGTATTCTGAAAAATTTGTATCTCCCGCGGTTCCAAACCCATAATATGCAACGCTGACCCTGTCAAGCTTAAAGTGGCTGAAAATTCCTAAAGGATCACTCGACAGGTTCATAAGCTCGCCAACAGCGCAGCTGAACCTTCTGCCTGAAAAATAGTAATAGTCAGTGTATGATGCATTTTGGATTTCAGGATATGAAGAGTTTACAAGAGTTGTTATCCCTACTCCTGAAGCATTTGTGTTGTTTGTGTATCTCATCAAAAAATTTGGGGCAGTTGAAGTAACTATATAATTTCCTTTTGCGTAAAAGTTTGTAAAAGAGGTTATGTTTCCCTGGGTTGTGTTTATCTTAAGGTCCCATATTCCCAATTGAGATTGATCTCTTTTTATTTTCCTGTTCTGCAACCCAGATGTTCCATGGGCAAAAAATGGGTCTTTCAGGCCAAGAATAGATATTTTTTGTGTCACCCTGGAGTTTTTTTCCCATGATGCAACTCTGTCTTCCAAAAAGTATGTTATGTTAAGCGTGATGTCAAGGCTCCAGGGCTCGCTCTGGCTGACCTTTGCGCTGTTAAGCTTTGTGTTGAGTTCTGAGTGTGTGTTTTCTTTTGCATAATCCTCAAGCACACCTGCAAAATAGTTTATTGAGTTGTTCTGGAAATATGTCTGAGCAATAAGTCCTGCACTGCTCATGTTTGATTCAGGGATTACTGAAGGATCAACTGTATAGGCAAAAAGCCTGTTGACTCCTGGGGTTCCGGAGCAGTTGGAATCAACCATGTAATAAAGCGGTTCTCCGCGCTCTACAGGAATCTTTTTCTGAAAACCCAGAGTGATGTTGTAATAGCCATTCCCTAAAAATGTGTATGACATATCAGCATACCCGAGAATCCTTCCTGGCTCTCCGCATAGCTCGTTAAAAATATAGGCATGGATAGAGCATTCTGTTGGAGCAACAAAAAAGTATGCAAACATGGCAGTTGCATTGCTTATCTGTGCCTTGTTTCTTGAAAGAAATCTTTGGACATAGGGATAATTATCAGAAAGAGGCGGAGCAATAAAAACAGAATCATAGCCATCCATAACTCCTCCATTTATCTGGAATGCAAGATCCCTTGTCTGAGGTGTCTGGGATACGTTTGTCAGCCTCCCGTCTGCGAGCATTTTTTCAAAGCTGCACTGCAGTGCCTGCTGGCTGAAAAAGCCTTTGCCTATCATGCTGTCAGTCAGGGCATCCATTGTTTCAGGGGCTGATGATAGCAGCACGGTCTGGAAATAAGGGTCTGCTGATGAAATAAAGCTGTTGAGGTTTCTTACCCTGGTCTTTGATATTTCAGAATTTTTTTTCACAGGGGTTTCTGTCGATGGGATGAGCATGATAAAAAGCAGTGCTGCAAGCATCATCGCAAGTATTGAGAATAGGGCAGCTCTTTTTTTTGTTTGTACAAAGATTTTTTTGAACCCTGGATGATTGCCTCTCATTTTTCCTTATTGATTTGTTTTTTATTTTTTGTTATTTTTTGTTAACTTGTTTCTGTTTTTTTCACTTATTTAACCCATAGGGAGACTTCTGTATTTACAGGGCCAAACATTTTCTGCACTCCTGATTCGTTGAACCCAAAAAAAGTCATCCTTTCAAGTGTGACTCTCTTTGATGCATCCTGCATTGTCTCCATGCTTTTGTTGATTATAAAAGTGTTATTCAGCTTATAGTAAAAGCCGTACTGGCTGTCCTGAATTATCAGCTTTGTAAGTGCCTTTGTAAGGTTTTGGGAATAGCCAAATGAAAGCTCTCCTGCTGCTTCCCTTCTGTAAAGGTCTGCCACTGCAATCATTGCTGTTTGCTCAGGCTGGGAAATATTATCCTGCAAAAGCTTATTTACATAGGGATCGTTCATGTCCTGGAGCTGGGTTGAGCTGAGGGAATTCATAAAGGACTCTGCTATCTGGAGCTCTGAGTTAAGATCCTCTTGGGGTTCCTGCGAAAACTGGAATACAAGAACAATGGAAACTATAATTATACTGACGCCAATCAGAGAATCCAGTAAAAAAAACACACCCCTTTTATTCATGCACAATAACTAGAATGTTTTGTTTAAATAAGTTACTGTTTTTTTGGCTCGCATACAGCAACAACCAGATTTACAAGCTTTCCATCCAAAAGCGCGATTTTTCTGGCCTTTACAAATCCTGAGCCGTCCTTGCACTCAAACTTTGGCTGCGGCCTGTACTTTAAGACCTTTGACCCCTCGCAGCAATCTGCATAGTATGCATGAGATTCGTTATAGTCCTCTAAAAAAACCTCACTTCCTCCAAACTTGTTTGCGCATGCAAGCATTACTTCAGTGGAAGCGTAAGTGCAGTTGTCTGTTGTGTTTGCAAAAACAAATCCCTCGCAGGAAGGATTGCATCTTCCGAACTCGTTTGTGCAGTCTGGATGGCACACACCTGTCGGAAGGTAGAAGTCCAAGGTTAGCTTTCCCTGGGTTATGTTGTTTGGCACAAGAACTGTCTCGACCACTGTGTCATAGCCTCTTTTTGATGCACCTATTGTCTGGTAGCCGCTGGGCGTTGAAAGGCTGTAATGGCCGCTTGCATCGCTTATAGAGAACGAGTTCTGGAAGGAAAAGTAAAGGCTTACGTTTGCCCCAACCAAAGGCCTTGGGTTTCCTGTTGAGTTGTCATAGACTGTTCCGTTAACCATTCCTGTGCAGTCAGGATCAGGGCAGAGAGAGCAGTTCCCAACTCTTCCTGAGGTATCCTTGAAAAGCTCGGGGCACATTCCATCCTGGGCGCCGCACATATAATCAACACCGCACATCCTGACTCCTCCAAACCCCAATTCACTTTGCGCAGTGAAAGGAGTGGGAGGGCAAAAAGCTGCAAGCACTGAAATGGAAAACAAAGGCAAAAAGAAAATTACTGCAAACAAGCCAAACCACACCGCTTTTTTCATTTGCCTGTTTAGCAAAGGCTAATATTTAAAGGTTTTGAAAATGTTTTGTGAGAATAGGAATTGCGAGGACTGAAAACTATTGTTTTGGTACAATTGGCGTAATAACTTTGGTGTAATACTATACTAGTCTATTATTCTCATAAAATTGTCAATCATAATGCTCTTTCTGGCTCTTGCCAGGTTTAGACCGAGCAAAGCTCGGATAGTCTCTGGGCTTTGCCCAGTCAAAGTCTGCCTTTGGCAGATGCTCTGCCGCGCAAAGCGCGGAATACTGCATTATGATGAAGAAAAATTTTTATAACAAAAATTTGCTAAAGTCCAAATACATTTATATAATAATCATGGTTTGCATGGGGCATGGTTGACTATTTGGACAAGATTAAAGAGCTTGAGCAGGAGATCAGCAAGACAAAGTACAACAAGGCAACCCAGCACCATATAGGACTTGTCAAGGCAAAGATTGCAAGGCTGAGGGAAAAGCAGGAATCCAGGAGCTCAAAAAAAGGCGCAGCTCATGGCTATGAAGTTAGAAAGACAGGCGATGGAACTGTTATAATGATTGGCTACCCAAGCGTTGGAAAGTCAACTTTGCTGAACGCTTTGACTGATGCGAACAGCAAAGTGGGAAGCTATGCATTCACTACTCTTACAGTTGTTCCAGGAGTGATGGAATACAACAATGCCAAAATACAGATCCTGGACGTGCCTGGAATAGTGCACGGTGCAAGCGTTGGAACAGGAAGAGGCAAGGAGGTCCTGAGCGTTATCCAGAGCGCTGACCTTGTTATGTTTGTTGTTGATGTCAACCATCCGGAGCATCTGGACATCTTAAGAAAAGAGGTTTACAACAAGTTCATCAGGGTCAACCAGAAAAGGCCTGACGTAAAGATAAAAAAGACAGGCAAGGACGGAATAAAGATTGCATCAACAGTCAGGCTTACAAAGATGGATTCTGAAACCATAAAAAGCATTCTTGGAGAGTTCAAGATAATCAATGCAGATGTGGTAATCAGAGAGGACATAGACGCAGACCAGCTGATAGACTGCATAGAGGACAACAAAAAATATGTTCCAGGAATTGTTTTGCTGAACAAGATTGACACAGTTGATGAACAAAAAGTTCTTGACGTAATAGAGGAAACAGATGCAGACATAGCAGTCAGTGCTGAAAAAGGATGGTACATTGAAAGGCTGAAAGAGCTTATTTTTGAAAAGCTTTCTCTCATAAGGATTTTTATGAAGGAGCCGGGCAAGGAGGCTGACATGAAAGAGCCATTGATAACTTTTAAAGGGGTCAGCGTGAGGGATGTCTGCAACAAGCTTCACAAGGATTTTGTCTCAAAGTTCAAGTTCTGCAGGGTTTGGGGAAAGAGCAGCAAGTTTCCAGGCCAAAAGCTTACGCTGAGGCACATTCTTGATGACAGGGATGTGCTGGAAATACATCTGAGATAAAAAGTACTTTCTCTCATTTATAGTATTTTACCTTGCCGCTGTACCTCAAAGGGATTGGTGTGTATTCTGATTTCAGCTCTATGCTTATCAGTGCAAATCCCTGCTCTGTGTTCAGCTCTTTGCAGTCCATCTTTATCCAGAGTATGTCATCAGACAACCACATGCTTGAGCCATTGGCTGTCGAAATAAGGCTATAGGAGCATTTTGATTGCAGAACCTCTATTTTAGTCACATTTAAATCCTCATGAAGATTATTCTTGAGCTGCAGTGAAAGCGTTTCTGATGTTGAGTTCTGCGCCTGATATCCTACACAATCCACTTCTGCCGGAAAAATGCACTGCTTTTCAGGGTTTTTCGTAAAGGAGAGAATTATGAAAATTGCAAAAATCAGTATTAGTATTATGAACGCAATTATTGGTATCACAAGGTCGTTGCCTTTTTTGTTCATGCAGAAATACTATTTTTAAATGTTAATAAATGTTGTGAAAATTTAGAAAGAATTTACTCAATCCTGACTTTTGTGCCCAAAGCCTGGCCTGGCACTCCTGTCTCAAAAAGAGCCCTTACTGCGCCCTTGTTTCCATGCGTGGAAGAAACCTTTCCTGCAATGTCTTTTTTCCCTGTTGCCCATTTAACAGTTTTGCCCACAAGCTTTGCAGCCTGCTCTTTGCTGTTAACTGATTTTACCTGTATTACGAGCTGGTTTGGCGTCTGGTGGTGCCTTGCGCGCCTGTAGTTTACTATTGTTCCTTCCATTGTCCAAAGAAAAAACGAGTTATTTATAAAGTTATTGCTGGCACTAAGAATCTATCTTTGAAAGTTTTCTATTTGCCCGGAAAACAGAATCCTTGCCATAGGATCTTCTGAGCTGCTGCCTTTGCTGTATGCTGTGCCTGAGCCAAGGTATTGCCTGAATCTTTGCTCCACACCATCTATATATGCCTCAAACTCGTCCCCTATTCCATTGGACCAGATGCTTGGCTCAAGATCCAGCTCTTTTTGCTGCAGCTCCAGGAACTCCAGAACATTTTTCATGTATGCTGCTGTTGCTGCTTTTGAGCTGTTTGACGGCTTTCCCAAAAAGGTTCTTTCGCTTATGTTTCCTTCTGCATCCTGATACCTTAATCCTATTGCATCAGGCAGATTGTTTTTGTAGGTTCCAACTATAACAAGCCTTTTTCCATCATTGGTTTTTGAATCAAAAAGAATTTTTCCGGATTTTTCAAAATATGTGATTACATCTCCGCCATTTACTTTTCTTTCAAGAATTGTGTACTCTCCAATTTTAAGTGTTCCCAGTAGTGAGTCTGTTCTGGCTTCAAGGTCTTCTTCAAACTGTGCCATATCATTATGGGCTGCTGCTCCATCCTTCGCTTCTGCAAACATAGGCTCTACCTGGCTTTCTATAAACTCCGACTTTATGAATTCAGCGGGCTTATTCAAGAACCAAGAATATAATTTTTCTCCCCCTTTAAAAAATACATATCCTGCTAAATATGCTGCACAAATCATTCCCATGGATGCAAAAGCTATTAAAACTCCATTTGCTTTTCTTTTTGGCATTTGGTCTCCCAGTATTTCTGCTGCTTCAGCGTTATTGCCTTGTGCAATCAGATCATCAATCTGTCTTTGGCGCTCTCGTTCTGCATAGGTCATACAAAGGGTTATGAATAGCTTATTTAAAAAACTTTCGTTTTTTTACTACATTCAAGTAATAAAATTGACTATAATTTATTTCCATACAGCAAATTTATTTTCCAGCGAAACAAAAAAGCACAGAAAAGTTTATAAATAATACAGCCCAAGAAAAACCCATGGCAGCAGAAGCAGTACCTGCATTATATATTCTTCCGGCAGTTGTGATGGCAGTAGTAATAGGACTAATAGAGCTTGTGTTTGTGCACGCAGATGAGAGAGGGATGGGCTGGCTTGGGCACGGGCTCCATGCACTTCCTGTGATGTTTATATTTATATTCATAAGCATGAACATTGGCTGGGCACTGGGCCTTATAGGAATGCACGAGACTTTGTGGCTGGATATAGGTGTAAGAGTATTGATAGGAATAATTGCCATGATAAAAATAGGAACCGCTGCAGCCATTGCTGGGAAAGTTGGAGAAAAAAAATTTCATGTGCTAATAATAGGGCTTCTGGTTATTGCTGCGCCCTACATCTGGCAGTATGCACTTGAAGGGCTTATAGGCAAGTACCTTCCATTCTAGCGTTGTTTGAATAGAAAAGTTTATATATATTCTTCACAAAAAAATGATTTGATGAGCTATAGCTATAAAAAGGTACTCCTTGCAGTGATGCTTGCAGCAGCGTTTATAATAGTGGTGCCAGCAGCAAGTGCAACTCTTCTGGATGACCTTTTTGGGCCTTTTTCAGGAGTGGATTTTGGAGCAGCATATGCCAGGTACTCATTGTTCATAGATGGTATTTTATACTTCCTGATATTCTTCGGCCTTTCAAAGTTTGTGTTCAAGGACAAGTTCGGAAAAGGCGCGAATCCGCTTATTATCGGTGTTTCTTTATCACTGTCTTTTGCAGCAGCATACTTTGGAAGCCAGGTGCTCAACTTCAGGCTTGGAATGCTCGGTCCCTATGCATTGATAATAGTTTTCCTGTTCATGTTTTACACAGTGTTTGCAGTGCTGAAAAACTTGGGGGCAAGCAAGTTTCTGGCGTTTTCAGTTGCATTCCTTCTATTATGGTATCTTGTGACCGGATTTCTCAGCCAATGGTTTGATCTCTTGGGAAACCCTGTCCTTAAGTCAGTCCTTTACATAGGATATATTGTTTCAGTAATTGGCGTACTTATTGGAGCATTCTCTTTGTTCAAGGGAATAAAGGCTGGGGACAATGTGTTCAGCAGAAACGATTCAGCCAAGCTTGCAGATAAGGAAGACGCAATTGCAAAGCAGCAGGACAAAGACATAAAAAAATCTAGGCAGGAGTCTGCAAAGCTCTTGAGAACTGTAGGCGATATGGAAAATGGTATAAAAAAACTAGAGGAGGTCTTTGAAACAATAAACAAAAGACACCAGGATACAAGCTTAATGGAGATGAATGATTCTAAAGAAGTTCAGGCAATAATTGAGCAGATGATTCAAGAGACAAACACCATTGCTCCAGTAGTTGATACCATCAAAAAGGCTAAAGATGACCTTGCAGGGGGAAAAGTGCCTGAAGAGCAAATAGAACAGCTAACAGAATATGTTAGAAGGGCAGAAGACTGGCTCGAAAAAGCATTTGCCATTCTTCCAGGGCAGGTAGAGCAGGTTCACAAAAGAGTTACTGAACTCCAAAGATCCAGCATAGAGGAAGATGAGCTTATAAAAGAAGCAAGAAAAGATATGCACGAAGAAATGAATAAGATAAAAAAGATTTTCAATGAGTTAGGTGTAGAGGGAAAATGGGCTTCAGCATTTGCAAACGCTTGGAGATTATTTTCTGAATTTTTTTCAATTACTTTGGAAAAAGCGTTTGAAAAGTTTGGATTGTTGTTAGACAAAAGGAGCATTGAGGAAGTTTGGAACTACTCACAAAAGGTAAAGAACGAAGAAAATTTTTTTAAAGGCTTACGCAAACAGTTAATTGAGGAATCCAAAAAAATTCTTGCAGAAGGCAATCAAATACTAAACATCTATATGGCTGATTATGAAAATCTAAAGGCTCAGAAAAGGAATCTTGAAAAAACAGAATCAAAAGTAGTGCTTATGACAAAACAGCTGAATGATATTATCAAGGATGCCACAAAGAAAAAAGTCGAAAGACTGAAAAAACATCTTGAGGATTTGCACCAAAAATCAAATTATGAAGCGCTTAAGCTAACCAAAACTGAGGCATTTAGAAATAAAATTATGGGCTTTGGAAAAATTGCTGTTGAAATGAACAGGCTAATAAAAATAGTTTTGAAAGAAGAACAGGAATTTCAAAAAACTCTTTTAAGGTGGGAAAGATATAATCAGATAAACAGACAGAATGCAAACAAATTTTTAGACAACCTCAAAAAAGTAAACAAGAAGGAAAAATCAGCAGAAAGACATATTTTAGAGGATGTTGCAGTGGGCAAATACAAGTTTCCTTCATAAAAACCGCAACACATTTAAATAATTCTTTACCACGGAGTGATTAATGGGATTAGAAGAGATTTTGATGCCTGTAACAAAGGTGTTCACAGGAATAAAAAGCAAGGCATACCGCTGGAGCTCAGAGTCATTGGTTGACAAGGTAAAAAACACCTGGCACAACACAAAGTACTATGCCAGAAATGCCTATGAAGTCATCAAAACGCCATTAAAATGGTTTGAAGAAGCAGTCCAGTATGCAATAGAATCAAGGGTTGTTGGGGCTCTGCCTGCAGCATGGACAAATAGATATGTTTCTAAACTGGGAATAAGGTGGAAAAACCGCCCGACTGTCCTTTCAGCAATGCAGGGATTAGTATTCGACAACCCATTCCAGATAGCAACAGGGCTTGCCATGCTTGGCACTCCTTTTGCCTCATTTGGCTGGTTCCAGCTGGTCAACGGAATTTATGGAATGGGTGAAAGCGCATTCAGGCTTGGATATGCTCTAAAGACAGGAAAAAATATGGGCATAGCAACATACGCAGTGCCTGCAAAAGTTGGAACATGGGTTTACAAAAAGTTCAAAGGAAGGCATATTGCAGCGCCTCTTTACAAGAGATATTCATCCTATAGAGACAGTCTTACAGGCCTTTCTTCTTATTCTCCTGCAAGAGCATATGCTCTTGGCTAATTCACCAAAAAACTTATATACATGATTCTTTATAAATTGGCTTGATGAAAGGAAAAGCAGTGATTTACCTAGTCCTGTTTCTTGCTTTTGCTAGCTTTGCGCTTGGAGCAAACCCTCTCGACGTGCTGTTTGACCCGATCCAGGGAGTTGATTTTGGAGCATTTTATGCAGCAAACTATGCATTTGTAGACACAATAATCTATCTGCTCATCTTTCTGGGGCTGGCAAGATTTGTTTTTTCAAGCCTCTACAAGGACAAGCAGAGTTCCAAAGCAATAACAATAGGCATAGGGCTTGCTCTTACTTTTGGAGCAGTATTCTTTGAATTGAGAACAGGATTCAACCTTGGACTGCTGGGACCATTTGCAGCACTGATAATACTCATAGTCTTTCTCATACTTGTGTTTGAGCTCATAAAAAGCATCTCCAACAATGACAACGTACTGGCAGCCTCGATAGCGATAGTGCTTGGATATGGACTGCTGAGGTCAGCATTTTTTCCAGTGTATGCCTGGCTTGCAGGGTTTCCTGTAGGAAAATCATTATTGCACATAGCGCTTATTGTTGCATTCATAATATTGATCATAAAGATATTCAGCCTGTTCAAAGGCACTGGAGGCAAGGATTCCGGCGATGAAAGCAGCGGCAGCAACGGAGAGTCTGGAAAGGATGGTAAAGACGGAGCAGATGGAAAGCAGGGAAGCAATGACCAACCCGGACAACAAGGAAGCCAGGGGGGAAATGGCAGCAACGGAAGTTCAGGAAGTGGAGGTGGCAGCAATGGAGTGCAACAATTGAATGTTGCAATCCAAAAACCCAGCCACAACCAAAAATTCAACGTTGGAGAAGAGCTGAAAGTAAAAATAGCTGTTTCAGGAGGAAAATCTCCTTATTATGTTGATGTAATTATTGACGGCGTGCAAATGGACCACGATGCATCAAAAGGAGTATATGAAAAGTCTTTTGGAAACATAACTGCCCAGTTCCTGAAGCCTGGAGAAGAGCATGCATTAGTTGCAAGAGCATTTGACAGCCAGGGAGGCCATGCACACACAGGAATAAAGTTCAAAGTGTCAGGAGGAGGGGAAGCAGAGTTAAAAGCCAGCTTTGAAGAGCCCAGCAAACAAATAAAAAGAAAATTCAAAAAAAGCGATGATATACCTGTGCGCCTGGAAATCAAGGGAGGAAAGCCTCCTTACAGTGCAGTTTTATACCTGAATGGAACAGATAACCAGTCACAGGCTGCAGGAGAGGGCACTTTCCAGCCAGACAACCAAGGCAAAAAAAGCCTTTTGATAAAAAAAGACAACAAAAAATACCTTGACAAAAGAAAAGTTGGAGAAGACAATAATCTTCTGGCAGTTGTAGTTGACTCAGCAGGAAAAAGAGTTCAGGACGGGACGGTTTTTGAGATTGAGGGTGATGTAACTGAAAGGATACAGACCCAGCCAGAAGGAGATAAACAAAAAATTAACAGTTTGGACTTAGAGATTATCAACCCAAAAAATAAAAATCTGCAGGCAAACACCCAATTTGATTTTAGCTGGATTGTGAATAACCCAGAAATCACAAAAGAGACATTATTTAATGCAGAGATAAATTTTGGGCTTGCTGGAAGAAAAATAAATTCTTATATTGCCAAGAAATACAAAGGAAGAGAGTTCTCGACTTTTTTTTCCAAAGGTCTCCCAAAAGGCAAATGGATTTTAAGGGTTAAGGTAAGAGAAGACTCTCAGAACCCAAAATTTGTTGAAGGCCATGATGAAATAGAAATAATTGTAAGCGAAGGATCTGCTGCTATACCATCTCCTACTTCTCCAAGCGTTGAGCAAGGCTGGAAAAATAAAATAAAAAGCCTTTCAAAAAAAATTCAGACTATTGGTGACAGGATAAACGCCAAAAAGCTCTCTTTGGGAAGCTTTGCATCCCAGTACATAAAAAAGCCTTCTGAGCTGAATATAGTCAAGGAATTGTTTGCATCTATGGATGCGATCAACCAGATAAAGGAAATTATTGATGCAAATTCAGGAGAAGGAAATAATGAGTTCAGGAATGACTATTACAGCGGATACACAGAGCTGCTGGCCAATTACAAAATACTCAGGGATCAGTATGAAATCCATAGAGAAGATATTATTCACCTTTGCAACCTGCTAAACGTTAATTACGAGGATGGCCACGACATTGAAAGAGCAATACACCCAAAAGAAATAGCTGCTGAAAATGACCGCAAAACAAAATCCCGAATGAGAATGCTTCTTTCAAAGATAGAGTTCCTTTACGAAAAGTACTCGCTGATGTTCCAGGCAATGGATGTTTTGAAAAAGTCTTCTCTGCAGATGGCAAAGTGATTCTTCCTGAGCTTGTTTTTTTTCTGAGATTATTATTTTGTGGTTTTTTTTATGAAATTATGCAAAAAATTTGTTTATAAAACTTTTCAGCATTGCTGATATTTATTAAACATACATTTTTATTTTTAGTAATAAAATATTTAAGCAAAAACTAAAGGTTTTAAATTATAATTTTTCTAAAATATTTAAGCAAAAATTGCATTTTATGAAATGGGAAAAACTATTGGCAAAGCTCATAATTCAAGGCTGTCCAGAGGGCTTTGTATCTTCCTCTTCTGCTCGTCGCTGACCTGGGTGTATATCTGGGTTGTCTGGAGGTTTGAATGCCCCAGCAGCTCCTGAATCATCCTCAAATCAGTGCCGCCTTCAAGAAGGTGGGTTGCAAAGCTGTGCCTCAAAGTGTGGGGAGAGACTTTCTTGTTTATATTGGCTTTTTTAGCAGCCAGCTTGACTATTTTCTGCACATTTCTGGGAGTTAATACTCCATTCCTGCCTGGAAAAACAAGCTCTTTTACATTTGGCAAGTGTGTTCCCATCTCCTTAGAAAGCCTGTCAGAAAGTATCACAAGCCTGTCCTTGCCTCCTTTTCCCGACCTTACCCACAGGCTATTTTTTTCAAGCTCTATGTCCTTTTTTTTAAGGTTCACAAGCTCTGAAACCCTCAGTCCTGAGCTATAGAGCATCATAAGCATAAGCCTGCTTTTTTTTGCAGAAGCATTCTCTATAAGCAACTTTACCTCTTTTTTTGAGAGCACAACAGGCAGCTTTTTCCTTATCTTCGGAGTCTTTATATTGACAATATTCTTCTGCAAAACCTCTGAAAAATAAAATTTCAACGCTGATTTTGCTATACTTACCGTCGAAGGGGAGGATTTTTTGTCAGAGACAAGAAACGCAAGATAAGACTTTATGTCAGCCTCTTCGACGCCCTCAGCAGGCTTTTTTGCAAAATTCAGAAATGCCTTATTATGGAAAATATATGTGTCTATTGTTTTTCTGCTAAAACCCCTGAGCTTTAGCTCTGTGACAAGCCTTTCCATGCTTTTAATAAGAAACACTAGTATAAATAAGTTCGCTTAATCCTAAAAAACTTTATAAAGCAGCTAACCCAAAATTATGCTGTGCAGAAAAAGACCAAAAAAAGCGTTGAAAGCATTGGAAGAGCAGAAAACCTTGATATAGAGCAGAAATATTATACAGCAATCATAGGCATAGTTGCAATAGTTGCCATAATAGGCACCACTGCCCTGATTATGAATTTTAAAGCATCCCAAAGTGCAGGATTGGCTTATGGTGCTGAAACCCCTGTCTTAAGAGAGCAACCATCTGTTATTGAAACAGCAACACAGGTTTATTGCCAAAGGAATCTTGGGCAGGGAATTGCGGATCCTGACGGCTGGCATATAGATTGCTCAGAAATAGACTGCACAGATGTTAAGGATTCCTATGAAAATTTGGGGTATATCTGCAGCATTGCTGAAAACTGAATCAAATAAAATGGCAAAGAAAGACAAGGAAAAGACAGAGCTTGAAAAGCTGATAAAGGAGTATGAAAAGACTGACAAATCAGACCAAAGGCATCATGGGCATCACTTTGTGATGATTGGGATAGTAGCTATTGTTGCAGTTGTCGGGATCATATCGGTTTTTCTGATTTTGAACGCAAAAAACACAGGAATGGCGCTCAAGCCTGCACAAAATACTGCTCTTGAGCTGACTGTTGAAGAGCAGAAGTCCTGTCTTTTAAGCATAGTTGAGCTTATCCATGATTGCAACAGCGACAGCGCAACATCAGAAGATTCCTGCAATAATGCCCCAATACTCACAAAGATATGCTTTGGGGATAGTTCTGCTGCTGAATGAGTTTTTTCTTAAACTTCGCCTAAGAATCATTCTGCGAACTTTATTCCTAAAAATCCTTTGGAAAGGCCTGTTTTGCAGAAAAAAGCAGGCACATAAAGCCAAATCAAGCCGCCTTTCTTGTCTTTGCCTGTTCAAGCAGCCTGTTTTTGTATTTTCCAAGCTCTTCTGCAAAAGAGTCAATATTTGATATCAATGCTTTCCAGTTGCTGTCCTGGATAAATGCCTGCTGGGAGTGCATCTTTTCAAGGAGGACTGAAAACACTTTCAGGCTTTGCTCAAAATTGTGTACAGCCATCCTATTAATATTGGAAAGCGTGGCCTGCACAACTCTTTCTTTCCTAATAGCTGTCCAGCTCCGCAAATGAGCCAGTATTCCTTCGACTTTATTTGTGAAATTCTCTGTTTGACCTCCAAGATTAGCGAGGAGAGTCGCGGCTTTGGCTGCAAAGTTTATCAGTTGGTCAAGAGCCCTCTCAATAGCTTTTTCTTCGCTGCCCAAAGGGTACATCAGGTCTTTTGCTTCAGAGTACTTTGGATGTTTTTTTTTTGAAAAAAAGCTTAAAATGCCCATAAAAGCTTAAAATACCAGAGCATATATAAAAAAGTAGCTGTTTTCAGTATTATGGACGAGCAAAAACTGCATAAGCAGATAATGGATGATGCGCTGAAAGACCCTGAGCCAAAGCCAACTATATGGATAAGATACTTTCTGCTCTGCCTTGGCATAATAATTATTTTTGCATTTCTGATAGCATTTCTAGGAGGAGGCCAGAGCATACTGTTTATAGAGAGCAGGCTGCACACATCGACTGTTTCCAGTTCATACACCCTTTTTCTTGATGACGGCAGGGAGATCATCCTTACAAAAGAAGTTTTTCTGGAGCTCCAGAATCTGATGACAATGGACAGCAAGGAATTCAAGGCCTGCCTTCTGGGAAAAAAACAAGGCAATAATTATAATGTATCAGGGATATATGTGCCTTCAATATACAGCAGAGATTATGAGAGCGTCACGAGCGAAATGTGCGACGAGCTCACAATAATAAGCCTTCACAGCCATCCTGTCGAGAGCTGTGAGGCTTCAGACCAGGACATGAAAAGCTTTAAAATATTCAGGCAGAGCAACCCTGATGCACTCTACGGCATAATGTGCGGATTCAACAGATTCATATTCTATGGATAAAACTTTTTCATTTTGCTTAAAACTTTTAAAAGCAAATCAAACCATTCAGAATATCAGACATCCACAAGCTTAGATATGCTTCTTCAATCCCTTAAAATACTGCTTGAGCTCCTTGTACAGCGCTGAAAGCTCCTTTTTGCCATTGTCTGTAAGAAAATAAAGCTTTTCCCTGCCCTTTCTCCTCCACTTTACCAGCTTCCATTTTCTCAGTTTTTTGAGAGTAGGATATGTAGTTCCAGGAGTCAACACCTTTCCCTGCCTTTTGCCTATGATTCTGGAAAGAGTATCCCCTGAATGCTCATTTTTTGAAAGCTCGTGGAGCATCGAGAAGCTCAAAAAACCTTTTATTTTAACTTTTTTTGCCACATTTTCTCCTGAATCATCCAACTATTTAAATGTTTTGAAAAAGTGCGCTTTTTTAGGGTTTATTGCCTGCATTTTCATGCATTTCCATTATTTTTTTGTCACTGCCTCTATTTTCAAGAGGACAGATGGCAAAAAATTAAATTATAAATATTATGATTTTTGCTTAAAAATTTTAGCAAGATAATAAATAAATAATTTTAAATCGTTAACTTGATATTTAACGTTCAATATATTTATTATTAAATATATTGTTTTTACTATATATTGTGTTTACAATAAAATAAAAAGTGCCGAAAAATCTAAAAAAAAAACAGAAAAAATTCTGAAACAAGAGAAAAATAGCCAAAAAACAATCAAAAGTGAGCGTAAAATAGAAAGAACTGGCAAGGGAATAAAAGCATGAAATCAAACGCAGTAATCAAAATTGTGTTTTGGGAGAAGATTAAAAGAATTTTAAAATATTATTAGAGGTTAAATTACGCGAGAACTGCCCAAACTGGCCTTTGGCCAGCTTTTACTGCCCTGCGAGCAAAAAAGTGAGTAACCAGGGCAGGGTTTCACAGTTCTCTTAAAAAAAAAAAAAAAAAAAGGAGTAAAAAACCTGATAAAAAATTAGAAGGCATAAAATATTGAGAATAAAGCAGAGAAGATGCAGATATTGAAGAAAAACAAGGGAAAGAAAGAGAAAACAAAGAAAAAACCAGCAAAAGTGAGCATTAAATAGATGCTTCCTGAAGCATTCTTTGGGAAAATACTGATGTTACCTGAAGGATATTCTGTTTTGCCTGCAGCTCCTTGAACTTCTGGTCAAGAGAGTAGAATATCTCGTTGTTAAGGGACTTTTGCTTTATTATTGGTATGCCTTTTAGTGCAAGGTCGTCAAAATAGCTGTCCACAAGACAGGACTCTATCCTCAGTTTGTTTGAAATATCGTGCTTGCTGAGAAGAAAATCAGATGCATAGAGGAGAAGGAGGAGCTTTTTTTCCTCAAAAGTGAGGTTTAGGCTCGAGTCAAAGACTGTCTTATTGCCAAACATGAGCTTTTGCTCATCCATCTGCTCCCTCAGCTTTTCTATTGTGCTGTAGAGCTCTTTTATCTCGTCGTCGTGCTGGTTTATGCTTTCCCTGTAATCGTCCAGCTCAACGCTTAAATTCTTGAGAAATGGAGTCTTTACGAGTATTTTATTCAGCCATTTCCCTAGTTTATCCATGAATCTTCCCCCAAACAGAAAGATTAGTGTTAAAGGGGTTGTTTAAAAAGATTGTTGTTGTATAAAATATAGAAAAAAGGCTTATAGAAAAATATTACCGTCTCATACACTTTTCGCAATAGTATTTGTTGCCGTTTTCAGGAAAAAACTTTGTTTTGCAGGCAATGCACCTTCTGACAATCCTGTAACATTTTACCATTTTAGAATGGTTATAAGTAAATCATATTTAAAGGTTTCGTTTTTTAACTACTGCAAAGTGAATATTAAGGGAACAATAAGCTTTATAAATAACTATCTTTTCCTCGAATACCATGGAAATACATGTGCTTGAGAAATCCTCAAAAAAGATGGTCTTCACAATCAAAGGGGCAGACCACACACTGTGCAACCCTCTAAAAAAAGAGCTTTACAACGATGAAGAAGTGAAAAACGCATCATACACAATAGAGCACCCATTGATAAGGATTCCTAAATTCATAGTGGAGACAAAGGGTAAAAAAGATCCTGTAAAAGCACTTATTGATGCAGCAAAAAGGCTTCAAAAAACAAATACACAATTTCTGGAAGCATTCAAGAAGCTAAAGATTTAAAAATTTGCTCGTCTTACTCCCCTTTTATGGACACTCACGAACAACAACTTCTTATAGAGCTTGCAAGAGAGTCAATCTATGCAGAGCTTGATGGGGAAAAGCCAAACCTCGATGAATACAAGCAAGTTTCAGAAAAAAAAGGGTGTTTTGTAACACTCTACAAAAGCAAAAAGCTTCGCGGCTGTATTGGATTTACAGAGCCAATCTATCCTTTATATAAGCTCATCAGCGAGGCTGCAAGGGCTGCTGCTTTTTCTGACCCAAGATTTCCTCCTGTGAGAAAAGAAGAGGTTCCAAAGCTGGAGATAGAGATTTCCCTGCTCAGCACCCCTGAGCTTGTAAAAGTTGAAAACCCTGACGATTATTTCAGGGAGATAGTAATAGGAAGAGATGGACTCATACTCAAGGGAAAATATGGCTCAGGGCTGTTGCTTCCACAGGTTGCGATAGAGCACAACATGACAGTAAAGCAGTTTCTAAACGCTGTCAGCCAAAAAGCAGGCCTTTCCTTCAATGCATGGCAGGATCTTTCAAACAAGATTTACAGGTTCCAGGCTGAGATCATAAAAGAAGAAAGCCCAAATTAGGGTCTGCAAACCCTACAATACAGCCTGTTGGCATTTACAGGATTAAACCTTTGCCTGCACGCAGCGCATTTTCTCACAATTTTGTATCCAGCCACAGTATCCACCCTTTGGGAAAACGAGGTGGCAGGAAATAATTTATAAGCTTTGTGAAGGACTGATCAAGAATTGATGAACTACTTTCCAAACCGTCTCTGTCGCCTGGAATATTCTGCAATGCAGTCCACCAGATCCTGCTTTTCAAACTCAGGCCACATCTTTTTTTCAAAAAAAATCCACTCAGAATAGGCTGACTGCCACACCAGAAAGTTGCTTGTTCTATTTTCGCCTCCAGTCCTTATTATGAGGTCAGGCTGGCTTTTTGTGTAAAGAAAATTCTCGAACACATCTTCGTTTATTTTGTGCGGCTGAAGCTTTCCCTCCTGAACTTCCTTCGCGATCCTGTATGTTGCCTCCAGAACTTCTTCTCTTCCGCCATATGCAATCGCGATGTTAAGAATCCTTTTGCTGTTTGATTGTGTTTTCTGCATAACTTTTTTTGAAAGCTCCTGGATGCTGTTTGGAAAAAGCGAGAGCCTGCCTATAAAATTTATTCTTATGCCAAACTCTTCAGGTCGTTTATCTTCAAGAAGCTTTTTAAGGCTCTGCTCAAATATTCTCATCAAATGAGAGAATTCCTCCTTTGGCCTGTCAAAATTCTGAATTGAGAATGCGTAAATAGTCAGCTCTTTTATCTCAAGCTCGCTACACCAGTCCAAAAGCCTCTCTAATTTCTGGGCGCCCCATTCATGCCCTTTCCAGGGCTTCAGCATCAGCCTTTTGGCAAATCTTCTGTTCCCGTCCATTATGATTGCAATATGCTTTGGGACAGGATTGCTGCTCGGTTCCATGATAGTTCTAGGGAAAGATTTTTATTTATAAAGTTTATTAAAAAAATGATCATATTTCACTGTCATCCATCTCCAGGCTTTTCATTTTTCTGTCCTCTTCCCTAAGGTTTATGGACTCTACAACTATGTCAAAAAGCTCTGGCTGGATTTTGAGAATATCTTTCATTGTTAAAAACCCTACAAGCTTTTCCCCATCCAGCACAGGGAGCTGCCTTATGTTGTTATCCCTCATCATAACTATTGCCTCATAAATATCCTTTTCAGGCTGTATTGTGACAAGGTTTTTGGACATTATTTCCTCCACAATAGTCTCTTCGGACATTTTGCCTTTTGCCACCAGCTTTCTCACAAAGTCTTCATCAGTAACTATCCCTTCTGGTTTTTCCTCCACAACCAATAAGCTGTTGACATTAAACTTGTCCATCATCTGGGCAGCCTCAACAACAGAAGTGTTTTTGCCAATCTTTACAGGCATGTTTGTCATTATGTCCTGAACTTTGTAGCCGATCTTCATAAATGCACCCCCAATAACCGATGAAATAGCAGAGAACTATAAAAATGTTTTGGGAAAAAGTAGGGCAATTACATGCAACTCTTATAAGAGACAATTTTTCTAATAGTTCACCAAAATCTCCACGTCTTTTCCAAAGATGCTCTTTAAGTGTTCGAAAAGCTTTTCTTTTATAAAGACCTTTGGAGGAATGTTCATTTTCATCAGGGCTTTTTCCATCTCTTCAAGGGTGCTCTCTTTTATTTCTTCGAGGTTTCCATCCTTGTCAACCTTTGCCTTGCTTATCTCTTTTTCCTCATTGTCAATGTCGTGAATTATGAATGCTTCATCTCCCAGAAGAATTACTTCTCCAAACTTCTCGCCATGCTTGACCCTTATCTTTGCCCGCTCAAGCTCCCTTCCCCTAGTTCTCTGGATGTGCTCTATCAGGACTTTCAAAAGCTCTCCGCCTTTTTTGACTGCCTGCTGGGTTTCCTGCTTTGAAAGCTTGTCCTGGTCATAATCCTGCTTGGCTTTTTCAACTTCTTTCAGGATTCTGGAATACTTCTGCGGAATAAGACCTTTGTGTACAATTTTTGAGTCAAAGGCTTTTGCAAGATCTTTGTCAGATACCTGCTCAATGCCTTCCAGTCTCAGCACATCTCTTACAACAGTAACAACGCTTTCATAAGTGTGCTTTACTGATTCCTGCTCCTTGAGGTTTTGTATCTTCTTGAAAAGCTCGTCAAGGATTTTCAGGTATTCCTGGGCGTTTTGTATCAGCTCGTCCAGCTCTTTACCTGAAATCTTTTTCATTGAGCCGTGCTCCATCTCCTTTCTTACCTGGATGTTTTTTTCAAGAATCTTTACATGGCTGTCTGCCAGGAATTTTTCTTTTTTTACAAACAGGTCTCGCAACACTGAAGGAGTCTCCTTTGGAGTTGGCGGAGGCACACCGTACAGCATTATTGCTGCTTGGGAAGGAGTAAGTATTGCATA
>JBFYMA010000003.1:0-42336 GCA_041305085.1 Nanobdellota archaeon | reverse complement strand
CTTTGCAAAAGACCTCGGAGAAAGCAGGCGGCTCCTAGTGCTTTGCACCAGAGCCCCCCTTTATTGGATTTTGCATTGGCGGGAAATTCAAAACCTTTAGGGAAAGTCCGGGCCGTGGCGTCATAGTCCCATTGTGAGTCCGTATTTGCTTCAGGGGGCACTAGGTGTCCCAGAAGCTTATATAGTTGGTTTCTTTTTGGCTTATTGGAGGTAAAAAATGATGGATTTGCATAGCTATAGGACTAGATACGAGAGTGCTAAGAGGAATTTGGCAAAGTCTAATTTGAGGGAAAGAAATAAAGAATTTATTTTTAAGTTTGAGGAATATCTCTCTATTAATGGTTTGGGATTGCCTAGACTTATTAAGTATTTGGATAAGCTTAGGCAGATTAGTAGATGGCTGGATAAGGATTTTAACAAAGTCACTAAGAGGGATATTGAGAAGTTGTTTGTTTTGATTAATAACAGGGATTATACTAAAAGCACTAAGCTTGATTACTCTATTATTGTTAAGCGTTTTTATAAGTGGCTTTTGGGGAATGATGAAGAGCATCCAGAGCAGGTAAAATGGCTTAAAACAACTCTTAAGCTTAAGGATAAGCCTTTGCCTAGTCAGGCTGATCTTATTACTCCTGAGGAGGTTGATAAGCTTGTAGGTGTTGCCAGGCATCCCAGAAACAAAGCATTTGTAAGCTTGCTTTACGAGACGGGTTGCAGGATTGGGGAATTAGCCAATCTTACTATTGGCAATGTTATGTTTGACCAGTATGGTTGTGTGATTAATGTTAATGGAAAAACAGGACCTAGAAGGGTGAGGGTTGTTAATTCAACTAATTATTTGACTCAGTGGATGGATTTGCATCCTTTTAAGGATGATAGGAGTAAGCCTTTGTGGGTTAATTTTGGTGGAAAGAATTTTCAAAAGCAGATGAGGTATAATATGATTAGGGTTTTGCTTAAAGACTTGTTTGCCAGAGCTGGGATTAAGAAAAAGTGTAATCCTCACCTTTTTAGGCATAGCCGTGCTACTTTTTTGGCTAACCACATGACTGAGGCTCAAATGAAGGCTTACTTTGGTTGGGTTCAGCATAGTGATATGGCAAGTATATATGTTCATCTTTCTGGTAGGGATACTGACAAAGCTATTCTTGAGCTTAATGGTATTACTTCAAGAAAAGAAGAGGAAATAAGGCAAAAGCCAAAAAAGTGCCCAAAATGTGGTTTCATCAATAATCACACAAGTAATTATTGCTCTAGGTGCAGTGGAATACTTGATTTGAAAACAACTCTGGAATTGCAGAATCAATTGCTTGAGAAAGATGTTCAGCACAACAAGGTTGGTGATTTGATGGGTGCTTTGCTTAAAGACAATGAATTTAAGGAAATGATGTTTAGGAAGATGGCTGAGATTGGTTTTGGAAAAAATTTGGGATAAATTATCCCATAATTTCTAAAATTATCCCAAAATAAACAAACAATCCGGAAAAAATACGCAAATATTTCATCGAGAATAGAAAACTATAAATATTCAATTAACTTTGTGAATTTAGGGGTTCAGAAATATATACATGTAAACAATTATCAATAGTTTAAAAAAAACTAATTAAAACAAAGAGGGATGTGGGTGAAAATAAAAAATTGGTTGATATGCATATTTATTAGTTTTATATTTATTCTTTTTTTAACTTCTTGCAATAAATCTCTTGATGATAAAACAATTGGTGCGATAATATCAAAAGAAAAAATAATTGATACCCGAGTCACATTTGAGTCAACAAAACAAGTTTATTTGAAGAATAATTTCGAAAATGAGTTTGGTGTCAAAATAACTAATAATGGAAATGTATCAATATGGTATTACACATTCCAAGATAAATTACCTATTCTTTTCAACTATTATATTGATGAAAAATGGAATGAATTAATTGATTCATCTGATGTTATAGAAGTATCCATAAATTATGATAAAAACGAATTGCTTCCCGGAAGTTCAGTTACTTATTACTATAATGATATCAAAAAAATTCCTGAACTTGAAAGAGGATTATACCTCATCGGTTTTAATTATTATTTAGACTATAATAACACACAACCAAACTACGTAAATACATTTTTGCAAATAAAATGAAAAAAATATTATTACTCCATAGTATAATTGTCCTGATATTATTATCATTTTCAGTAATAGCAAATTCGGATATATCAATGATTGATAAGGAACAGCCCAAACTCTCTGCAGATGATCTCTCCCCGTTGTTGATTGAAGCCGATTTCGCTACTTCCGCACTCAGGCATTTTTCAAGATGCATTTTTAGTCTTCCCTTGCGAAATTTTCAATAAAAATATGTCCTAACTCAGAGGTTGGATAGCTTGCAATATGCACAATCCCCTCTTAATGCATGTATTTGGAATTAAACTGGCTTATAAATATAGCAAACCTTTTAAAAAAAAGCCTCTTCTCGGCTTTTTGGGGGAGCATGAGGAATAAGCAGATCATACTTGTGGGCTTTGGAAAAACATCCCAGCCTTTTGCAGAAAAAGTCAGGAGCCATCTTGAGGGGGATTTTGGCTTCAGGGTTTTTATGCCTGACAATCTTCCGGAACTCAGGGCTTGCTTTCTTGACAATGAAACAAGGCTTGGAAGGCCTGCAAAAGAGCTAAACGATGGAACTTACAAGGACAGGATAGTCTACATAATCCAGGACACAAGGATTTATGACAACAGGCTTGTAAACATTTCTGAAGAAATAGAAAAGATTGCAGAAAAGATTGATGATCCAGAGCTGCTTCAAGCATCGCAAAAGCTTACCTTGCTGACAAAGCCTGCATTTGACAGGAAGACAAGCCCTTTTTTCTCATCCATAGAGCACATGCCTGACAGGATTATCAGGAAATTGCATGGAATTATCGACTTTGTAAAAGACGCAGGAGCCATGCATGTTGGGCTGGCGTTCAGGAAGTCTTCATATGAATGGTCTCATAACCATGACAAGTCTTTGAAAGAAAAAGACCTTTGGGAGATGTTCACGCTTAAGCAGGTTTTAAAGGAGTTTGCAGCACATGGAGCCAGCAGCATAATATATGTGCATCCCCATGCCCCTCAGCAAGGCCTGCCAATCTCCAGGGAGAACAGGCTGAACTATGTAAACATCAATCCCCAGAACAACAGCTTCAACAACCAGCAGGAAGTCAACCTGGAAGAGTTTTTCAAAGGCCTAAACGTCAAAAAAGACTTTTTGTACCCTTTTGACACCTATCTGAGCTCAAGGCAAATAGTCAAGAATGAGTACGACCCAAAAACAACAATTATTGTCTCTCCAGATGAAGGTGCCCTGAAAAACACTGCTGTGTTTGCAAAAAGAAACAGCCTTCCGCTTGTGTGCTCTTTTAAGTCAAGGATTGATGAAGGCCAGGCAAGGATTGCAAAGACAGACGACATAAACGACATCCTGGACAGGATAAAGCAGGACGATCCGAACGAAATAATAACTTTTATCATCCTGGATGACAAGATAAACACCGCAGGCACTGCCAACAACGAAGCAGTCCTTAGGATAAAGCAGGTGGAGGAGTACAATAGAGATAAGAATACAAGCTTCAAGGCAAAGATAGAATTGTGGTGCACGCATTTCAGGAATCCCTATGTTGTCAACCTGAAGCATGAAAACCTTTCCAAGATTGTTGTGCTGGACACTGTGCCATATATTCCAAGCCTGTATTCACAGCTCAAGGTAAAGGGATTGATGGAAAAGTTTAGAATTCTCCATGGGGCAAGCTACCAGGTGGCTGCAGGAATTGCACTGGATTATTCTTTGAACACAAAAGAAAGGCAGGAGGAGCTTGATTCTTAAACCCAGCCGTCAATTATTATTATTGTCCTGCAGTGGCTGCAAAAAAACCTTTTTGCATTCTCATCCCAGCAGACGTGACCATCGTAACAATAGGGACAGCCTGCCATCTTTAGAAGTGTTTGGCTTTCAGGATACCAAGGCATTTTTTATCAGCTTTTTTCACCCATCCCTTCAGAGTGGTTTCTTTGTTTTCCGGGCAATGTACGCCGCTTTCACAGCAGAACAAGCCACACAGTTTGCAATTCCTGGAAGAAAGCAGGAAGTATTTAAGCTTTTCTAAAAGTGAAATCTTTATATATTTGTAAGTCGCACCTTACTCTGGTGATAAGCAATGAAATATGCTATTGCAAAAGTAAGCACAAAAGGGCAAATTGTTATACCATCTTCATTGCGGGATGACATATCTAGCGGAGACGAGTTCCTTATGGCAAAGGATAGAGGAAGAATAATTCTCAAGAGCATGAAAAGCCTGGCTTCAAAGCTGAAAGAAGACCTTGTTTTTGCTGAGAGGGTTGAAAAAGCCTGGAAAGATTACGAAAAAGGAAAATTTGTTATGTACTAAATATTTGTTCTATTTCATTGGTATTAATTATCTTGACTCTTATTTGTTTTTTAAGAAGTTTGTCGTTTGACCACAGAGGACAGTTCTCTTTCAACGCCAAAGCGATGAAATCTATGTCTTCGTAAAACTCTTGTTTTTCCATTGGGTTAAATGCAGTTGTTAGATTGATGGCAACCTCAAATTCTACAGCATATTCTTCTTCTGGTATAAACTCTATTATATCTTTTAAGGACTCAATACCCGACTCAAATTGGTTTTTGGTTGCTTATACTAAACAATTATTATAAGTCTATCTATACACCCAAGTAAGTAAAAGAAACGGGCCATGAGGGATTTGAACCCCCGACCAACAGATTAAGAGTCTGCTGCGCTAGTGTCCTCACCTTTTACAAAAAGCTGAACCAAAAGTATGTGTTTCGCACTTTGTGCTCAAGCCCTTGGTCACTCAACTCGTAAAAGATGCCCAGACTGCGCTAATGGCCCGAATATTCCTAAAGAAAAAGGGTCTGGTTTTTAAACCTTTTTATGCCCTAAACCCAAAAATCAGCTTTTCAACTGCATCCTTATCTGTTGAGTCAAAGCGCAAAAGCCTGCTGTAGTTGATATCAGTATACTTTAGCAATGATTCAAATTCAGGTTTTTTGGTTATCATGCCTATATTGTGTTGTCCTGCCTTTGCTTTTTCTATTGCAGAATAAACCAGGCCATCACAAACGTCAATATTTTGGTATTTATGCACAAATGAAAAGTCCAGAATCAGCGATCGGATTTTTTTGCTAAATAGTGTATCTATTCTTTCTTCTATTTTCTCTTTGCTGTCATCATCCAAAGCTTCTCCTTTGTTAAGCCATGGCTGGACCATATAAACTCTATCTCTTTGAACTCTTGCAGGGTTCCAGTCAAGTATGTACCTCTGGCTGTTGTAGTTAAATATGTCTATTGTCCTCATCTCAAAAGGCAGCCTGCTTATCTCTACAGCTTTTCCAAAAGTTCTGGCTGCCTCTTTTCTGAGCAATTCTGCGATGTCTCCCCTTGGCTCTTCAAGGGGAACAACTCCCTCATAGTCAAAGTATTTTCCAGTTTCAAAATCAACTGGCTTCAGACCGAATATAAAGTAAGGAAAAGCAATTCTTAAATCATCCTCTCCAAGATAAAACTCTTTTATTGCTGAATTGTTTTCAGGATTGCTTCCATCTATTGCAGCACAATAGATCACGCTGTTGGCCTGTGCAAACCGCCCAAAAGGCTCTTTTGCTCTTTCGCAGTCTGAACAGCCTTCTTTGCCAACCATCACAATAGAATGATAGAATGACTTTGGATGGCTTAGCGTTGACATGTCCAGGATTTCAACTTGGCTCATGCGTGCAGGAAGAATTAGAATTATTTAAATGTTTTTTATCCAACAAATATAGGCCTTTTGGAAAGAAGAACTGGCAGTGGGAGCCTTTTGTAAGGCATGCCTTTGGTTTTTTCCTTTATCTGCCCAATGAGCTCGCTTTTTGAAAGGCTTTCCTGTTTTCCGTTCTCCCTGATACGGGTCATGAGCTTGTCGCCAGAGGTCTCCTTATCCCCAATTACAAGAATATACGGAATCCACTCTTTTTCTGCGTTCCTTATCCTTTTGCCTATTGTTTCCTCATTATCATCGATATCTGCCCTAATGCTGCTGCTTTCAAATTCCTTGGCGAGCTTTTCGCAGAATTCAAGATGTGCTGAGGTGTTTACAGGAATGATTCTTACCTGTGTTGGACTCAGCCATAAAGGCAGGCTTGGAGATTTTCCTTTTTGCTGCTCAAGATAGGCTTTTTCAAGCAGTGCAAACATAACCCTCTCGATTGCTCCAGAAGGGCTCAGATGCAAAACCAGTGGAAACTTTTTCTTGCCGTCCTTGTCAGTAAACGCCATGCCATACCTTTCACCGTTTTCAACATCCAGCTGGTCTGTTGTCAGGGCAGTTGCCTTGTCGTTTGCATCCACAAAATTGAACTCATATTTAAGAATAAAGTAAAAGAATTTTTCATTCCACACCTCTAAAAGCACAGGCTTTCCCCACTCTTTTACAAACTCCTGCAAAAACATTTTTTCCTTATCCAAAAAGTCCTTTGTAACCCTTATGCCCAGCTCAAAGTCTTCCAAGGAAAATCCTATGCCTTTCATTATTTCCTTTGCCAGCACAAACCTTTTTTTGTACTCCTGCTTTGCCTGCTCTAAGTCTTGGCAGAGTGCATGGCAGTCAGGCATTGTGAAAGCCCTCAGCCTCCTAAGGCCTGCAAGCTCTCCTCTCTGCTCAACCCTGAAGCTGTATCTTGTAAGCTCGTACATCCTCAGCGGAAGGTTTTTGTAGCTCACAGTGGCATCCTTGCTCATCAAAAACTGGCCAAAGCAGGCTGCAAACCTCAAAAAAACCTTGTTGTTGGGAGTTTGGATAGTGTACTGCCTTGCAGGAAACCTGTTGAGATAGCTCTTAAGCGAGGGATGCTCATAGTCATACATTATAGGGCTCTCTATCTCCATTGCACCATATTCTATTGTCTTGTCTGTCACATAATTTTCAAGAAGTGATTTTATGAGCCTGCCTTTTGGATAGTAGCGCAGGTTTCCAGGGTCAGAACCCTCTTCATAATCAACCAGTTCAAGCTTTCTCATAAAGCCCACATGAGGCGGCTCGCCTTTTACAGCCCTGACTTTTGCAATCTCATAGCCTGCAAATTTTTCAAGGTTTTTGCTGTTTTTAAAATCAAACCCACTGAGTTTTGCTTTTTCATGAAAAATTTCGCTGATCTTGCCGTCCTTATCCATTATGTGCCAGAAACTCTTCAGCTTTTCCTCTTTTTTTACAGCTTCGCTGACCTCAAGCTTTTCTGATTCCTTATCAATAGAGAATTCCCTGCTCAGCTCGCTCAAAGGATGACCTTTTGCCTTTATCTCAAAAGCCTTGTACCATCCAAACGGCGCCCTGAATGTCTCAAACTTTTTTTTCAAAATACTCTCGGCAGATTTCAATGCTTCGACTGCCTTGTCAGGGCCTGAAAGGTTGCTGGACAAGTGTGCATAGGGATACAGCACAACTTTTTTTGCATTGACCTGTGCTGCAATGTTTTCAACCTCTGCTGCAAGCCTCTGACTGATCTGTGAGACGTCTGATTCATCGCTTTTTTCAACTGCACAAAAAATCACCAGGCAATCATCTACCCTTGTCTTTTCCTTTTTCACATCCTCAGCGCTTTTAAGCGCTCTCCTTGTGGGCTCAAACTCCACAAAATCTGCGTGTATGGACAAAATTTTCATTACAACAAAAGAAGAAGCCCTTATTTTATAAATCTTACTGGAAAAATGGCTCTATCCAGAAAGTCCCAGAGGGATGCCAAAAACTATTATTTTCAGCATGCGGGGTACAAAGCAACCAGAGGTTGCTGCACTCTGTGATATTCAACTCTGAGCAATTTTCAATAACAAAAACATTTAAATACTACTACTAAATAACAACAAAATGGCTTACAAAATAGAAGATATTATTCTGGACCCCAGGAGAATCTTTGACTTAACTAAAAATAACGCCAAATATTTTGTTAAATCTGTCGACTGGCTGTTTAATGAAGTCGGATCCCATGTTGATTACTATGAGCGGTCAGATATAAACAATGATTTAGGTATTAATATAAAAATTTTTGGTATTGACCAAATAACAAAGGAAAATGAGGAAGAAGCGCAGAGATGGGTAATGCGGCCTTCAAACCCGTTTTCCTATAACGGGATAATAAAAAGAAGAAAAGGGTTATTCATAGGGTTTAAAGATGATAATGGAAATCCTAATAAAGGAATATGGCTGGATTACGATTCCATGCCAAAATTTTCTTTTTTAAAGTGGTCAGGCCTATGGGTGTCCAGAGGAATTGATGACAGTAACCCTTTCAGCCAGAGGCATGAGGAAGCTTACCTTGTAAGAAAGCCGGAAATAACCAACATTTTAAGCTCAAATTATTCCCCAGACTGAATTTATAAACAAAACAGCAGAAACTGAAGCAATCACTCCTGATCCAAATGATACAGAGTATTATGCATTGGCTTTATCACTAAAAATTGCAATATGGACAAATGATAAAGCGCTCAAACAGCAAACAACTATAAAAATATTTAACACCCAAGAGATATTAAACTTTTTTTCAGAATAAATGGGTTATTCCTTCAGCCTGTCCTTGAACAGCTTCTCAACTGCATGCTTTGTCCTCTCTGCGCGGTCAATCGCATGCTTCAATAAGTCCACAACTTCCCAGTTCTTTTCTGCAGTCTCCAATGCCTCATGGACTTCTTCATCTTTTGCTTCCTGAATCCTGTTGTGGATTCTTCGCAGAGTTGCCAATCCTTCGTCCAGCTCATCAAGGTTGAATTTTATCTCATCATAGCTTGAGTGGACTGCATAGGGGTCCTGCTCTTTTTTCTTCACCTGCTGAAAAAGGAACTCTTCCCTTGACTCTATGCGCTCTATAAGATTTCTAATGCCCTGAACACTGTTGGCCTCTTTGCTGAGCAGCTCTTCTTCATGCATGATCTCATTGTAAAGCTCTGCCAAAGCCTGTTTTTCGCTCTCCAGAAGCTCATGCTCTTCTTCAAAAGCCCTGATAATTATTCTTTCTTCCTCCACTATTCATTAAAAAGACAATAGCTTTAAAAATACTTCGCTTTTCCTTAATGCTGTGCTCCGGTAGTGTAGCCCGGTAACCTTTTCCCACATTTGGTGGCAAAAGCTTAACCAAAAACAGGGGTTTTGCGCTTCGCGCCCAATCCCCAGGTTGGGTAACCAATCATTTTGCCCTCTCGAGGCAAAGACCCGGGTTCGAATGAGTTGGGGGAACTCTCGAATGTCCCGGCCGGAGCATTTTACGACACAGGTCACTTCGCAGGATATATGCCTGCGGAGGCCTATTTTCTAGAATATAAATAACAAAAATGCGCCTGATTACTGATAGGTTCGCCCTATCCTCGACCTAAAGTTCGAGGTACAGAGCAACAGAGGTTACTGCATTCTGTGATATTTGACCCATAGAAATTTCTCCTTTTAGTCGAAATTTTCAATAACAAAAAAAATCTTTATCCTCTGAGCTTAACTCTTTTGCTCTTCATCCTTCGCTCGACTATCTCCCTGCTGGGAACATTCCTGCTGAACCTTAAAAACCTGTTTATCTGCTCCTCGTCTGTCTGCTTCTGCTTTTGCTGCTCTGGAGCCAGGTCAGGCATCGAGACGTCTATTGCAGAGGACTTTTCCTTATGAAACTTTGAGTATCTCTCCCTTTTAGGGTTGACCTTTTTTTTCTTGCCCTTTTTTTCTTTTTTGCCCATAATAATCAACACTCCTGTTTTTTTTAGGAAGATTTGGGCGGTTATTTAAATATTTTTCTTGAAAACAGTGTCGTGTGAGTGCTGCGGTAGATGAATGCAACTACTATACCTATTGCCAGGAATAATGCCAGGAAAAGAAAAGAGGCTCCCAGACCAAGGCTTTTTGAGGCAAACCCTGCTATTGGGAACAGGATAAATACTCCAAGGTTTACGAACAGGTTCCTTTCCAGAGGCATTGTGGGTTATAAACAGGGCAATTTTAAAATGTTTGCAAATTATTTATTTAAAGATAAACATTAACCCATTTAAGATGTTTAGTTATATCTTTTGCGAGCGGATAAACATTGCCGAGATATACTTCAATGTTTTTTCGAGGCTTTTCTTCTGACGATTCGTTTCTTGTTTCTCTGAAACCTTGTCAACGGCATAATGTCTATTGATGTTTTCAACTTTTCCTCTTTTTTTGAATAAAGCATTATCCAGCGATCATCCTTTTCAAGCACCCATTCATCCATTCTAAATATTCTGCCTATATCTATATCAATTGTTGGACTTTTTAGCCTGTGCTTTTTCAGTTCCTCGTCGCCATAAAAAGGAAGTATGGTTATGCTGAGCCCGTATTTATTTTTAGAGACAGAATATTCAGAATCATTCAAATAAAGAATTTTTTCTATTTCTGCAAGTTTTTCTGATTTTTCTTCAGATGAGTTAAACCTGTGATTTATAAGTATCCAGCTTTCTGTTTTTGGGCTTACTTCAAAGCACCTCAAAAGATATTCTGTTTTTTGGTAAACACTTATATTGTTAAATCCTATTCTTGCCAGCATACCTGAATAGTCTACTGTTGTTCTCATGTTTAATTTTGCATACTTGAGCACCAGCTCATCATAGTAAACATCCCTTTCAAACACCCTTCCTTCGCTGAAGCCCATTTTTTTGAAGAATACATAATCTATTTGTATCTCTAGCCATTTCAAATTAAGTTCATCAAGAGTTGCGTTTCTTAATAAAGAGTTTTTATCCAAAGCCATAATTTTTCATCTCTAAGGGTTAATTTTTAACTAAGTCATAGTAACTTAAAGAAACTTATAAAATTTTGCAACCCTATATGAGGTTGTCAATGGCAATATTTATAAACTTCAAAGAAAATTTATCATAAAATGAGCCTGAACGCATTGGGACTGACAAAAAATGAAAGCAAGGCCTATGAATCATTGCTAAGGATTGGAAAAGCTGGAGCAGCTCAAATAAGCAAGGAATCACAGGTTCCTTATGGACGAATTTATGGAGTGCTGGATTCGCTGGAAGAAAAAGGCCTTGTAAAGCCAATACCTGAAAAATCAAGAAAATATGTTCCTTCAAGCCCCGAAGCGCTTCAGGAGTACATAGCAAAGCAAAAGCTGCTATTGGAAGAGGCTGAAACCAAGATAAAAGAGTATAAATCAATCTACAGCCAGCACATTCAGGAGCCAATACAGATTGCGAGGGGAAAAAGGAACTTTTACAAGATACTTAGGCAGCTGTCGTTTCCGAAAAAGTATGAGTACAACATAAAATACACTTTTGAAACACGCCCTGAATCAAAAAGAATAGTAAAAAGAATTATTAGGCAGAAAAAAGACTACAAAGTGCTGGGAAGGATAGACGAGGAAACCACCCAAAACGTTGATGAGTGGAGAAAAATAACTAATATAAAGCCCATAGAAAACCAGGGAGTAGCCATAGCGATTATCGATGACAGGGAACTGATGGTTGCCATGATAAAATCAAATACAATAATGCTTGTAAAAGACGAGCCATTTATCATGCTCATGAAGACTCTTTTCATGAATTATTATAAAAACAGCTAATAAATGAAAATATATTGAACTATTCATAAGTAGTTACATGATTCTTTTTCTAAGCACAGAAACCTTTATAAAACACCAACCCTATTATTCATGCAAAAGAGGTTCAACAATGAGCATTTTATCCATCATCCTTATAATACTCGCCATTTTTGGCATTGCAGTGTTCTTCAAAGTAATAAAAAACGTTTTCAAGGCGGCAATCTATGTGTTTGTACTCCTCGCAATAGTCTTGTTTATACTTGGAGTATCAGTTTATACAGATGCAGCAGACTTCAGGAAAAATATACAGGAAAAGCCCATAACTTTTATGCTTGTGCAGAACAAGGAAGTGATTGCAGGCATGAAGATGCTTGGAGGCCAGAATAATGTGCTGCTTTTCAACGACCAATCCATAGAAGAGTTCAGGGATGCATACAGCCAGAAAGACTTTGACAAGATAAAGGATGACAGCTACAAAGTGCTTTTTTTCAACTTTAGCGTGCTTGAGAACATGAACAATAGCTTTGAGCTGGATGATTTCAACCTTTCAAATGATGATGCGCTAATGATTTTAAAGTCTGAGAATGCAATAGAGGAGGCAGCAGGGATTTTGGCAGAGGAAAGAGGATTAACAAGCCCTGCAATGAAGGATGCCCTGCAGCAGGGACTGGAAGAACAGTTTCACTCAGACCAGGGATTAAAAGACAGCGTGTTTTCACTTTTTGTCGGAGAGCTTTTTCCGTCGCAAGCTTTATATGTTATAAAAGGCATAAAAAACAAAGAGATAGTAATTTATCCAGAAACACCAATGTTCAAGGCATTGAATTACATACCTACAGAATGGGTTGCAAAAAACACAGAAAGAGGTGTTGAGGATTAACCTTAAATTCTGGAAAAAAAAAGATGACCTTGGATTAGGGGCAGATGAACCAGGGATGGAAGATACACCAATGCCTCCCGACCTGGGGCTTGGGCAAAATCCTCCAGGATTTGGAGCAGGAGAATTTGCAGAGCCTTTTCCAGAGAAAAATATTCATCAGCCAAACAGCAATTTCCCAAAAGAACAGCCATTTACCCCTGACTTTAATCAGCCTCCCAGGCATGAATACTCACAGCAAAGCAATGCAAAGGATTTTGAAGTGGTTATTGCACGACTTGATGCAGTAAAGAGTCAGCTGGAATCAATCAACCAGAGGCTTATGAGGCTGGAGATGCTTGCAGAGCGAAGCTCAGACCAGGAAAACCCCAGAATAGCGCGAAGGTATGCAAGGGAGTATTGAATTCTTGAAAATTAAAATTTTTTCCAGTCAAAAAACATTAAAACCCGCAGGCAATACTGTGGAAAAAGCAAAAAAGGTGTAAAAATGCCTGATGTGTGCCCGCCAAAAAATGCAAAAAAACTTGACAACTGGTTCAGAAGGATTATTCATTCTCCAAAAGGATTGTTTGGGAGGTACGTAAAAAAAGGCTTTGTTGTTGTTGACTTTGGCTGCGGCCCTGGAACTTTTGTACCTGCAATGTCGAAAATGGTCGGACCAAAAGGAAAAGTGATTGCTGTTGACCTGCAGAAGGGGATGCTGGAGATGGCCAGGCAAAAAATCCTTAATTTAATGCTGAAAAATGTTGAGCTTGTAAAGTGCACAAAGAGTTCTGTAAAAATAGGGAAAAAGGCAGACTTTTTGCTGCTGGCCTATGTTGTCCACGAGGTTCCTGACCAAAAGATTTTGTTCAAGCAATTGCATGATTCAGCAAACTCCAGTGCAAAAATGCTTGTTTTTGAGCCAAGCTGGCATGTTTCCAGAAATAATTTTGAAAAAACAATAAAAACTGCTGAAAAGCAGGGATTCAGGCTTATTGAAAGGCCAAAAATACTGCTGAGCAGGGGAGCGCTTTTTTCAAAATGAACAGGAAATACCTTAACTCAATAATTCTTATTGCATTGCTGTTCGTTGCTGACCGTATTTCAAAGGTGTTCTTTTTCAACGGAAAAAATAATATTGATTTTGGCTGGGTTGCGCTCAATTTTGTCAAAAATACCGGTGCAAGCTTTGGCATACTTAAAAATATGGGTATTTTGCTGTCAGTAATTTCTGTGGCAGCGGCTGCATTCTTGATATATTACAGAAAAATTATTCCTTTTGTCCCTTTCTGCTTTATAATAGCAGGCGCTCTTGGAAACCTTGCAGACAGGATAATCTACGGGTTTGTGGTGGACTTTGTTGACTTCAAGTTTTTCCCTGTGTTTAATGTTGCAGACGCACTTATCACAACAGGGGTGATAATCTGGATACTCCAGGAATTTGTGCTCAAGCGCACTCAGAATTCGTCAACATCTTCCAATTTGTCAAGGTGACCATTTCTTTTCAGCCATTCAACCTGATTTGATCTGTACTTGTAGATAATATCCCCTTTTTCGTCCCCGCCAAACTCCCAGGGCTCCACAAGAACAATATCCCCTTCCCTGACCCATAGCTTTCTCTTCAGCCTGCCGGGAATCCTGCAGTTTCTTGTCTTGCCATCAAGGCATCTTACTTTTGTCCTGCTGGCACCAAACCTTTGCTCAAGAATTCCCAATGTTTCATTTCCCCTGGGCAGCTTTACCCTGAATACTTCCTCTTCTTCTTCATTGTTTTTGCGGTTTGGCTTCATTTATAAATCGAAACAGACCCCTATTTAAAAAGCTTTTTATACAAGGAATCCTTTTCAGAAAGCCATGGAACTGCAAACGCCGAGATATTTTGAAAAAAGCGCAGGAATACTAAAAAGGCTTTTGGCATTCATTACAGACCTTTTTATTTTGAATATAACTGTTTTTTCTCCGCTGCAAAAGATTCTTGCGCCGTTAAAAATGAATATTTTTTCTCTGCCAGACAGCGCTGTTGTTTCAGGAATATTAGGTATAGTGTCAATACTTGCGCTGGGATATTTTGCGATGATGGAGTATTACTATAAAAAAACAATAGGCATGATGCTCTTCAAGATAGAAGTTGCAGGAAACTTAAGCATCTGGAAAGCGATAACAAGGCATATTTATCTTGTTCCGCTGTTTCCTTTTTCGCTGTTTTTGATCATTGATCCGCTTTATCTTTTATTCAAAGGCGAAAGGCTCTCTGAAAAGCTCACCAAGACAAACACAGTGGAATATATACGGATGGTTTGATGAGTTTCTATAAATCTTGTAATTAGCGGGCTTAAGCTACGCAATGCGCAGAAACAGTATCATGATAAAACTTACTTATTCTCAATATTTTCATCATTTTTATAGTGCTTATCATTCTTTCTGTCTATTCTGTTGCCATGCCATCTTTCGAAAACTATAAATACCTATTAGTCCAGGTTTTTTGTATGGCTGAGCAGAAGAAGAAAAAGTCTAAGCGCCCAACAGAGCAAAAGCCTGTGCCTTTGGAATCCATAAGGATTGGCTCAAAGGATCTCCACGCATACAGGATGACCAAGTCTGGCTGGAGAAAAGCAAGGGTATTTCTGCCCAATGCGCTTCAGGCTGTGAAGCTTTTTCGTGCCCACAATAATTTTAAAATTCTGGTTGACAAAAAAAACCCAAAATTCCTCAAAGGGATGCTTCTGCCTGATGGCACCACAAGAGGGGCAAGAATTAATCTTTTGCCTGACGGAAAAAAGATTGACAAGGCTTTTTCTTTGTTTGCAGAGCACCTGACAATCCATGATGAAGAGTCGAACGACCACTGGGATGTGCTATATAAAAACAAGGGAGGAACCTTCAGCTATGTCTATACTCTGGAAAAAAAGGCAAAGATGAGAAGCCAGAAGTACAAGGAAGTGGAGGCATTTGCAAGATATTATGGAAAGCTTTACGAAAACGTCTGCAAGGGTTTAAGAGATCAGCAGGACTACCTGGCAGTCCCAATGTACACCCTGTTGAAGACATTTATGAGGATTGGCAATGAGATATATTACAAGGCCCACAAGCACAAAGGGCTCTCAACACTGAAAAAGCAAGACATATCTATTGAGGGCAACACAGTGACTTTCAGCTATCTTGGCAAAGATGGTGTGCCTTTGGAGATAAGCCAGTTTTTTCCAATAACTTACATAAAAAGGCTTGAAAAAATGATGGAAGGCATTGACAGCCACTCCTTTGTCTTTACAAACCCCCAGACAGGCCACCCGCTTGGGGAGCAGCAGTTCAAAAAGGCTTTTGAAAAATACTGCGGAAAAGAGTTTTATCCCCATATTGTAAGGTCATATTACGCAACCAAGATGGTTAAGGATTTTTTGAAAACCCACAAAAAGGCTTCAAAAGAAGAGGTAGACCATTTTATGCTTGGAATAGCTTCCAGGCTTGGGCACAAGAAGTTCGACAAAAAGCAGGGGCAGTGGAAAGAGGACTACAGGGTAACGCTTAACAACTATGTCCAGCCAGAGCTTGCAGAAAGAATAAAAGCGCTTTATTAAGGGAATTCTTCGAAAATTATATAAATACTTACCTCCAAGCTTAACAGCATGAAAGAGATAGAGACAGGAGTGGATAAGCTTGTAAGCCTTGTCCAGAAGTATCAAAAAATAACCCTTGATGATGCAGCCAAAGAGTTAGGTGTAGGAACTGTTGTCATTCAGGAATGGGCTGATTTTCTTGAAGAGCAAGGAGTGATAAGCGTTGAGTACAGCCTATCAAAGGTATGGCTGAAAGTAAAAACCCTTACAAAAAAAGAAGTGGAAACCAAAGTAAAGGAGTACGACACAAAAAAAGAATCATTCATAAGAAAGGTTGAGAGCTCTCTTACTGGGCTTGACAGGGAATTTTCAGGATTTGACAGGATAAAGGACGAGTTTGAAAAAATAAAGTCAGGGTTGGGCATAGACCTTGACAAGGTGCAGGAAGAGCTGGAAGAGCTGAACAAGTACAGGGACCTGAAAAAAAAGATTGATGACGACATAGCCAAGCAAAAAGAAGAATACAGAAAGCTCATAGAAGGCTCGCACGAGCAGATTGACATAGAAAAACAAAGGTTTAACGAGATTCTTAAAGGCATAGAGATGGAAAAGGAAAAGCTCTCCATAGAGAGAAAAGAGTTTGAGACTCTGGAGCAGAACGAGGACAACCTGAAAAAAAGGATAGAGGCGCTCTACGGCATTCTTGAATCCATGAAGCAGAAGGTTATCAACCAGGAAGAGGTAATCCATGAGTCAGAGAGCAGGATTACCCAGTTCAAGGAAATAGCTGACAAAATACAGCAGGAGATAGATGCAAGACGGCAGGGAAAGATTGAGCCGCTGGCAAGAATAGGAGAAGAGCAGCAGAAAAAGATTAACTACATCCAGGACCAGATAGTGAAAAAAGTCGAGGAAACCAAGAGAAAGCTCGAGAAAAACGAGTCAGCTGCAAGGGAGGCAGCTCAGAAGTTCAAGCTGTTCTTTGACAAAAAATCAGAGATTGACAACCTTATAAAGCAGATAGAAGAGGACAGGAACCTGCTCAAGACAGAGTTGGACTCGCTCAAGAAAAAAGCAATCACATTTAACCTTGTGTCCAAGAATGCAGACGTCAAAGGCTATGTAGATGACCTGGAGAAAAGGTTTACCCAGCTTGACAAGAAAAAGTATGTTGTGAGAAAAGAGCTGGAAAAGCTCGGAAGCCTCGTGAGGAACTAGTTCTAAAAAAAACATTTTTAAAATGCAACCTCTTTCCAGGCCTTATGAAAACAAACATAACAATAATAATTGCGGTTCTGCTGTTTGCAGTGCTTGCATCACCTGTTTTTGGTCTGACAACGGAAAAAAATATCCCTGCACAGGATGTTTCAGCAAACCAGAAGTCTTTTGATCTTCCTGACGGCTCTGAAATGCAGCTGGATTTCGCAAAAGGCACAATAAAGTATCTTGGGACAGAAACCCCAATATTACAAGACCCTATTATAGGGCCTGGAGGAGCAGAGGTTAAGCCTGAGACAACATCCTCCAGAGGTTTTGTTCACAAGCCTTATTATGACAGCCAGGGAAATGTAAGCCTTGATATTTATATTGATGAAGATTTTTATTATGCAAACCAGGCTGCGCTTGATGATTTTTGGGACAAGTTTGAGCCAAGGTATGAAATTTTGAAAAACATGACTGGGTGGAGCAGCAAGAGATGGTTTGGGGTTCCCCTGGAAATATATGTTTACGGCCACGATACTGCATGCTACGGCGGCAATGCTTCTCCAACGCATGCAAATGTTATTTTTTCCAACCCTATGTATAAAGCAGGGTGCAGCAAGCCTTACTATACAGAGATGAACGGAACAGCGCATTGGAATAATCCTGGAGAGCTTGGAGACTGGTGGCCATATATGAACACAGCGCTGCACGAAGCAATGCATTCCATAAATCCTTACCCAATATACACAAGGTCATGGCTTACAGAGGGATTTAGCGAGTACTATATGTATAATGTTTTGGTAGAGTCTGGGGACATAAACCAGGTGACTGCAGACACCTACCTGCACAATGGGTTTGCAGGATACCAGTGGGATGCATATGTTGCAAACGATTATCACGACACAACAGTTTACAACAGGGAGCTTCAAAGGAGCCACGGATATGACATCACTGGCTGGATGCTCTCAAAGATGAGAGACGAGGAAGGTATGGACTGGGACTTGTTCTATTACTATATGAACAACAACAAGGAAAGCCTCGACAGGACTTTCAGCCTTGGGCCTCCATACATTTACTACACAGATGCATTTGTACTGTATGTATTTGGATTGGCAATGGGGCATACAGATTATTATTCCCAGACAGACTTGCTGTTTAATTATTATTCCGGAGGAGGGATAGACGGGCATGGCTACGGCGCAAGAAACATTTCCTATTCATGGCACCCATCAGGTCCTCAGATGTCCTATGCAGATTTTGACTGGTTTGCAGAGCTTACGCCTACAAGCATAGGGTTTTCCAACAGCAACCCTGCACCAGGAGAGCCTGTAACTATTACTGCCACTGTTTACAACAACGGGGATGTCAACATGCAAAACGTTTCAGTAAGGATATATGTTGATGGAGAACTGGCAGGCGAAGAATTTGTGAACATCAACAAATACAACAGCAAGCAGGCCAGTATATCTTACAGCTTTACTGAATACGGAGAACACCTTGTTGAATCAAAGGTTGACGAAGATGATATAAAGATTGAGCTGGATGACTCAAATAACACATACACAACAATGCTCAATATTATAGAGCCAAACAACCCTCCAGCACTCAACCCGATAGGAAACAGGCAGGTTGATGAAGGGCAGCTGCTGAGCTTTTATGTAACTGCCCATGACCCTGAAAATGATACGCTGTCTTATCATACAGATGCACAATTCGGCTCTTTCAACACAGCAACAGGATTGTTTGAGTGGACACCAACGTTCAGCGATTCAGGAAACCACACAGCAACATTCAACGTCACAGACGGAGAGCTTTGGGACCAAGAGACAATCACGATAACTGTGAACGACATAACTCTTTATGTCTGCGGTGATGCCGACGGCAACCCTCCTGTTAACATATTAGATATTGTCTATCTTGTTAATTACAAGTTCAAAGGAGGCCCTGCGCCCAACCCTGTTGAGCTTTGCGATGTAAACACTGACAGCCAGTGCAACATTCTGGATATTGTCTATCTTGTTAATTACAAGTTCAAAGGCGGGCCTGCACCGCTTGAGCAGCCAGGAATATGCACTGCGCCTGAAGCAGCAGAAAATACTGATGAGCAGCAGACTGAAAAAGAGTATGCAGAGATGATGGATTACCTGAAAAAAGCGATGAAATAGCGACAGGAAGAATTTTAGGCCATATCAATGGGGCCTATTCTTTTATCTTCATAAGCTTTTTTTACACTGTCATCCAGGGTTTGCTTAGGAGATGATAGCTTTTTTACAGTCCATGTTTCATAAGCCTCAATCATAGGCTTTGCTTCATTGAACCTGTTTTCTGCTTCTTTGCATAGCCTAAGATATTTTTGCCCCTGCTCAGCCTTCTGGAGTTCGGAACTCAAATTATCTCTTACCGATAATAAATAATTTATGCTGCCAAAAATTTTGAAAAGCAGATGGTCAATGCTTTTTCCGGTTTTTTTAAGCTTTTCCTGGAAATCTTTTGTTATAATTTTGTCATAGGCTTTTATCATTTGTGAAAGGCTTTTTGAAGCATTTTTAATCCTTTTGAGCTCAGAAAAGTATGCTGGATCCTTTGAAATATTATCGCCAGAGAAAACAGGGATGCCTGTGTAAAAGCGCCCGTCCCTTGAGCTGACAATCTTTACCTTGTCACCATCTCTTATTGGTCTTTCTTTGCCATCTTCTGTTACTGAGCCTTTTATGAAAACCCTGTGGCCTTCAAGAGGAACAAAAGAGTAATCTCCTCCTATTTTATGAGGTTTTTCAATGCTTGTGACAATAAGAATATCACCTATAGAAGGATGCTCTGGCTGAGCAGGCTCAGGCTCTTCAATTCTTGGTGTTTTTTCAGGTAGTGGAAGAAAATCTGTAATGTGTATAAGCTCATATAACTCTTTTATCTGCTTTTGGGTTTCTGGATGAGAATGATGCGTTTGCTCATCTTCCCAGATTTTTATTAATTCATTCACAAGATCATGTGCCTGCAATTCATTAATCCCTGTTTTTATCTTTGTGTAGATTTCTCCGAGAGGCTTTGCATAAGGATAGCCTTTGAATTCGTGCCCTGTCCTAGAATCCACAACTGGAGCTTTATTGTTTCCAAATTTGGGATGAGCATCATCGTGATAGGGTTTATGGCTTTTGTTATTCTGCTTTTTTTTATTCTTGCCCATATATGTTGAAAACATCCATGATTTTAAAAATGTTTTGAGAGGAATGGCAAACTCTTTGCTTTTAGAAATTAATATGCGCTGCAAACCAACACAAAGTATAAACACTTAAAGAAACCTTGGCAGAAGCTTGATCCAGAGAAATAAAATGTATGCCAGAAAAATAAAGAATATTGCCCAGAAGACTGCCAATACTTTTGCCAGCACACCCCCAAACAAGATGTTCCTTATTTCCAGGACATTTGTTCTTGAAAAAAGATAAATGTTAAGCGCAATGTTTACCAGAAGCGCAAGGCCGAAAAGTGCGGCAAGAAGCCAAAACAAAATCGAAACATAAGCAGGTAAAACATTTTTACTTAGAAGAAATCCACTAAGTACTGACAGAATAAACAAAGAGGCAACACCCTCTATACCCACAAGCCTTAATACAGACAACAACTGTTTTTTGTGCTTAATGAATTTTTCGCTGTCTTTTGGCTCTCCCAGATACTTGTTTTTGTCCATTGTAAAAAAACCGCCGTGACCCCATGGGGTGGGACTATGCTGACTATTCAGAATAGCATTGCATATTCCGAACTACTTAAATCTTTGTTTTTGTAAATCCCTCAATCATAGAGCTATCTTAGTTTAAATAGGGTGGGACACTATCAGGTCCCAAAAGCATCACCGACCCGCAAATTAAAATAATATTTATATATGATTCTTAATAAATAAATGATAATGGCCAAATTCGGAACGAAAAGATATAACTCATCTTTGCTTCTTGCAAAATCTTATGGGCGTTGTGTAATAACTCACGCTGTTCCTACGAAACGCGTTTTATTTTCAATACTCAAATCAGGTATTATTAAAAAACCTTCCAATAATGATAACACAGGAATTCGAGTTATAGAACGTGTACTTAATATCAAAAATTGCGTGTTTTTGAGTGCTGGTTGGGAATATAACTCAACTTACCACCAATGACCGTTTTCATTCATATTCAGTTATGAACTCCTATCAAAAAAGTCATTTGAATTGTTTAAGACATTTATTATAAGCCAAGGCTGGATGAATATATTGAGATTTTGGAGGGATTATGATCCCACATATTTGACGAAACTGGCATCTAGGTCAAAAACGGCAAAGATAGAAGTTTCTAAGTTCCTTAGAACTGATGCTTGTTCTTATTGGGTTTTTGAAAGAAGGCTGTTATCATTTTTAGAAAGGTATCCGCAAAAGAATAGATTGGTAAAGATGCTGAAAGAGTTCAGAAAACAAAATTCTATAAAATGGAAAAAGGCACTAAGTTACCTGAAAAAGCACTACTATGATAATGATCTAATAAGACGGATGGAAATTGTTTCATATTCCTCAATCAAGCTGAACTCCAAAGAGTTTATAGGCCTATATATCAAAAAAGAATTGATAAAAAAAATAGTTCCCGGAATAGCAAAATACCTTAAAAAAAATACATTAATCTTTGATGGCAAACAAAGATATTACGTTGAGGATTTGGTCTAGACTGATTAAATCAGCTTTAACATTTCCAGAGTTTTCAGTATTTTGATGTTATTGTATTCTTTTAATGTGAGGAGGTCTTCATCTCCGCTCACAATATAATCTGCGTTTGCAGTCTCTGCGCATTCAAGGAATTTGTTGTCTTTTATATCTCTGCACACAGTTATGTGGATGGTTGGAACAACAAGCTCTGAGAGTGAGAGTATTTTTTCCAGAATCTGTTCTGGGCTAGTCTTGGCAATCATTATTGCTTGCCTGAATTTTGGCCGAGCAACAACCTCTGCAAGTTCATCAAGGATTTCTTTTGAAAGATATAGCCTGGCTTTGCCTTGTTCGATTGTTCTCAGCAGTTCTGCTTCGTTGCCTTCCCAGAAAAATGCTGAGATAAGGATGGATGTGTCCAGAACAAGTCTAAGTGTTTTTTCTGACATCCTTTAATGCCCTCTTGACATCCTCTCTTGTAAGCCCAACTTGTTTTGCTGCTTTGCGCAAGGGTGTTGCGATTTCGTCAAATGATTTTTGTATGGCTGATTTTTCTATCTTCTTTAGAATGACTGTGCCATCTTCTCCAAAAATCATGAACTGGTCTGATTTTTTTATGCCCATCTCTTTTCGCAAAGAGGAAGGAATGACTATTTGTCCTTTTTCAGATATTCTTGTTAGTTCTACCTGCATAGCTATCACCTGTAGGAAAAGTAAAGCACATCTTACTTATATAGTTTACGGTTGAAAGCCCCCATCAGGTCCCCACCCCTTATAAACTATCATAACCCTATATTATTTAGTCCAGCATTTGCACCGAATGATGACCTTTAAATAGAACAGCACATCAGAGTAGTTATGGGAATACAAATAAGCTTACTGAAAGGCTATAGACCCACAAGAAGGTAAAGACGCCGTGGCCCGGAAAGCCAACTCCAGAGCTGGCAATGCTTTGGAATGTTTGAATTCCCCGATTCTTGCTTCTCTTTAAGCGGGCTAAAATGCTTCGCATTTTATGCCACCTGCTTTTTACGAGATTTTTCGCAAAAATCTCCGGGACATCCCGAAGGAAACAGGATTTCCAGTCCTGCGCAGTACCAGATTGCACCCGAACAAAGCTCGCAGTGCTAGCGAAACTTTGTTTCGTGTTGTGCCACCACGGCGTGATTTTAAAGAAAAAGCGCTCTTTTTTAAATGTTACTACTTCCTATAGCTCATAAGGTTAAGGTATGCCTTTACTTCCTGAATAAGGTCTTTGCAGTCTTTTATTGCTATTTCCTCATACTTGTGCAATAACCCCTTGAAAACATACTTGTCCATCACTGTCCTGAAAAAGAAATAAACCGGCTTCATCTCCCATTTGTGCTCGTAATCTGTAATCATTTTTGACTCAAATGTTATCTTTATTTCCCCTTCCTGCAGGGTCTGCTTTTTGCCGTCTATATCCACTTCCACGTCTTTCATGTCAAAGCATAGAATCTTTACTTTCTGCTTCAGCTTTACATAGTCTGACACCTTTTTCATAGGCTCAAGCTCTATGATTGTGGATTTTCCTTTTTCAGTCACTTCTTCAAAATTCTTGAGCTCTTCTTTTCCATAGCCTTTTTCCAGAAACCACTTATCCAGAAATATATATAATTCTTTCATGTTGTAAAGCCCTTTATAGGTTATGTCTATTCCTTCTATGAGATGTTTTAGCTCTGCCATTTTAGTAATAGATACCGCTTTCTGCGTGCATGTTTAAAAATTTTTTGACATCTTCTCCCAAAAGTGTTACTTGTTTCATCAGCTCGTCTTCGTACTTTTTTTTCCATTCATTATAAAGGATCCTTTTCCAAAGTATTTCCAGGAGTATTTTCAGGAATTTGGTGCCATACTTTCCCTGCCAGTCATATTCCAGATAAGGATTCATGATAATCTCAACCCTTCCTTTGTTGGAAGGCTTTTTTTCCCCGTTTTTGACCACTTCTATCTCTTCTGTGTCGCTGTAAATCATCTTGAAGTCTATATGGTATTTTATAAAAGGAGTCTCTTTTCTTACTGCATCCCAGTCCAGTTCTGTCTCCATACCCATATGGGTTGCGGGCTTTTCCTTAAAGACCTTTTCATGAATCTGGTAGTCATGGGTTGTGAGCCATGTCCTCAGCAATGTGTAGAGCCCTCTAAAATCGTAAAAACCCTTGTATCTTACCTTGACAGGCTCCATAAGACCCTTTTCCTCAGCCATACTGCTTTATTGTTAAAGCGATTATTTAAATGCTTTGCTTTTTTCAAAAAGATTTATATAGCAAAAATATGTTCTGAGAATATGGCAGGCATTGGCATAAAAGAATTTTTGGAACGCCTTGAATCAGGGAAGAGAATTCCTTCAGAACAGCAAAAGCCAGAACAATTTTGCGCCCAGGAGGCATTGACTGTTTATAAGGAAAGGCAAGGCATTGACAAGCATCCGCAAATTGTTTTTGAAACAATCTCTGGAAAAAAATGGTGCTATTACAGGTCAGAAGGCTACATTGAGAACCTCCTTGAGGGATCGCCTATTCCTTGTTATTTAGGCTCTCCTGATGAAGCGCCAGATGAATATGCCATCGGAAACTATCTTCCTGATGACATCATGAATTTTATAGAAGATTGCAAGCCAAACTAATCAGCATATTTTTAAATAAACGCTTTTTCTAAAACAAGCAATGGGCTGGTAGTTAAATCTGGTTATAACGCTCGGCTGGCAGCCGAGAGGCTCCGGGTTCAAAAATCACTGAAATTCCCGGCCAGTCCATTCTTATCATTCAACCACAACAAAATTCTTTCCTGTTTTAGAGTCTCTTTGGATTTTGAGGTTCTTTTTTTCTGCAAAAGCGCTTATTGCCTTGAATGCTCCTGGAAAGTCCTTGTTGTCTGCTGTGGCATTGAATTCGTCAAAGATTATTATGCCTCCTTTGGCCATTTTGCTGTAGAAATGGTTCAGGCAATCTTTGTAGGATTTGTACAAGTCCACATCGAGGTGCAGGAGGGCTATTTTTTCTCCATTGTACCGTTTCAGGCTTTCATTAAAAAATCCTGGAACAAGCATCAGCCTTGTTCTTGTAAAATTGTAGTCTATTCCGCTGTCCCTTAAAAGCTTGAGTATGCCCTTTATGCTTGTATTGTTCCACTCTCCTTGCTTTGGCTTTCTGGGGCTTTTGTCTTCAGGCGTTGGGCTTGGAAACCCCTGAAAGCTGTCAAAACCCCACATATCCCTTTTATACCCTTCGTGAGCGTTAAGAAGAGAGAGCAATAATAGAGTGTGGCCTTTTCCGACTCCGCACTCTACAATAGAGCCTTCAACATCCCTAATCCTGCTTACCAGGCTTTCAAAATGCCTCATTTTGCCGTATAGTTCCATATCAAGTGTTACTCTTTTAAGGTTGGTTTTTTTTACCAAATCGTAGCCAAGAATGTTTACAAACTTTGTTATCATTATTAATTAATAAATTTTAGTTCATAAATAAATGTTTCGTTTTTAGAAATTTCTCTTCCACAACTCTCTTCCTTCCTTGAGCGCAGTCCAGCCTTTTTCTGCAAGCTGCGCAAGCCTGTCATGATCATCCTTTAACTCATAGCCTTTTTCTCTTGTAAGCACATTCAGATAGAGCCCAAAAAAGTATTTTTTCATTATGCTTATGGATGGATAGTTGGGCGCTTCAGAGTCATAATGCACTCTTCCGCCCAGCAGGTCATTTATTTGATCCTTTGGACTTCTTAAAACAGTTGTATCCTTTAGGACTTCCCGTCTGGATGCCTCGTAAATGCTTAGGTCGAACTGTTTAAGAATCCTGGAAAATAGTTTTGGGCCAGTTAATTCAGGAATTTTTCCTGAAACTGGCATAAGGATGTTTTCCTGGTATAGGTTGATATACTCAAGCAAATGGTTGTTTACAATATTTATGAGGTCTAACGCATTTATTATCATTTCATGTTTCAGTGCCTGCTGCTCTGCAGCACTAAGAAGATTGTTGAGGCTTTTATGCATTACAGATATAGAATTAACAAGCTGAATAGGTGCTCCTTTGGGGTATTTGCTGTCGCCATTAAGAACTGTTTCTTTGGAAATATTCACAGACACTTTTCTTGTCATATCCGGATTGTCTGAATATTTGATTGTTAAGAAAATATCAAATGAATTCAGGTGATTTTTTATTTCAAAGCCATAGTTTCTGAATGCCTTGAAGAATAGTTTCAATCCAATTCTTGGATTGATTGGATAGCCGCGAAGCCTGGAAAGAGCACTCAGCTCTGTTGAAACATAGTCATAAAGCTCTTCTTTTGCGTCCATTCACTGCAAAAATAAGCCTCTGCTTAAAAATATTTACACTATGCTTGCGATTGCATAGCCAACAAGATATGCTGCACCTGCGGCTATGCCCCCCACAAGGAGCGTCTCAAAGCCAGATTTAACCCAGTTCCTGCCTGTGACATTAACCTTTAGGGCACCGAGAATAAAAAGGGTTATGCCTGTAAACAGGCAGGCTGCTGCAAACGTGTAGTTTTCAAACAAGCCTAAGAACTTTGCGCAGACATAAGCCAATAATGGAACAAAGCCAAACACTGCAAAGCTTATGAATGTGGCTACGGCGTTTTTCAACGGTTTTTCCTGGCTTTCTATTATGTTCAGCTCATCATGCATCATCTCATCAATCCACGCCTTTTTGTTTTTTGAGAGTATCTCAACCATCTTTTCTGAATCATCTTCGCTAAAGCCCTTTTCCATGTATATCTCTTTCATCTCTTTTTTTTCTCCCTCAGGATAGTTCTCCACTTCCCATGTTTCCCTTTTTCTCTCGTTTTTCTGGTATTCCTGCTCTGACTTTGTGCTCAGGTAATCTCCTATAGCCATGCTTATGCCGTCTGCAACCAGATTTGCAAAGCCCATGATAAGAACAATGGATGTCTGGAGAGATGCCCCAGCAACTCCTGCCACAACTGCAAAAGTAGTTATTATGCCGTCCATCCCTCCATAGATAACGCTTTTGACATATTTTCCTTTTTCCATCTGGTGGACTTCAGGAGCCCTTTGAGTATGAGCCTGTATTGTGGCGTTTAAGTCTTTTTTCTCAAATGCCTTTCTGGCTTTTTCAAGGCTTCTTGAAAGCATTAAACAATCTTAATCTCTGTGGTTTAAAAAAGTTTGCAAAACTCTGGCGTTGTCCTAAATACTCGCTTTCGCTCGCTTTTTGCAGAGGTTTCACTGCTCGTTCCTCGCAGCTTGTTCCCCTTGCGGGAACTTAGGAAATCCATGATTTCCGTAATTACGTCGAGCATCCTTCATGTTACGGAAGTAATCTTCCTATGTTTTCTTATGAAAACAATCGGATGCTCTCCTGATCGTACTCCAAGGAAAAAATGCTATTTAGGACAACTCCCTAATTTCCGAAACAGTTAAAAACATGAATTGAATCTTGCAGTTTATGCCCAGCAAAAACAAGCAGGAATACAGGCCAAGGGTGTGGGTTATTATTCTCATACTTGTAGGATTATTCATTATCAGCAGTGTTGTGGCATGCACTGTGAGCGTTTTCAGCAGCCAGGACTCAGGGGTTGGAAATATAGCAATTATAGAAGTCAAAGGGCCTATTACCAGTAGCTCTGCAGTAAGCCTGTTTGGAGATCAGGTGGCGTCTGCAGACACAATAATTGCTGACATTGTCAAAGCTGAGAGCGATCCTTCTATAAAAGCAGTTATTTTCGAGATAAACAGCCCTGGAGGAAGCGCTGTTGCAAGCGAAGAGATTGCCAATGCGATTGGCACTATGCAGAAGCCAAAGGTTTCCTGGATAAGGGAAGTTGGGGCAAGCGGCGCTTATTGGATTGCTGCCAGCACAGACTACATTGTTGCCAGCAACATGTCAATAACTGGTTCTGTAGGGGTTATGAGTTCTTACCTCGAGTTTTCAGGCATAATGGACGACTACAACATATCCTATGAAAGGATTGTTGGCGGCAAGTACAAGGATACAGGAAGCCCTTTCAGAGAGCTAAAGCCAGAGGAAAGAAAGATTCTGCAGGAAAAGACAGATGTTGTGCATGACTACTTTTTGAACTATGTCCAGGACAGGAGAAACCTTTCAGATGGCGAAAGGACAATCATCTCGACTGGAGAATTCTTTTTAGGGGTTGAGGCAGTTGAGCTTCATCTTGTAGACCAGTCTGGCGGAAAAAAAGAAGTGATGCAATACCTTCAAAACAGGCTCAATGAAAGCATCACTCCAAAAAGGTACTCCCACAGCAAAACTTTGTTTGAGTCCTTGTTCAACATGGAAGGCCTATCCTATGCTTTCGGAAAGGGATTTAGCAGTAACCTTTTTAAAGAAGAGTTCTTGATAAAAGCCTAAAAACTCATTTTCATGAATGATCAACCTAAAAAGCTTAGTGTAAAGCTAAAAGTAAAGCAGGCAGAGAAAAAACTGGAAAAAAACCTGAACAGCAAAAAGTGCATAATTTGCAATGACCCTGCAGAGTTCTGCATGAGGGGAATTCCAAACAATGTGTATTGCAGGGACTGCGCGCTTGAATACTTCAAGTTTCTGAACTATTTGGAGAAACTATAACCAATTCATATAAACGGAACATCAAAGTGTGTTTTTATGCCGTAAACCATTAAAAAGTTCCAGAGAATTCCTTTCTTTACCTTTACCTTAACGCTGAAGCCAGCCCTTCTGAAGTGATCCTTTATGGCTTCTTCGCTGCTCATCCACTTTGGGTCAGGTATTATCTTGAAAAAGTTCACATAGTCAATCATGCAGATTTTTCCCTGGTCTGGCAGAACGTCACTCAGCTCTTTGAGCACTTTGTCTACGTCCTGCAGATAGCTCATCATTCCCACAGAAAAAACAACGTCAACCCCTTTTACAGATGGGTGCAGCCTGTTGAACTGGTGCTCATCGTGTATAAGGTATGTGTTGGTTATGCCCTCTTTTTTAAGCCTTTTTTCCAAAAGCTTGAGGTTTTTATAGCTTGCATCTGTTGCCACAACTTTTCCTGTCGGGCCAATCCTTTCCATTAAGTGCATTGTAAGCGTGCCGACCCCTGCCCCATATTCCAGGATTGTTTTGCCTTTGATGTCCTTAAAAATATCCAGTATTTCCTTTCTCATCCTCAAAGGAAGGAAAAAGTCCTCCATCTTCATAGATATGCCTGCAAACCTGTTGTTAAACCCTATAACAGTTGAGGGGTTGTAGTAAAATAAGAGCAAAAGAAATATTGGTATGCCGAATACCACAAAAGAAAGCGCCATCCTGAAGAGCTGCAGCCCTCCTGGCTCAAAATAAATCCATGCACCAATTATTGCCATGTAAATCAGTGAAATGATGATTGGGCCTATTTTTCCCAGAGGCGCCCTGTAAAGCCTAACCCTGTAAGGATCCTTGAATCTCAGAATCACAACTGCCAAAAGAACCGAGATATACATCAGAAGCGCCAACGGAACCAGCAGGCTGAGAAGGGTTTGGTAGGCTCCTGCGCCCATTATCAGCACAGCCATAAGCACTATCACTGAAACCACCATCTGAAAAAGTATTGCTTTGTAAGGAGTCCTGTTTTTAGGGTGGATATCTGCAAGCTGCTCAATAAACAGCTTATCTCTTGCCAACGCCAACAGCAATCTCGGATTGCTCACAACAACTCCTGCGCTGGCTGCGATCATTGTTATGGCTATTGCAGCAACAAAAATCTTTGACGATCCCACACCATAAATAAGCGAGGCAAGCTGTAAAAAATTTGCTGTATGCATGCTCTGCCAGGGTATAACTCCTAGAGTTATCACAGGAATAAGCACTGCTACTATTCCTGAAATGACTGTTGCTATAATAAGAGATTTTGGAATAACCCGTTCAGGCCGAACTGTTTCTTCTGACAAAAACGTGGCGCTTTCCCAGCCAAACAATGACTCCATGATAAAAAACAGGCTTACAAATATGAGATAGCCAGGCACTGTCAAAAAAGGGGTATAATTTTGAATGTTTATCTGGAAGCTTCCAGGAACAAGAACAGCGATAAGCATAATGATTGTTATAGTTGCAAGCACTATGAGCACTTTGGTGCTGGCTTCTATTCCTTTGTATGCTATCAGGTTGAGCACTATGATGAGGCCCAGCGCGATTCCCATCTTTAAAAACTGGCCTCCATAAGGAAAAATGGTGTCAATGCTTGCAACTATCATCACTGTTGCTGTGATGTTGCCTACCAGCCATGTAACCCATCCCACCATAAAGCTTATAAACCTGCCATATGCACGCTTTGCAAACTCATAAACTCCGCCTGCGTTTGGGAACATGCTGGAGAGCTCTGCAAAGCAGGATGAAACATAGATGGAAATTGCTGCAAGGATAACCCAGGCTATAATAGAGGCGTTTCCCAGATTGTTTGTCTGGGCAGCGATTGTTGTGCCGAAAAACAGCCCTGTTCCCATCATTGCAGTAAGGCTCAAGGCAATTATCGCTGTATAACCCAGACTCCTCTTTAGCTCAACCATGTTCTTATAAGAAAAAAGCGCTTATATAAATTATTCTTTCTATCTTGCAGTGGTGAAGATAGCAGAACATCATAAACAATACATTTACAGCTATTTTTTTGCTGCTGTATTTATACTGCATTTATACTGCATTTATACTGCATTTATACTACTATGTTATTCTGCATTTAGTTGCTGCTGTTCCGCGCTGCTCCAGCACTCACCTGCCTTTGGCAGGGTTTTGCCAGGCTTTGCCTGGTGTTTTCTGGAGCAGTCAAGAATATGAGCCAAAAGTTTCATCTGCATCTCCAACGCTTGCACTCTTTGAATTCATCGAGTATGATTATTATGATAAATTTTATGATAAATTTTATGACAAATTGAGGTTTCAGAATTCCAGCTTTTTATTCAGCGCTATTTCATGCTTTTTTATCCATCCTTCAGGGAGCTCCAGAAGGTACTGTGATGGGTGTTTTACATTATAGAATGTGAATGGCTTTAAGCCTTGTTTGAGCTCAACCACGTTTTTTGTCTTGTCCATAAACACCAGGTCCAGCGGCCAGAAGCAGAACAGCATATGCACCCCAAGGCTTTTGCGCACTTTTTTAAAATCCATAAGCACTGGCTTTGGCTTTTGAAACATCAGGCCTATTGCCTGGGAAAAAGAAGAATTCAGCTCCTTAGCATTTATTGCAAAGGAGCCTAGTTTAATGTTTTTCATGCTATTGCAGGCATTGCTTCAAGCTGCTTTAATCTTTCTTTTATGAACTCTATTGTTCTTGAATTGTCTTGTTCCTGCATTATCTCTCCGCATTCCGGGCACTTGAAGTTAAAGTCAACTGCCTTGTCAAAGTCCATTCTTATGCATGCGTTCCTGCACATATAGAACATACTTGTGTTTTCCTTGCCCAGCCTCTCCCTTAGCTTGTCAATCTTGCTATGAAGTATTTTCTGCTTTAAATGGGGCAGGGCTTTTTCATTAAAGTCCCAGTAGCATATATACCAACCTTTTACTTTGTCCTTTTTTCTTTTGAAAAACACTATGTTATGCTCCAGAAGCCTATAAAGTATATTTCTTGTCCTGTGTATCTCCTCTCCTACCTGCTCGGCAACTATAAATTCAGAAACATTACTCTTTCCCCTAAGGTACATAACTATTGGTAATGCCTCTGCTCCGACAAGCTCGGTAACCACTTCATCAATAAGTTTGGTGTTTTGAGTCATTTTTGCCTTTTTCTGCTTAGGAATTATTGCCTTGAGCTGTTTCTTGGCTTTTGCATATACGCCCACCTTCTTAGTAGGCTTTTTAGGCTTTTTGCCATGCTTTGTGTTTGCATTTGCAGTTTTTTTGGTTGATTTTGTTTTTTTTGCCATCTTGATTTTTTTCCAGAACAGGACAGTGACGGCTATAAATATAGGCTGCGCATGTTTGCGCGAAGACAACTTACCGTAGTATCCGTTTCTGTCATACCCCCAATTAATCTTATTTCTGGGCAAGCTAGTATATAAAGTTTTCGATTTTTAAGTCTTTATATAGACTATATATAAAGCATATACTTATATACTTACCACTATTTAATAACAAATCATTATTATTTAAATGTTTCGGTCTGTCGCTTCGAAAACTATATAAACCATTCACCAGATTTGTCAAGCCATGGATGACGACCAAGAGCATGGAGAGGACTACTACGAAGCAGAGGATGTCGAAGACCTCAGGGAAGAAGACGAGATAGATGACTCAGAAGAGGCATTCATGAGAGGCTACGACGAAGACGTAGAAGAGTCCAACAAGGGCAAAGACGAGTATGCCTAAGCATAAAGTATGACAAGTTCTTATTACGCAGGATTATCTATTGGGAGAATTGGCGTTATTTTGGCGGGTTTGGCTGTTATTTGATTGATTAATGGCATTATCCAGCATTAGTTGCATCATTAAAAGCATTATATTTATGTAGTAATTCTCAGGATGGCTTAAACTGGCACAGCCAGCCTGGATTGCGCAATACTGCGCAATCATTGCCGGGCAGAGCCTGGTCTTTACCCGCCTCTGGCGGACCTAAGCTGCGCACTGCGCAGCCATACCCATCCTGAAATGATCATAAAATGATAATGATATAATAAATTATACTTCTGATAATAAACCTTGCCCTCCTTCCCAATCTCTGCAATCCCAATCACCCCCTGAATTAGAAAACATTCTGTACTCTTTGAATTCATCTTGTAGAAGGCTTGAGAACTATAAGCTCTGTCATAAGCACTATTTCTTGCGCTTTCTTTCTGACTTGTCGACCTTGTACATAAACGTGTTTCTTTTGCCTGTGTTTTTGTACTTGATTATGTTGGTCTTTCTGAGCTTTTTCAGGCTCATGGTTACAGATCCTATGGATACTCCCAGCTTTTCAGAAATCTCTCTGCTGGTAAACCACTTTCCTGCATGCTTGCATAAAAAATCATATACTTCTTGCTGTCCCATTTTTTTGTCCTTTTTGGATTTTTTAGATGTTTAAGTATATAAGCTTATTGTTTTCACCAAATGATGAGTGCTATAATTATCAGGAAAAAGCCTATGAGTATCGCAAACCACGCAAAGAGCTTGTCCTGTGGCAGGCTCTTAAAATAAAGTGCAAGGTTGCCTATTATGCTTGCTCCGCCCATAGCTAATTTTTGGAGATGCTAGTATTTAAACCTTGCTGAAATCTCTTAACACTACTGAATAGTAACTACAAAACCGAAAACTTTTTAAATGCATTCCTTTAACCACCTTCCAAAAAGGTGAGAAAATGACCGGAGATGACCTGTTGGATGGTTTTATACTGAAAGAGCAGGGAAACACAAAAAAGTATACACAGAAAAAAGAAGAGGACTTTGGCAGCCTTTTTAAAGACCTCAGCGGGGTAAAAATAGAGGCTATACAGAAGAACATAGCAGATATAGCCAACCTTATCCAGACAAGAGAAACCCTGAAAAAAGAGCTGTTCATGGATATAGAGGAGTCAAAATTGGAGATAAACAGCATACTCTCCAAAGTTCCAATAGATGCAACCACACAGCCGGCAGTAACTGCAGAGCACCTCAAGCTCAGGCAAAAGCTCATTGACCTGGAGGAAAGAAAGATGCAAGAAAAGCTCAACTGCTGGAGAGATATAGCGCTTTTGAAAAAAGAATTAAGGGAGATTGCAAGAGAGATGGAAGAAAAGCAGAGCAACCTGGGAATACTTGACAACATTCTTAAATAAGCTATACAGCCCAAAAAAGCATAAACACAAAGCAGCAAAAAATAACAAAAATACTCAACAGCAAAAAAACAATCAAACAGAAAAAATAAAACAATACCCAAAATGGAGAGCGACATAAGAAACATTGAAAAGATATGCAAAAGGCTCAAGCCAGTCTTTGGCGAAAAAATAGAAAAGCTCTACATGAACTACCTTCTAGCAAATTCAAAGGAAGAGCAGATGCAGATAGAAAAAGCTCTCAGGGCGCTGTTCCAGAAATATGTAAGCCAGTCAGTGCTGAGCAATGACATACTGCTCGAGCCCCCAAAATCAGAGCTGGTAAGAGGCGAATATCCTATAGGCTTTGTGAAGTACGGCAAGGAAACCCTGCATACCTGCTCTCTCAGGGAAAAAGACTGGCCAAGGCACGTCTGCATAACAGGAATGAGCGGCTCTGGAAAAACAAACTTTGCGCTGCAGATAGTAGGAAATTTTATCTTCAGGAAAAAGCCATTTCTGGTGTTTGACTGGAAAAAAAGCTTCAGGCCCCTGTTGATGCTCAACAAAAACATTCTCTGCTTTACAATTGGAAACAAAAAGATTGCAAATTTTAAAGTAAATATAAACCAGCCTCCAACAGGAGTTCCGCCAAAAGAGTGGATAAACATTTTGTGCGATCTGATAGTCGAGAGCTTTTCTGCGAACTACGGAGTGCACAAAATATTGAGGGAAGTGCTGGATCAGATGTTTGAGGATTTTGGAGTCTATGAAGGCAGCCAGAACTACCCAACCTGGCACCAGGTAAAGGACAGGATACAAAACAAAGCACACGCTATAAAAAAGGGCAGGGAGTCTGAGTGGCTGGAGAGCGCTTCAAGGATTGCAGAGGCATTGACTTTTGGAAACTTTGGAGAATCAATCAACGCAAAGTCAGACAGCTTTTTGGTTGAGAACATTTTTGACAGACAGGCAATATTCGAGCTAAACTCCCTGAACAACTATGAAAAAAAGTTTTTCTCAGAATTCATCCTGACATACATATACAAGTACAAAAAGGCAAACGCTTCAGAGGACAAAAACAATTTCAATTACGCAATAGTTGTTGATGAGGCGCACAACATCTTCTTGAAGGACAAGCCAAACTTTGTAAAAGAGACAACAACAGAAATAATTTACAGGGAGATAAGGGAATACGGCATAAGCCTCATATGCCTTGACCAGCACATCTCAAAGCTGAGCGACGTTGTCATAGGAAACAGTGCATGCCATGTGGCATTCCAGCAGCAGCTTCCAGCAGACCTGGACGTTGTATCAAAGCTGATGAACATGTATTATGAAAAAGAGTGGTTTGGAAAAATCGAAGTCGGAAGCGCCATTGTAAAGCTGGCAGAAAGATACCATGACCCATTCCTTATCAGCGTTCCGCTGGTCAAAATAAAGGACATAAACGTACCTGACCAAAAAGTCAAGGAAAGAACAATAGGGCTGCTGAAAAACGAGAAAAGGCTCAATTTTTTTTACGAGAGCGTCAAGGATGAAAAGCTCGCAAAAGAGGCTGAAAGGGTCGAAGGAGCGTTTGCAGCTACAGGCGTAAAGGTTTCTGAAAAGTTTGTCCAGGAACAGATAGCTCAAAAAAATAAGTTGCAGGAAAAAATGCAGAAAGCAATAGATGACTGGGAGAACAAAAGAAACAAAATTTTAAAAAACCATCTCCAAAAATATATCCACGACGAGGCTCTTGTTTTGTTCAGCCAGAATTATGACCTTGCAGAGGCAAGAAAATACTTCAAAAAAACAGGCTTCAAGCTGGGAGACATAGACAAAGCACTAAAAATAGCTAAGGAAACCCACAAAAAGCAGTTGAAGCCGTTTACAAATATCCTGGAAGAATCACGCTTTTCAAATCTAAACCAAACACAACGACAATTTTTGTACCTAGTACAAACTTTTCCCAAAATGGGAATCGCGCAAATCTACCAGCATCTATGCTTGTCAGTCCGAAAAGGAAACGAGCTTAAGAATGAATTGATAGATTTGGGAATGCTAGAAGTCGAAGACGTGCCAACAAATGAAGGAAGAAAAAAATCCTTGCACATAGCTGAGCACTAGACAGAAAGCATTGCACCGGGAGACGCAAACACCGACGACAAAACAATCGTTGGGGTGTAAAGCGAACCTTTTGCCAGTGAAAGCTATGCACGATTTTCGCATATTTTTACGAACGCGAAGGAAAAGCCCGGAAAGTGAAGAATTCTTCGGAAAACCGTTAATCTGAAAATAGGAGTAAATGGGATGAAATCGACTCTTACTTTTGCACTGCTTATCCTATGCACTGTGTACTGTTTTGCGCTCGGGGTTCTCTCCGCGTATGTTTCTTGGAAGCCAAACACAGCTGGAGAAGTTGCCGACTTTCTGCAAATAGTGGCAGCGTCAGCATTCTTCTGCTTTGTCGTGCTTAGTGGTCTAAGTGTTGACTGCTATCGCAGAAGAAAAAAAGATAAGCTGCAAAAAATGCAAACCTGTCCTATAAGCTAAAACCCTACGCTCCCATGTAGGTTCCTCCCAGGAAAGGAGCCCCTGCTCAAACCCCAAATTTGACAGGGGCCTCCTAAAGTCAAATTAGGATTAACTGTTCCATAAACTGAGAAAACAATTGTTGACAATATAACAAGGAAGGCTTTTATGAGTGAAGAGAAAAAAAGCAGCAAACTTACTTGGCTTAACTGGGTGCTTTTTGGTTGTCTGGTCTTTTTAGTCAGCGTGATATTTGGCGGAATTTACTATATTGAAACTCTCTCTAGCAAATAATTGCAAAATAAACCAGAGAGGCGGTTTATGAGTGAAGAAAATAAAAGCAGCAACAACGGAAAAATCATTGTTTTCCTGCTTATTGCGCTCCCTTTTCTGTATGTTTTAGCTATATTGCTAAACAATCCTGTTAAATCTCCTCTGATGTAAAATTTCAAACATCTGATTCCCGATCTGCCCGAAAAGGAGCCCCTGCTCAAACCCTGCATTTTGAACAGGGCTCCTGAATTTTTCTCTTCAGGATTGGCTTCACTTCTGCCAACACAGGAATGAACCCAGAACTGGAAAGAAAACAATTAAGTCCAAGGAGTGGGAACTATGCAGAACAGAGCAAAGCAAAGAGCGCTTCTAGCCTTGCCAATAATTATCTTTTTGCTTTCCTGCTTTTCTTTCTTTGTCAATGTTTTTTTTGGTGGAGCAAGGATAATGGACAATATCTCAGAAGCGACCGTTGTTGTGGGAGCCATGTTTTCTGTTTACGCGCTTAAGCTGGTGATGCCCAAAAAAACTGATGAGAAAAAGAAATGGCTTCCAGTAATTTTCCTCGGCATGACTGCTGCAATGTTTTTCGCCACAATCATAATGCGGTTTGTTTTTACTGTGGCAGAGAAGCAAAATCTTTAGGCAAAAAAGCCTTGCAAAAAATATAACGAAAGGGTTGTGTTATGAGACGCTTTTTTTTAGCAATTGCAGTTATCTTCTTTTCACTCTTCTTGGTTTTGGCCTGTGACAAAGAAGAAGAGCAAACAATACCCACAGGCCAGGCATTGGATGACAGTTTAAAAGTGCTTGCGGCGAATGTCAAAACGTGCTATAAACAAAGCAAGCATGGAACCAATGTGGGTATTGGTGTCGCACAAATAAGAAAAGCTCTTAACGAACTTGGTGTTCCCCCTGGGAGAATAGGAACTACTGATTATGATCTTTCCATGCTTGAAACTAGGGGGCAGTTCGTGCAGGCATTCAGGACAAAAATCAGGACTTTTCTCCAAAATCCTTCCGACAGTTTGGCTCAGCAGACTTTGAAAAAAGCATCAGACTTTTTATGGGGGACAAATCTCGACCACTACCTGAGCCTTAGCTACATGGCGCAGGATGAAAACCTGGGAGATACTCTTTCCGATCTGAAAATCGAAAAGTTGACTTTTCTTCTGAATCATGCGCTTCCAGAATCCGAAAGAGAAGGATTGCGGTTCAATAACACCCTGTCGCCGGTCTTCGATTTAGGGAATCAGAGGTTTGTCCGCCTGAAAATATATGACGAGCACACCCTGGTTCTGCTTGATACTGAAAACGTCAACACCCACGGCCTGCGCATCGACTTCTTCCTTACGTTTGATGAATTGGTCGATGAGGTCTGGAACGGCAACATGGCGCAGATTGACAACAGCATCAACGATGAATCGTGGGATCCTCGCTGGGATGATTTTATAATCAGGTTTGAGAAAACCAGAGGGCTGTGGAAAGAAGAGTTATCTGCTGTTGATGAGCAAGACAACTCAAAACACCCAGCTTATCGTGACAGATAGATAATGTGGTAATCTGCGAACATCCCGGAATGGAGAGTCTGTTCTTAACGGACAGCTCTCCAGGTTTTTGGAGTAATAAATATGCGGGTTAATAAACGCAATTACAGAATTCATTATTTGTTCTGGACGCTCATATTCTTCCTTATGCTAGTCTTATTGGTTGGTCTTTTGCTAGACCAGTGCAACGAGGATTTGCAGCGCAAAAAGCAAAAGGAAATTAATCAAGGCCAAAAGGTCTTGCTTGTCAGTGAAAGGCATTTTTGCGCCTTTTAAAAGCTTTTGCCAGGGGGTTCTGGAATACCTTAAATGGTTTTACGGTTTTACCTTCTTTTATCAGGCAGGCCCCCTGGCGCAAAAACTTTAAGCGCACCCACTCATAATAGTATGGAAATGAGATAGTTTTGGGGATTTTGAGGATACTCTCATTTTTTATATAGATTTATGCAGTTGGGTGCGTGAAATTTGTTTTCAGGGAAGAAAAAGCTGCTCTTGTTGTGAAAAAATGGAATACTTCACCGAGCTTTACAAATTTTCATTACGCAGACAAGGGCGGCTTTTATAAGGCAATAATTGTTTTACCTATAAATTCTCAGGGAAAATATCAGAGAATCTTTTTATAAAGGGAATTTAGTTATGAGTATATGTGAAACGGTTTTGAATAAGCCACTAAATAATGATAATTGCACAGTTTTCAATTTGCTGCATTTGTCTGAAAAAGCCTTGGACGGCATTGAAGAAAAAATATCTGACAAGTTTCTGGGAGGCTTTGTAGAATTTGACGAGAACAAGGGCCTTTCAGTTACCAAAGAAATAGGCATACACGCATTGAAAGGCCAGGAAGATGCTCTCAAAATTGCAGGAAATATGTTTGTTAGAAGTAAAGATAAATCATTGGACAGCATTGTGAATCTTCTTTCAAGCAGGGGATTTTCTGTTCATGAATATGCAGTTATACGCAGAATACTCAGCGGAGACTACCGCGAACAGCAAATTATGTTCTTCAAGCACGGCGCAACAGTTGGAGAAATTCTTCCTGAGCTGAAAAGCGATGAAGAGCTGCACTGTTTTCTTTCCGGAATGCTCTCTGAGCCTGTGAGACTGAGGAAAGTTCCACGACCTAAATAGACAAAGCGCGCCCGGGGCAGTTTAACAACTCAACCGCCTGCAATGGTTCAACCGCCCTTGCATCAGTCTCCGGGCGCAGCATTAACCTATAACCTTATAAATGGAGGTTTTCCTATGAAACGGAAACTCATAACCCTTATCGGCCTTAACACTTCGTAAACCGGCATGAAGAATGGCGGGGGCTTCCTGACTTATATACCCTTCTTAATGCACAATCAGTGCATACCCAAACCTCTGTAGCAGAGAGTTAACCCAAAAGAAGGGTTAACATACGCTCGAGGAAGCCCCCTACCTTTGAAAAAAGTTAGTGAAAATTTCAGTGCGCGCGGACTGCCCTTGACAAGTCTTCCAGAGGGGAGAGACAACTCTTGGGCAGCCCGCAGCTCTTAAACCGCTAAACCGCAAAGTATAAGGACAACTAAAATGGCACCGAGTACTACTGACTCAGGAGCAACTGCTGCTCAGCAAATTACTGCCAGCGAATGGACTCGCCAGCAGATAAAAAATCATCATTTAAACATCAGCATGGATGACGACGCTGCAGTAGTTGTCGACAAAATAGCCGGCGAAAGCCCCGAAGTAGCCTCCTGGCTTGTATTTAATATGGGCATCCAGAACGGCGAAATCATAACCAAAAAAAAGTTATTTAACATAACTGTTCACCAGGTTTCTCCAAACGATGATGCAATTCAGGAGTATCTGGAACTTCTGAAAAAATTAAGCGAGGATGGAGAACAAGAGAATTTGGAATTTCCTTTTGCTTCATTAAAAAGCAATAGCATAGACAATATTTAATTTCCATAAAGCGCTGCCAAAGAGTGTTAACCTACGGCGGGGCGAATACAATGTGGGACGTATTCATTGCTCTTTGGCAGCCAAAAAAAGTCCGCGCACCTATGCGAGTTCCTACTCCTTTGGTTAGCTACACTGGGGCTTGCATACTGTTGCGCGGCAAAACTTTGCCCGGGGCGTCGCTCACAAGAGCAGCATATATCAATCAGTGTCCCCTGGTTAATATATCTCCTGCCCCGGGCTCTAAATTCTTCAGCCACATATTGGCTGCAACCTGTGCCGCCAGCATCCCGGGCCTTGTTCTTAGACCTCCAATGTCTGAACTTGCTGTTTTTTGAGATGCTGCGCGGCAAAACTTTGCCCGGGAATGGCAGAAAAGTGGGATGGAATTACCCTCCTTGACATATAATTCTGTTCCATAAGCTATTCCCGGGCGCCAAAGTTTTTTGATTCTGGGCTGCCATTCCTATCGTAATCCAGCTCCAGCTCCTGGTTTGAGCGTTCAAAGCTGGATTTTGGCAGCCCAAAAATTTGCGGTATAAAAACCGCACAACCCGCGATACTGAAAATATTCCACCAGAACTGCAAAACAATTCAACGCGCTATGCAGTTCAAGCCATTTTGAAAGGAGGTGGTGCTGGGGTATTTGTGTGTACACTCCCTTACTGCCCGGAAGCTAACTCTTCCCGCAATGCTGCATGCCTGTTTTCGGGCAGCATAAGAATACAAGTATCTTTTTATGAATAGATTCTCCTACTAAGGGTTTTCTCCTTAATCACCCTTATGTTAGGTACTGCGCCTTCAGGGCAAAATCGGTTCAATCCCGGACCCTGAAGGTTTTTTCGCAGAAGAAATTCTTGGCTGCTGGGGATTATTACCTCCCAATCAAGACCGCTGACATCAAACGGTTTTGCCCTGGCAGCCAAAAAAAAAGTCCGCGCAGCACAAAAAACTCAGCTCGAGCACTAAATATGGCCTTAAGCCTCTTAACTAAGGCTTATAAGCTGGGTGCTGCGCGGCAAAACTTTGCCCGGGGCGTCGCTCTCAATGAGCAGCATATATATGATTCCCCTTGTTTCCTATTATATATGTCCCTATTTCCGCCCCGGGCTCTAAAATTTTTCCAGCTATGCACTGCAAAAACAGGGTCTTAAACCGAGCACTGGATCCGAGCAGGCACTAGCTGTGGTTTTTCCGCCGCCAGCCCTTTATATCAATATAGATACTTCGCTAGGTAAGCGATGCTATCACCAAAAAAAGTGCTCTTTTAATGCTAAGCAGACCTAAAGGGCTGTGCGGCGAAATATTCGCGCCTGGTGTGGCAACATTTCTTTCGCTTGAAATCCGGAATGAAACGTTTCACAGCTGCACCAAGCGCAAAAATTTTCTATGAACGCAGGTTAAACCCCAGGAAAGAGCAAAACCCTCTGCTCTGATTATTTCATCCTGAAATTAACGCCCGGGGTTGCCTGCACAAAAAACAGAGATTGTTTTATGAAGACTGCCTTGAGAGTTCTCATTTATCTCTTTGTGCTTTTGATAGTTCCGATAAGCCTAATAACAAGGCTTATAGCTCAATAAGCTGGAAGCTAAGGGACAAAAAAGGTTTTAATCCGATTTTGGAAATGCCTCCGATTGGGTTATGGGTAGCTTTTTTGTTCTAAACGCTTCCAGCTCTAAATTTGGGTGCGCCCAGCAGCGTTTGTCACCTTCCTTTTTCCTACCGGTTTAAGGAGAGGTCATTTCTAATCCTTGCCTGGGATTGCCTGGGCGCGCCCGCCAAATTCATTCTGCCTGTAGGGGAAAAACCTCTGCATTTCTTCTAGTGCTCAACATGCAGCATTCCTCTGCAGGCAAAAGCAACGGAGCTGCCGGGACAAATTCCTCTAATGATCGCATCAACCTTTTTATATAGAGCCTGGCAGCTCCTTTGAATTGAATACAACCGCAGCCGTTGCTGTGTTTATGATAAAATTTTTTTGTTTTTTGGAAAAGATAATGTTTTGGATTGCAAATAAACCTTTTTGTCAAGGAGGAAAAAATGAAAAAGGGACGCAATCACTCACCCAATCAGGCCTATACTGCTCCCCTGATTCAAAAGGAGAGCCACATTAAAAGATTTTGGCCTGCTCTGCTGCTGGCAGTTTCTATTGTCCTGTTCGCAACTCCTATTTCTTCATTCCTTAAGTCGGACGCTCCGGCGGAAAAGCCTGCTGAAAAGCAGAAGGCCAAACCAGAAAAGCAACAGCAGCTGGCTGATTTATCCGCGATGCCTGATGCTGCTCTTGCTGAAGCAGATGTTTTCAAACAGCCGCCGAAAAAAGTGCTGGATACTCTCCTGTTAAGGCAGCAGCTTAACCGGCTTGGGTCCTATTCGCCGACTATAGACTGCTTCGACAGTGCCAGAGTGACCATTCTGGAGATCAGGGAAAACATCGTGCCTGGACCTGCCAAGCTCAGGAACGAGCTCCTGTCTGGCTTTGAAGAAATCATGTTAAGACACCATTACTTCGATGATTTC
>JBFYMA010000002.1:0-27969 GCA_041305085.1 Nanobdellota archaeon | reverse complement strand
GCCGTCAATGGATTACAAGATACGACTGAAGGAGATACAGAAACTTTTCTGAGAAATAAGACTTTAATTTTTGTAAGTTTTATATACTTCCTCATCACACTAAGTTTTCATCATAATATTAAAAAGGTTTCTATAAAAAACAATATCACAAGTTATCACAAAAACAAAATAATTTATCCCAAAATTACGGTTTTCCCGGAAAATATACAAAACTACCTATTAGAGAATAGAAAACTATAAATACTAATTTCGCTTTGTGAAATTAGATGGGGGTTGGGATTAGATTAACTGAAAAACAGCTTCAGCGAATATGTGCTGTTTTTTTAATTATTTTCTTCCTTGTGATTTTGATAGGATGTACTAGTCAAGAATCCTATGAACATAAATTATCTCAATCTATTCTTTCTGGAAATATTTCTGCGTGGGCTGAGAATGGTGATGGAACTGCAAACTTTACTGTAACTTTTGTAGATGGTGTTTCTTTTACTGAAGCAAGACACACTGTTGAAAGTTTAGGTGGTATTTATTTAAATAAATTTGAAGAGTATAATGTTAATGAATCAAGTTGGGGTAACGTACTAATTGTTATAATAGACGAAGACAAAGTTCAAAATTTAGCTAAAGATAAATCGGTTGTCTGGATTGATGAGGTACCACCAGAACCAACTACTTATAGCTCAGATAATTCTGATAAAGCTATTTTTAATTATGTTATTACACCTAAAGAAGTTTGGAGAAATAAGCAGAATTTAGTTGGAAATAAAATTTATATTAGAGGAGTTGTGGATATTCACATGAAAGTATGCACTGGGAATTATTGTAGAGATCAAAAACCATGTTGTCAGGATTGTGTTTCTGGTCTAGGATTTAAAATAAATGAAGAAAATTATTTAGTATTTTATGATGAAGATTATAATAACAAGTCTGTGGGTTGTAGTGGAAATAATTGTAATTTAAATTGCTACCCATTTATACCTGGAAAGGAATATACCGTATTTGTAAAATTATTTCAAATAGAAAACAGATTCCTTTTAGAGCTTTTAAGTGTGGAAAACTATGAAACAGAATAATTATTTTTTAATTTTATTTTTTATTTTCATCCTTTTATGTTTTTATGTAAATGCAGAAGAATTAGATAATCTGGATTATGAAAAATTATCTTATGCATTAAAACATAATTTGTACCCTGACTATGCAAAAGTAAATGAAAATAATTATAAATTTATTGTTAAGTTCGATGAAGATTTATCCACTCAAGACGCAAAAAACTTGTTAGAGCAGTATGGAAATATAATTGATTCCAATTTTGACTTTAACCATATGGAAGTAATTATGGATAAAAATAAATTAGACTCCTTAATTGAAGAAAAGATAGTTAAAAATGTGGATTTTGATACAAGGGAAACAAAAGTTTATGTTAACGGCAATCTTGTAAATAGTGGCTTTATTGATCAGGAGTTTATTGATGGTTTGGGTGATGAGTTCAAGCTGGAGTTGCATTTGAGCCATTATCCTTATAATGCTGCTGTGAATCATGACGAGTATGATTATATGAATGTTTACAAGGATGATAGCTCTGGCAGCAATATTTATGATTCGAGGTGTGTTGATGTTACTTCCAGTATTGTTTTGAATAGTGATAGTGGTAGTTGTTTTTCTTTGAAGGCTGATAATATTGATTTTGACTGCAATAATCATGTTTTGTTTAATGATAGTTTGGATGCTTATGTTTTTACGATTGATGGTTTTGGTAATGTTACGATTGAGGATTGTGTTTTGGAGAATTATAGTAATGTTTTGCATGCTTTTAATGCAAGTGGTGTAAGTTTTGTTAATAATAGTGCTTCTGGTGGTGTTGTGGTTGAACCGACTGAGGCGGATTTGAGGGTTTTGTGGTTTGAAAGTTCTCAGGATGTTGTTGTGGGTGATTCTGTTTTTGAGGATTTTTATTCCAACAATACTGATTTTGGTTCTAGTTCCAATAATGAGGCTTATTTGCTGTTTTTTGATGGTGTTGATGGTGCTGAAGTTTTTGATAACAATCTTCATAATGTTAAGAGTGATTATACTTTTTATACAGAAGGCAGTTATTATAGGGCAGAAAAAGGAGGTTTTGTTGGAGTGTTTGATTCTAACAACATTTTTGTTTTTGATGACGTGTTTAATTTGAGCTTTGGCCAGCCTGTGGTTATTGATAAGTTTTCCAGTAATGTGGATGTTAATGGTTCTTTGTTTGAGAATGTTTCTGTTATGATTTTTGAGGGGAGTAATGTTACGTTTTTTGATAATTCGTGGAAGGGTTTTAAGTCTTGGTTTGTTTATAGTGTTGATGGCTTGTTGCTTGATTCCAATATTTTGAGTGATCCTGCGAGCAGTGGTTATGTTTTAAAGACTGCTTTTGATCCTTTGAATGTTGTTGTTAGGGATAATGTTTTTGATTTGGGCTGGAGGATGGCAGGAGTTTATCTGGATGATTCTGGTGTTGTTGTGAGTGGAAATGTTGTTAATCATAGCAGTGGGAGTTTTGATAGTGATGCTGGAATTACTGTTTTGAGGCCTGATTGTGTTGTTGAGAATAATACTGTTGATTATTTTAATTATAGTGGTGATTGGGGTGGGGGGATTGTTAGTTATTATGCTAGTAGTTCTTTGAGGGGTAATAAGGTTTTGAATGGTTTGGATGGTTCTGGTATTCTTCTTCTTAGTGGTAATGGTAATGTGAGTGATTCTGTGGTTGAGAATGTTGATAATGGCTACGATGTTAAGATGGAGGTTGCTTCTAATAGTTTGGTTAATGTTTCTTTTAATAAGAGCAATGCTTATGCTGGCAGTTATAACAAGCTGTATAATTATTATTATTTGGATGTTTTTGTTAAGGACAATGAGGGTGTTGGTATTAACGATTCTTTGGTAGAAGTTTATAATGTTACTGGTGGGTTGGAGACTTTTGGCTATACTGGTGAGGATGGCCTGTCAAGGTTGGTTGTTTTGGAGTATGTTCAGGATGGGTTAAGCGATTATTCAATGGGTTGTGGCGGACCCCATATTCTTTGCTCTACTCCTCATGTTTTGAATGTTTCCAAAAATGGCATTTCTTCTCAACAAAACATTACTATGAATCAATCAAAATATGTGGAAGTAGTTCTTTCGGAAGGAACATCTGAAAGCGAAGCCCTGCTCGTCATAAAGCAGGCTGTTGAGAATGTTTTGGTCAGCAATTATGAAGAGTATGATGATCAGCAGATTTATACCATAAACCTTCAAAATGTGCAGCAAAAAGGACGCTTTGACCTAGTAGTTACCAAAAATAATCAGGCTTGGGCATTTAATTATGTGACAAGTGGAGAAACATACACAAACATGAACGGACTAGCAAACACAGTAAACATATGGGAAAGCCAAAGCTTAACTTTCAATGAGATCCTGATTCAAGTCGAAGATTTTATTACTAACACCTTAGATTAATTTTGTAAGTCCTGCCAAAAGATAGACCACATAATTACACCAATATTTATTACAAAATAACAAAAATGCGCCGCTCAGGCTTATCCCCAACCTAAAAGTTGGGGTATTACGCCTTCGCTCATGGAAGGCGCATTTTTGGAATTGAAAATTTCGACCTGAAGGTAGGGGTATTCAACCCTGCGCAATTTTCAATAAGAGAAATAAGAATTTTTTAAAACAATTAAACCAACCCTAGCTCATAAGTGCAAGGTGTATATCATCGTACAGTTCAAGAATCTTGTTGTGCAGGTCCTGCTTTTCCTTGAGACCCATCTTTCGTTTCCTGAACTCGTCCTTTATGACGTTGTAAAACTTCTGGGCGTCTGCAATCTGGTTGTTGTTCAGCAGCTTTCTGCACTCGATAACCATTTCGTGAAGGTCTGCGTGGTTTGAGTTGACTGTGTCAAGCGCGCCGTCAATGTTTGTCACCTGGTTTATGTGCTGAGGGTAAAGCTGGGAGAGCTCTTCCTTGACATACTCTTTAAACCCCTGGCTCTCCACTGCGCTCTTTTCATGATCTAGCTTTTCCCTCATGTCTGCCAGGGACTTTTTGAGCTCTTTGTCTGCAGAGTAAAGACTTTCCAGCTTTTCCTCCCTTCTCTGAACAACCCTTTCCTTTACTTCAAGGCTTTTTTCCCTTCTCGAAATCTCAGCAGCCTTGGACCTGATATCAGCCTCTTTTTCCCGGGATGCCAAAAGCGATGATTCCAGCTTTTTCTTCAAAGAATCAAATGAGTTCTTCCTTTTTTCAATCTCTTGCAGCTCCTTTGCCAAAGATTTTTTGGCCTGCTCAACATCTTTGAGTTTTTTTTCAAAGCCCTTGCTCTTCTCTGCAAAAGCCACTTTTTCCTTTTGCAATGCGATTTTCTGCTGCTCAAAAGACTTTGCCAATAATTTTTGCTTTTGCTCAAACTGCATTCTCATTTTTTTCTTAAAGCCTTCAACATCAAAAGCTTTTGAGTTGGAAATCAACTTTGCGCGCTGGGCTATCTCTTTTTCCTTTGCATCAAGCTGGGCCTGGAAATCATAGAGCTCATCCCTTGCCTTCCTGACCCTATCCAAAAGCTCCTCCTGGGTCTTTCTCCAGGATACCATCTCGTCCTTGTGCTTTTTCAGTACAGTTCCATATTTATTCTCATAGTCATCAAGTATTTTCAAAAGCTCATTCTTTGCCTTTTTGTTCCTTATTTCATCTGCAAGCTCCTCTTTTTTGAGAATGTCCTTGAGCCAGTTTGCAAAATCATTTTTGTGCTCATTCACATGGTGCTTAAAAGTGTCGTCATCAATTGTTTTCAGAGCTTTTACAAGCTCGTGAAGGTTTTTTATTGGCCTGCCGTTCTTCAGAATAAAAAAGTGTTCAGGGTCAATCTTTTCCTCTGGCTTCTTGATGGTCTTGCTGACTGTGTCGTAAACCTTCTTGTGGTCTTTTTCAAGGTCTTTAAGGTATTTCTCAACCCTTTTTCTCGGTCTGACTTTTGCCTTTTGTATTTTTACAGCAGGGGTTTTTTTTGGAGGGCTTATCTCAGGAAGGCTTTTTTCTTCCTGCTCTTCTGGTTCTTCTTGCTCTGGCTCGTCTTCCTCCACGACTGTCTCTTCCTGGATTATTTCCTGCTGGTGCTTTTTTGAAGAAGCTTTTCTTGCTCCAGGCCTCTTTTTAGCTTTTTCTGATTTTTGCTGGACTCCAGACTCTTTTTTCAATTCATCATCGTCAATTTCTAAATCTTTTTCAAGCTTTTGCAGGTCATCAATGTTTATGTCTTCTGCGGGACCGTCCTGCTTTGGAGGCTCAAGCTCTTCTTCCAGCTCCATTGGCGCCTCGTTCATCTCCTCTTCTTCTTTTTGCTCTTCTTTTTCCTGTGAAGCCTCTGGCTTAGAACTCTCAACAGAATTATCATTAGATACATCCACTGGCACATTCACTGGAACATCCTCTGCATAATCCTGCGCAGTTGGTGTTTCAGGCTCTTGAGAAATGTCTGGATGAGAAGTGTTTTCCTGACCCTGCTCTTTTTTGGAAGGCTTTGCCTTGCCTTTTTTCAGGAATCCAAACAGCCCCTTGCGATTTTTCTTCTCTTTTAGTTCCCCGACAGGCGCTGGTGGAACAGGAATAGATTCTTCTGCCATTTATTAACCTCTTTTTTAAATAATCCCCCTGTACAATTGTTAGAGCCTAGGTTATTTAAAAACTTTTCGCAGAACTAACATCTGAAAATCTGCCTGTTTCCATTTTTAAATAGTGAACAAATATTATAAAGTATGTTTATAAGATAAAAGGCAAAGGGGCTGGAACAAGTGGATTTTGAGATAAAAAAAAAGAAAAGAGTCAACCTGAAAAGGTATACCCAGGATGATGTAGATGTTGCTTACAAGTTTGCAAAGGAGATAAACAAAGAGCTGGGAAACTTTCTGAAAGCAGTTGTGCTGTTCGGAAGCGCAGCAAGAAGAGAAAAATCCAGAGACATAGATATTCTTCTGGTTGTTGACGATGTAACGCTTCAGCTTACGCGGGAGCTTGTCCAGACCTACAGGATAATTACAGAAAAAACCATTGCAAAAGTTTCCACAAAAATCCATGTCACAAGCATGAAGTTTACAAGCTTCTGGGAGTACTGCAGGGCTGGAGACCCTGTTGCCATAAACATCCTCAGGGATGGCGTTTCAATAATAGATACAGGATTTTTTGACCCATTGCAGGCGCTTCTGTACCAGGGAAGGGTCAGGCCTACGCCTGAAAGCATCTGGTCATATTTCAGCAGGGCTCCAGTAACCCTTCACAACTCAAAGTGGCACATAAACCAGGCAACGCTTGACCTTTACTGGGCTGTTGTTGATTCTGCCCACGCAGCGCTTATGAAGATGGGAGAGGTTCCTCCTTCTCCTGAGCACGTTGCTGGAATGCTCCACGAAAAGCTTGTAAAAAATGGGCTTTTGCCTGAAAGGTATGCAAAGACAATGGCGCACTTTTTCCATCTTAGCAAAAGCATAATCCATAATGAAATAAAGCCAGTAACTGGGGAAATGTACGACAGGTATTTCAAAGAGGCTGCTGATTTTGTGGACACAATGCAGATGCTTATCAGGAAGGGGAAGGTTTGAGCGCTGAAATAACACACTCATCATTATCTATCTCAAATCTTGTGTCAAGAAATTTTTCTGCAACATAAATGTTTGCCAATGTATGCTTTGTAATTTTGGAAGTCTTTATTTTTCCGCCTGCAACTGCCAAAAAAGGAATCAATGCATCGGCGCAAAGGCTGTCGACAACTGCCCCATTGTTTATCTCTTCCAAAAGCTTCTTTGCTGCTTCCTCTCCCACAAACTCTGCAGGCTTGCCTTTTTTTCCCAAAGAATCTGCTCCTATAATTGTTCTTGGATATTCTGCCCAGAGCACCAGCCCAGAGCCAGGCGAAAGGGTTTTTGAGTATTCAGGAATTATTTCAACGCTTGTTATGTGCTCAAGAAATTTTTTTGCAGAATTTACCTGCCTTTCTGCAACATCTATTCCCTGAAGGCTTTCTGATGCAAAGCTTTTTCCTTTGATGCCCAGTATTTCGTCATGGGAAGTCAGTTCCAATGGCTGAAAATCTTTCTTCGGTCCAACCATTACTGTCGCAATCCCTCCACCTTTTGGATAAAAGCCCCTGAGCTTTGTGCTCACCCTGACTTCTACAAAATTCTGTATCAAGGGGCAGAAAACGTTTGCAAAATAGTCTATTGGCTGGCTCCAGGCAACATCTGTACCTCCCTTGAGGAATATTTTTACAGGCTGACCTGAGTAGATTGCAGGCAGGAGAAGAGACTGCAAAACAAGCGTTATTGAGCCAGCAGTGCCTATGTCTATGTCTATGTCTTTTGGGACAAGCTTTTCAGGCCTGAATGTGAGGGATTCGCTGCCTATTTTAAGCCCTTCAGCCTGAGCATTGCAAAGCTGCTGAACAGCATTTACACAGGTAACGTGCTGTGCCTTGAGCCCTGGAACAGGCCTGTTGTTCCTGATTTTTTCTGCAGTAAAAGGCTTGCCTGTTATTGCTGAAAGCGCGAGCGCAGTCCTTATAATCTGCCCCCCACCCTCCTGAAAGCTGCCGTCAATCTTTATCATGCAGTGTATTTAAAGAAAGATGTATATAAAGGTTTTGGGCTGGATTGTTTAAGAGGATGCTCGTGGCGCTTTTTATGGCTATATTTTAGATAGTTTGTCGTGTTTATCAAGATGGAAATTATTGGCAGACTTCTGCCAGAATAGTCGCGCAGAGTGCGCAAGTGCTGCCGGGCAAAGCCAGGTTTTCACCCGCTACTGGCGGGCCAAAGCTGCGCAGTGCGCAGTAAATTCCGTCCTAATTCTCTCCTAGTTGAATTCATATTATTTATAGGAAAGCATACTTATCGTGAAGCATTTAGCATCAAGCCAAAATTCATGAGAGAGAAACAATAAGCAAAACAAAAAAATATAAAAGAAAACAAAAACATGCAGAAAAAAAAAAAAAAAAATCTACCAGTCGTCAAGCATGTCTTCTGAATTATCCAGTTCGTCGCTCAAAATGTCGTTGGTGTCTTCAACGCTACCAGCATCCTGCAATGGCACATCTGTTGCCTGTGCTTGTCCTTCTGTGTTATCCATCATCTGATCCTTGCCTGTATCGTCGCTGACTTTTGAAGCGCATCCTGCAAGAAGCAAGCCAACAGCCAATATTGCGAATAAATATGTATAGTTCATTTTTTCACCTCTATTCCTGGGCATCGCTGCCCTGCTGGTTTGCGCTGCCACCATTGCTGTCATCATCAGGCATTGCAGGAGGCTCGATGTCGTAGTAATCATCTTCTTCATCCTCAAGAACTATTTTCCGCTGGTCTTGTTTCAGGCTTTGAAACAATTCTTTTATCTTGTCAGCAGCCTCTTTCAGGTCATCCTGAGCATCCTTGACAAGAGCCCTTCCTTCTTCTGCAAGAGTGTGTATCTGCTCAACATCAGGATTTGCTTGTTTGTTGAGATTCCATGCCTCTTTAAACTTTTCATCTGCCTGGGCAAACTTTTCTCTGGCACTCTCAACCAATGCAGAATAGTCGTCAACCAATGGTTGTATTTCAGAAGTGTTCATGTCTTTTTCTCTGTAATATGCCAGAAGCCTGTCCAGCTTTCTGTCGAGCACTTTTGCCCTTAAAAGTATTCCGCCAACATTTGCTTTCACAAGCCTGTACTCATGGACAACAAACCTTTGCCTTATTTCCTTCCACAGGTCAATGATTGTCTGCCCTGCCTCTTTTATCTCATCCTTTGTCTCTGCACTGTCAAGAGCTGCAAGCGCATCATTTATCTCCAGCTTTTTTGCATCAATATCGTCAAGAATTTCCTGGAGCTCCTGTTCTGTAAGGTCTTCATTCTGCTCTGCCTGCGCTGCAAGCCTGTCAAGGATGTTCAGTTCGGTTTCAGCCATCTTTTCAAGTGCATTTTTTGCGTATTCTCTTGCACGCTCCCTGTACTGCTCGCACTCTGTTGAGTTGGAGCTGTTTGCATCACATCCTTTTTCAAACTCTTTATACTTGTTGAACTCGTTTCTCTCTCTGGCCATCTCGCTCTCAAGGTTTTTGTATTTTTCTTCAAGCTGCTCTCTAGTTTGCTTAAGAGCCTGAATCTTTTCCTGCGCAACTTTTCTTGCCTTGTAGCCTGTTTCAGAATCATAAATCTTCACAACATTATAATTTTGCAGCCTTTCCCTTATCTGCTCAGCAGTCATCTGTGAAATTTTTTTCAGCTGCTCCCGGTTCATAAGTTTCAGCTTATTCTGCAGCTCTGTGGAAAGCTCTGCAATCTTCTGCTTTTGCTCAGGCTCCATAGCTCTGAAATCTTTTGCCGCATCGATAGGTTTTGCAACCTGCCTCAATGAGCTGCACTCCAGTTTCAGCCTGGCTTCCTGCACATTTGGAAAGCTGGATTTCAGCCTCTCCATGCATGCGCTTTCTGAAAGCTTTGCAAGCTCCGCCTTTGTGGCAGCATCAATGCTGTTTGTATTTACTGCAGATGCTCCATCATCCCTTGCGTATGCGCTTCCTGAAAAAATTATTCCCAAAAAAAATATGCACAACAAAAAAATGCTTGCATACTTCATCAAATCACCTCACAATGTTAAATTATTTGTTTTATTTTTATTTTAGAAATATTTTTTTCTTAATCATATATAAAGTTATTGAAAAATTCAAGAATATTCAAAATGATTCTAAACCAGAATATTTATAAAATTATTAATTGCATAGATAACAATGGAAATAATCCTGAGCATAATATTGTTCATTGTGAGCATCTTTGTACTCATAAAATCCAGCGATTTTTTTGTGGAAAGCGCTGCAAAGATCGCCAAACTTTTTGGAGTCTCTAATTTTGTGATAGGAATGAGCGTTGTTGCAATAGGAACATCCCTGCCAGAGCTTTTGACAAGTGTTTTTGCCGCAGGGCTTGGCAATACTGAGCTTGTAATTGGAAACATTGTTGGAAGCAACATTGCAAATATAGGATTGATCGTTGGGCTTGGCGCAGTGCTTGTGGCTTTGGGAACAAGCCAGAGGATGCAGACCTATGACTCATTGATTCTTGCATTCGTCACTTTTATTTTCTTTTTTTTCTGCATTGACGGAATTATTTCCAGGACAGAGGGGCTCATACTGCTCATATTGTTTGCACTCTATCTTATTTACATTTTCAAGCTGGAGCCTTTCACAAAAAAAGAGGAAAAACAGATAGAAAAAGGGGCATTCTTCCTGACAAAAATAAACAAAGCACACCTAAAAGAGCTTGGAATAGCTGCTGTTTCGCTGATATTTCTTATCTATTCAGCAAAGCTTGTGGTGACTTCTGCGACAGGAATTGCAGAATTTCTGGGAGTGCCCAGCAACATTATAGCAGTAACGCTTATAGCCCTTGGAACATCCCTTCCAGAATTGAGCGTTGCATTCAGCTCGCTAAAAAAAGGAATGAAAGACCTGCTCATTGGTAACATACTTGGGAGCAATATCACAAACGTTCTGTTAATCGGAGGAGTTGCCTCGTTGATAAGGCCCATTGGAATAAATTTTTACAGCATATTTTTCACTATTCCTGTAATGGTCGTGCTTACATCATTGATAATACTGTTCATGAGGACCCAGAAGCAGATAGTAAAGTGGGAAGGGGCTGTATTGCTGGGAATATATGTGCTGTTTATGGCAGGAGTGTGGATAGCAAGCATTTAATATTTCCTGATGTTTTATTTTTTTTAGGGTTTGCTTATGTTTTCCAACTATTTTTTTATTCTTCTGTTATTCTTACCTTCTATTATTCTCAGTATGTCTTCGCTGTTTTCTGCAAAAAAGAACAGGTCAAAGTCTTTGCTGCTTATAAAACTATTTTTCAGAGGAACTCTTTTTGACCACTCAAAAAGCCCTTTCCAATATTTTTTATTCACGCATATTATCGGAACCTTGTCAGTCATCTTTGTCTGTATCAGAACAACAAAGCCAAACAATTCATCAAGCGTTCCAAACCCTCCGGGATAGAAAATCAATGCTTCGCTCTTTATTGCTAGAAGGAACTTTCTTACAAAAAGATATTCCAGCTCAAGCACGTGGGTGTGAACATCAGTAACAGACTGCTCTTTCTGCAAAAGCTTTGCCTTTATGCCAATAGAAGGAGCGCCTGCATCAAATGCTCCTAAGTTTGCAGCCTTCATTATGCCTGGGCCTCCACCAGTCATTACTGCAAACCCTTCTTTGCCCAGCTCGTAGGCTGTTTTGTAGCAGTCCCTACAATATTTATTTTTCTCGCCAGGAATATGCGAGCCAAAAACAGTAACTATCCTGTTTTTTATAGAATTCAGAAGCCTAAGCCCTGCATCTATCTCCTTCTTAACACTGGAGCCAGTTCTTTTTGGGTAGCCAAAATAGTGCTTGTTCTTGTGCAGGCTTTCCATAGATTAGTTTTGCAAGAGGTAGTATATAAATTTTTAGAAACTAAAAAAAGTCAGTACTTCCATTCGTGCGGAAGAATCCTTTTTATGTCAATTGGAATAAGCCCTTTTGAGTACTCAAGCTTGGCAATCGCCATAGGGCTGAATTTGAGCTCTTCCAGCTCTTTTTCTGAGAGCTTTACAAGAATAGGGGCTCCTGCAGCTATCTGCGTTGCCCTTGTGCCTATAATCCTTGCTTTTTCATACTTTGTCTGTGTCCCCTCAGGAATTGTTATATTTAAAGTCATTTTCTCACCTGGATTATGAATTGTTTTTTAAATGTTTTGCTTTAAAAACAAAAAAACAAAAAAAGCCAATAAAGCTCATAAATAGAGCTATTTTGGAACGTGCTTTCTCAATTGGCTTGTGGTTGATTCTGCCAGCTTCAGCATTTCATCCACATCCTGCTCTGTTATTGGCCAATTTCCCCCTTTTTGCAGAGAGCAGATGTTGCCATCCTCCAAAAGAGTTATAGTAAGCCTTGCATCTGTGGCTTTTTCCTCGTCCTCTGTTGCGTCAACCAAAAGGTTTCCGCCGATTTTTCTTATTGTTGCAGGTATTGGCTCTCTGAGAAGTGAAAGCTTTTGTTTAGACTTTTTCTCAAACATGACCTTGTTATTTTCCTTGTCATATTCAGGAAAAACAGTGTTTTTGAGTGCACAAAGCGCTGCAAAGCCTGCAGCATCCAGGATGTTCCCATCATCGTTTATAGGAACAATGTCAATCATGACAGCCCAGACTTTTTCTCCTTTTTCTACGCAAAGCTTTTTTGTGTCTATGCAGTGGCTCTCTCTTATTCCCCTGTCAACAACCCTTGATATCTCTATAGAGTCTATGCTTGGAGGGCCTGACTCATATTTTGGGTTGCTCAAAGGAAGAAGCTCAACATTTACCATCAGTATGCCATCTTCAGGAGTATCTGGAAAAGGCTTTTCAACTCCAAGCTTCACTCCTGCAATGACTTCTGTGTCGCCAAACTTTACGTGGGCTGAGCCATCTGCAGTTGAGAGAGTCCCGACCTGGACGCTGACTTCCCTGAGCTGGTCCCTTTTCCTGCCATCAATCCTCAGGTCTTTTGCCAATGCTGAAATTAAGTGATTTTTCAAGTCGTTATTCATTTTTAGTCACCTTCTATGCTGAATTCTTTGTATTTTTCCTGAAGCGCTGTTCTCTGCGCTTTAGCAATCTCTTGAATTGCGGGCTTGACTATTTGCAGAGCTTTTTTGAGCTCTTCCTTGGTGATTACTCCATCGTCCTGTAAAAGAGTTATTTCCCCTGTTGAGGGAATCATCGCAATTGGTATGTCTGGAGTCTCATTCTCGTTCATGTGCTCTTCCTCTCCGTCAAGATCCACCACAAGCTCGCCATCTATTTTTCCGATGCTTACCGCTGCAACAAGATCCTTCATCGCTATGCCTGCATCTGCAAGCGCCATAGCTGCTGCGCAAATACCTGCGCACCTTGAACCCGCGTCTGTTTCTGTGAGCTCTATAAATACGTCAACCACAGAATTTGGAAAATCCTCCAGGTCTATCACAGGGAGAAGTGATTTTTCAGTTATTGCTGTAAGCTCCTTTGACCTTCTGCTTGGGCCTGGCCTGACCCTTTCTGTTGTAGAGAAAGGCAAAAGGTTATAGTTGCATCTCAGTGTGCCCTTTTTTGGGTCCTGCAGAAATTTTGGGTGCAGATCCCTTGGACCGTAAACTGCTGCATATGCTGCAGTGTTTCCTATCTTAAAGTATGCACTTCCCTCTGCTTTTTTTACAACGCCTACTTTTGTCTCCATCTTTCTCAGGCCGTCGTTTTTTCTTCCATCATGTCTTTGTACCATTTTTTTACCTCTTATGATTGTTATCTTTTTTGGCTTCATCGCTTTCAGGCTCAAGGTTGGTGTTCTCTACCAGCTCCACTTTTTTTCCTGTGAGCTTTTCAAGATACTCCCTGATTGCCTCTGTCAGCCCTGACCTGTAGCTCTCTGACTCAATTTTTTTTATTGTGTTGATGACCATGATCTCCATTTCAGGGGTTCCCTGGATCCATACAAGCCCGTTCTGGCCCACAACTATCTTACAGCCAGTGGCATTCTTTATCATTGAAACCATTGAGCCTTTTCTTCCTATAAGCCTTGGAACCTTGTAGGTATTTATTCTTATTATTCTTCCTCCTACAAGCTTTTTCAGGCCCGGGCTTTTCATCGAAAGGTCCACAAGCTTCTGTGATGTCACATTGACAATTTTGGTTACAAGGTAGTCATCAAGATCGAAGATTCTTGTCAAGTCTGCACCTTTTGCTATAAAATCGTATGTGGCTTCCTTCATCGAAAGCATTGCAGTATAAGGGCTGTTTATGTCCAGCCTCCAGCCTGCCATTATTATATCAAAGACTCTTCCGATAACAACATCATTCCTTTTTGGGATATATATCCCGCTGAGGGGAATCGTCTTCATCACTTTGCCTTCTGTGCTCAGTATTCCAAGCCTGGAGCAGAGAAGCTGCTCTCCTTTTCTGTATGTTCCAAAGCCCGGAATCTTATCCATTCCTGTGGCAAGGACTTCTCCTGGAAAAACTATCTTTTTTTCTTTTGGTTTTTCTTTCTGTTCTTGTTTTTGCTGACTCATTTTATCACCGTTTCTGTTGAATGTTTTGTGTTTTTTTGCAAAAAAATTTGTTAAATTTAATTAACAATTTTCAGCGCGATTCTTCTTATTCAATAATCTTTATGTTTACCTCTCCATGTGTTTTGGAGTTAAGAGTGTCTACCAGCTCTGTGTGGAGCCCTGCAGGCAGCTCTACTATTACCCTCCATGATCCATCACTAAGCCAGTCTTCTCTCAGGAATTTCCCAAAGCTTTTTACAGTGCTGTAAAGCTTTGCAGCGTGGCCTCCTGAAAGCACAATCTCAAGCTGCTTTTTGGCAAACTTTATAGGTATTATTGGCCTCAGCTGGCTGACTATTCCATCAATCTGCTCTTCTGCGCTCCTGTTGGCATCAACCTTTACTTTCGCCTCTTCCATTGCATTGGATATCCTGTTCGGAGGGTGGGGAAGGTTTGTGGACGGGTCTATTGCGTTGATGTGGATTATGTTGATTATTTTTTTTCTTTTTTCCTCTATCTCCTTTTCTCTCTGTTCTGAAGTAACCTGAAGCTCGCCTTCTTTTATTATTGTCTTGGCAATCTCGAGCACATCTTTTGTGCCAAAAACCCTTTCAAGCACTGTTTCTGAGTTGCGCAGACCTTTTCTGGGATCCTCAAAAACTGCTTCTGACTTCAAAACTTCGCCTATGTCTATATTTTTTCCCTGCTTGAACTCCAGGGCAAGCTCGGGATCAACAACAACCTGGAATACTTGGCCTTCTTTTTTCAGGCGTGCAACATTCAGATGAACTTTTTCCCTGTCGTATGATTGCGGTCCTCCTGCCATGCTTATTCACCTACTTTTTTTTATTAGCTCTTATTATCTCTTCTCTTGGCACAGACTCAAGCTTTTTAGTCTTTTCAGGAATTCTTGCAGCATCAATCCTGTCAACTGAAAATGTTGCTCCAAGGAATTTTTTCAGTGCAGAGAGTGCAAGCTTGAGGCAGTCATCCATTGTCATGTCCTCTGAATACTGCTTTGTAAGCACATCTTTTATTTCTGTCTCTCCTTCACCTATGGCAGTTGCCTTGTAGGGAAAGTATATTCCTGTGGGGTCTGTTTCAAAAAGCTTTTTTCCTGAAACATCAATTGATGCAATTAGCAGAGACACACCAAAAGGCCTTAGCCCGCCTGACTGGGTGCACAATTGCTTTATGTCAGAGATATCCTTTACAATCGTTACTGCGTCTATAGGAGTATCATATGTTACACGGTGCTGCTGCGCCTTAAGCTGAGACCTCTCGACCAGCACTCTTGCATCGCTTATTATTCCAGAGGCAGTTATTCCCATATGCTCGTCAACTTTCCAGATTTTTTCCACCTGGTCTGCTAGGACCAGCTTGTCGATAATCCTTTTGTCAGCCACAAGCAATACGCCGTCTTTGCAGATAAATCCTATGGCTGTTGAGCCCTGCCTTACTGTTTTTTTTGCGTATTCTACCTGCAATAATCTTCCGTCAGGAGAAAACATTGTTATTGCCCTGTCATATCCCATCATTTGATGCTGCATTGGTTGCATGCTTTCTGCCATAAATACCACCTCGTTAGGTTTTCATTTTTTGTTTTGCCTTGTTCAAAAGGCCTGAAGCATAAACTGTTTTAATTGAAACTTTCTTTCCACCCACTTCTTTTATAATGGACAGGCAAAATTTCAATTTGTCAAGGTATTTTGTAGCCACCCTTATTATTCCTCTTGAGTTTTTTGAGCTTATAAGCTGAAGGCCTGCTTTGGAGCCTTCAAATATTCCAAGCAGGGAATTGCACTGCTCTATTAAAGAGTTATGATTTTCAAGATCATCGCTTGCCTGATAGACCAAGTACCGCTTTTTTTCCTTTAGCGTGGGTAAAAGCTTAAGTTTTTGCATTTTTATTTTGCAAGAAAGACCGAACGCAGTATACATACGCCCATTTTTTTCATCTTTCTCTCTCTCCCTATAGCGAATCCCTGTTTGTTTATAAATATTTCCATAGAATTCTTTTCTATATAGAAAATTTCCAATATTGCTCCAAACCAACATACAAATTGCTATACTGAAATACTAAAATCGGAACATTTATATATAAGTTGTATCATAAAAATAGTGTTTTCTTCGCGGGAAAAAGAGCATAAGCAAGAAAATATAGAAAATAAAACTACAAACAATTAGTTGGAGGAATAAAAAAATGGACGGATTTGAAAATGTAGGACACGCAAACATTAAAGTTATAGGAGTAGGCGGCGCAGGATCAAACATGGTGAACTGGCTCTACCAGAAAGGAGTCAGGGGAGCTGAAATCATAGCAACCAACACAGACAAGCTTCACTTGGACACAATCACAGCAGACAAAAAATTTCTTATAGGCCAGACACTCACAAAAGGGCTGGGCTGCGGAGGATTCCCAGAAAGAGGAAAGACAGCAGCAGAGGAAAACATTCAGGACATAAAAGAAACCCTTAGAGGGGCTGATATGGCATTCATCTGCGCAGGAATGGGAGGCGGAACAGGAACAGGAGCAGCCCATGTAATGGCAAAAGTTGCAAAAGAGACTGGCGCAATAGTTATAGGAACAGTGACAATGCCTTTTAAAATAGAAAGAGCAAGGATAGACAAAGCAGAGTTCGGCCTTGACTTCTTAAGGAAGAGCTGCGACACAGTCATAGTCATTGATAACAACAGGCTTGTTCAGATAGCAGGCAATCTTCCGGTCCAACAGGCATTCGCAGTAGCCAACGAGCTTATCGCAACCATGATCAGGGGAATTGTTGAGATAATCGCAGTTCCAAGCCTTGTAAACCTGGACTATGCAGATGTAAAAGCAATCATGAGCGAAGGAGGAGTCAGCTCCATAGGAGTAGGGGCAAGCGACACCACAAACAGAGTGCAGGAAGCAGTCATGGGTGCACTCAGCAACCCTTTGCTTGACATAAACTATGAAGGCGCAACAGGCGCAATCGTCCACATAGAAGGAGGACCAGATCTCACTCTGGATGAAGTCAACAGGATAGGTGAGCTTGTCACAGAAAAAATGGATGCAGACGCAAACGTCATCTGGGGAGCCAGGATAAACGAAAGGATGAAGGGAAGGCTTACAGTAATGACCATCATGACAGGTGTTTCCAGCCCCTCAATTACAGGGTTAAGCCACATAAAAAGGCAGAAAAACCAGGCAAAGCAGACAGGCTTCAACGACGACCTGCAGATAAGGATGCTTTAAAGCTGAGGGAGGGCAGAGAACATGAAAGACCACGAAATAGTCAACAAGGTAGTTTCTGACATCGCTGAAAAAACAGAAAAAGTGTTCGAAAAAGAGCGCCAGATAATCAAAGAGGGAAGCGAATTCAGGAGGCTTGTGCCATTGCTTATAGAAAAAGGCATAGACCATCTTGACCTTTCGATGTTTGACGAGGAAATAAAAAACAAGATACTTAACACTCTTGGAGAAGAATATTTCAGAAAAGGCGACTTCAAGAACGCAATCAACGTATTTGTATTGTCAGAAAACAGAAAAAAGCTTGCAGAGATAGGCCAGGAGTACCACGACAGGGCAAGCTATTCAAAAGCGCTTGACTGCTACAAGCTTGCAGGAGATGTTGACAAGGTAAAAAGCTTTGGAGACTTTTGCCTGCAAAACGGCCACCTCAAAGAGGCAGTGGAGGCTTTCAGTTATGTGAAGGACTCCCCATCACTTAACAAGGTTGCAGACGACTGCATACAAAAGCAGAAATGGGAATTTGCAATAGAAATATTCAACAACACCAGGGATACAGAGCAGCTTTCATTCGTTGGCGGAAGATGCATTGAGCAGAAAGAGTACTCCCACGCATTCAGGGCATTTGAGCTTGCAGACGACAGGGAAGGGATGAACATGCTTGGAGATTTTTGCGTAAAAGACGGCTTATTCAGCATGGCTCTGAAAGCATACAAAGCAGGCGACAACGAAAAGATGGCCCATTTCATTGAGAAAAACTTCATGCAGCAGTAAGGAGTGTTTGGTTTAAGGGTGAAAAAGTATGGACGCGTTGGAACAGCAAAAAATTCAGGTAATGATAAACCTTGCAACCCAGAAATTCAAAAGCGAAATAGATGAGCTAAGGGGGAAAGTGAAGCAGTTTGAAACAGAAATATCCTCATTGAGAAACCAGCTTGTTTCAGCAAGGCAGCAATCTCAAAACAATCCCATACATCAGGCAAACAATGAGCCACAGACAAGGCTTAGTTTAGGCCAGCAAAGCTCTGCTATTGAAAATGAGCCTGCAAAGCAGCCGATAGACAGGAACGGAGTTGCCCCTGCTGACGTCTCAATAGAAAAAATGTTCTATTTCGGAAACAAAAGGTTCTAGAAACTATTTATTATTTATTCTCTATTTCTTTATTATTAACAGCCAATTCTTTTACAATCCATTTTTCAATTTAAAAAAAAAAAAAAAAAAAAAAAAAAATTATGGCAAAGGGAAGTTTGCACTAACTTGAGAGGCTCCATATGCTCCTCCTGTCACTGCTCCAAAGCTGCCCAGTATTGTCTGCAAGAACATAAAGTATGTTGAAAAGAACAAGGCAACATACACTGCAACCAGGGCAACTATGATAAGCAGAAGGTCTGCCTCAAACAACTCCACCCCCAGCCTAAGCACTATTGCATTGGATACAACAAAAGTCAGCAAAAGCACCACGCCGCTGAAATATATTCCTACCGCAGGTATAAGGCCCAGTATTCCTGCAATAAGGTAGCCGCAGGACATTGCAAAAAAGCCGTATGAAACAGTTGTGAGCGCCTCATAAAATCCTGCCTTTTTTGCAACAATCAGCATAAACACCTTAAACAGGAAAGAAAAGATCAACACTCCGAGAAATGCCCCTATCAGAGCGAGAATAGCCAGTATGAGCCCTTCTCCTGTGAACTGCGTAAAAAATAATACGCTGACCGCAGTAATTATAGAAGCCACAAGAGCAACCATATAAGATTTTTGCAGGTTTTTTTCCTTTTTTGCATCCAGAATTGCTTTTTTTGGCAAAAACAATATATTAAACATATATTCACCCCCAATATTTTTTACAATAGCTTAGTTCTGGATGGGCTAATTTAAATAATTTTCTCTAATTTTGTTGTTAATGATCCAGATTATCAAAGTTCACTGACAAAAGACAGCAGTTCTTTTTTTGTCTTTTGCAGGAGTTTGCTGGAGTCTGCCTCTGCCCTTATCCTTATTATCGGCTCTGTGTTTGACTTTCTTATGTTGAACCAGAATTTTTCAGCCAAAACACTCACTCCGTCCAGCTCGACAATATCAAACCCTTTTTGAGAATAATATTCTTTTATTTTTTTTAGAATGAGCTCTTTTTTTTCGTTGTCCTGGACAGTAATATTTATCTCAGGAGTTTGGAAATATTTGTTTAGTGGCTTGATCAGATGGGAAAGCTTTTGGCTGGTTTTTTTAGCCTTTGAGACAAGGTTCAGAAATTTCACAGAGCAGAAAAGCCCGTCATCGATGTTATAATTTTCCCTGAACATCACATGACCTGAAAACTCTCCGCCAATTATTCCTCCGCGCTCTACAAGAAGCTTTTTGTAGTAAGGGTTACCAACCCTTTCCATCACTGCTTTTCCGCTGTTTTTTTCAATTAATTCCTTTACTATCCTGCTGAACCTCAGGTCATAGTAGATATTTTCTTCTGGAAATTTTTTCAGTTCTTCCAGTGCCAGAAGGCAGAGCGTGAAATCATTTGGCACTATTGCCCCTTTTTCGTCCACAAAGATAGCCCTGTCAGCATCTCCGTCAAAAAATATTCCAATGTCTGCAGAATTTTTCTTTACTTCCTGCTGAAGCTTTTGGAAGTTTGAAAGCTCGTGGGGATTGGCAGGATGGTTTGGAAACCTTCCGTCAGGCTCTTCAAAAAGGCTTATGAAAATATTTTCTGTTTTTTCAAAAATCTTCTTTGCAGTCAGCGCCCCAACTCCATTTCCGTAGTCCACAACAACTTTCAATCCAGAAAAATCCACAAATTTTTCCACGTGCCCCAGATAGTCTGCATAAGCCTGACTTTTTTTGTCAATAATCTTTCCTTTTCTCCAGGATTTATGGAACTTATTTTCCAGCACAAGCCTTTTTATATCTTCCATCCCTGAATCACTTCCTATCTGCAAAACAGGATGCTTTACCATCTTGAATGCATTGTACTGTCCAGGATTATGGGATGCAGAAATCATTATGCCCCCTTCAAATTTGTAAAATGCTGTTGCAAAATTCAGCAGAGGAGTTGTGCACATGCCGAGAAAGTGAACGTTTGCCCCCTGCTCAGTTATTCCTCTTGAGAGCTCGTCAAAAAGCCGTTTTGAGGACTCCCTCATATCCATCCCAATTGCCACATTTTTTGCATTCAGGAACTTTACAAAAGCCTTGCCGACAAGATAAGCTGTTTGCTCATTTATCTGCTCAGGATAAATCCCTCTTATGTCATAAGCCTTGAATACAGATTCATCAATCACAAACCAGTTTGCACAGGATTATTATTTAAAACTTTTGATTATATAATATATTGAATTGCAGTATTCCTTTTGTTTTTTTGCTTGGTTAGAGCACAACTGCGAAACTTTTTTAAATAACAGGCTCGTTGGGTAAATAATGGAAAAAAGAGGGGTTTGGATTCTGGCACTTGCTGTTTTTGCAGTTATCATGTCAGCGAATGCGCTTGCATCTGAACAGATTTCCCCTGGAAAAATTCTGCTGTTCAACGGCACTCTTTATGACGGGCAGATAGTCGAGATTGAGGGAAAGAATATAGATGCAGACATCAACCCATCATTTCAGGTAGTGGTACAGCACGACGGAAACACAATAATAAGCCAGGCCTACAAGTGCGTTTCAAAAGATGAGTACAAATACTGCATTTACAACGTGAGCGAAGACGAGTACGGAAACCTTTTTGCAGAAGTAGAGGTTGTGCTGCACACAGCATTCCTCCAAGTGGAAAGAAGCTTTGACAGGACAGAAGCCTATGCAGGAGAGCTTATGGAGACTGATGTAACGCTTACAAACATTGGCTACCAGCCTGCAGACAGCATCAACTATGCTGATGAATTTCCTTACTATGTTCAGATATACTCTTCCCAGGAAATGGCTTTTTCAAAAAACAAAACTTTCTGGACAGGAAGCATAAATCCAGGAAACTCAAAAAGCTTCAAATATGTTTTTTACTCAAAAAACTCTTCTGAATTTGACCAGTCTTCAAACATAACATTTTTCAACGGATACAACACAACCTACAGCAACTCCAGCGAAGAGAGTTTTTCATTCAACCACTCTGTGACAAAAAAAGTTTCTGCAACAAGCCTTGATATCGGCGAAGAGTCCTCCCTGAACATAACCATATACAACCCTTACACAGACAACACAAGGATAGAAGAAGGAATCTATTTTTCCAGCGGCCTTACTCCTGAATCATATAATGGATGCCAAAAAGAGGAGAACAAGCTTTCGTGCATCGCAATACTTGACCGCAATGAAGAAAGGGTTTTTTCAGTCAAATTCAGGGCTTCAAAAAGCGAAAAGCAAAACATCAGTTTTGTTGTCGAGGACATAGATATACCTGATCCTGATATAAGAATAAAGAATCTTTTTGATGAGGACACAGATATTGTCTCCATAACTAACTCTTTGGATGATATGGAAATAGTGAGCAGCGCTTCAGCCTCAGACCAGCTAAAAGAGAACACAAAAAAGCAGATATCTGTGGGGCTCTCAAACCCTAACCTCTATGCTGCCCTAACCAACATCGCATTCAAAGCTGAGTTCAACAACCAAACAATCAATGGAAGCGTTCCCTACATCGGGGCTGATGATGAAACCCAGATAAGCTTTGAATTGGCAATGCCTGAAGTAAGCAAAACATCTTCCAAGCCATTAAAGCTTTCGACAAACTACACAACAGAATTTGGGGAAAGGGATTATGTGGAAAAAACAATCAGCCTCAGCGTCCAGGATGATTCAGGAATAGAGATAACAAAAACTTTTTCCAACACATCATTTAATGGAAACGAAACCCTTAACATAACAGTAAAGCTGAAAAACAACCGAGGGGTTGACCTTCCGCGCATCCTGGCTGAAGAAACATATCCTTCAGACTTCAAGCTTTTAAAAGGACTGGCAAAAAAGTACCTGCCCATGGACTCAGGAGAAAGCCTCACTGCCTATTCTTACCTTCTGAAAGTCCCTTCGCCTGACTATGACACAGAGTACACTTTTGTAACAACAGTCAAGGATGATTTTGGAAGCAAGCTCACAACTTACACAAGCCAGGGAACAGTCTCTGTAAAGGGAAGGCTTGGAAAAAGGCCTCCGGTCCAGCTCAACAATTCAGTTAACAGCTCATCATCCAATACTTCTGTCCAGGAAATGGAAAACTTGATAAATGATGAAACAGGAAAAAATAATTATTCAGAGCAGCAAGCTGGAGGAGATGAAACTACGGATGATTCCCAGCAAGGTGTTTCAAAAAAAAATGGAGGTGTACTGATGCTTGTAATATTTTACCTGCCCTTGGCAGTGCTCATACTTCTTATAATAGTCTTTTTTGTGTTTGTAAAAATGAAGTTTATAATTCTAAATCTGCCCAAGATAATAATCCAGCCCAGAAAAAGGACTGTGCCTGGACAACAGCCAGAGCAGCAGCAAATGCCTGAGCCAACCCAACAACAGGCACCACAGGAACAGCCTTTGCCGGAAAATGCCCAAGAGCAGGCTCCACAACAGGAAACTCCTCCTGTACAGCAGGCTGAACCCTCCCAGCAACAGGCAACACCGCAGCCAGAAGGCCAAACCACACAAGGACAGGCTCAAGCTGAACCTGCACAACAGCAGCCTGCACCTCAACCAGAAACACCGCAGCCAACTCAGCCAGCACCTGCTGAAAACACTCCAGCGCCTTCGTCTGAGCCTCCGAAGCCTCCTGAAAAACAATAACCATTTTTTGTGTTACTATTAAACAATGGAAATATTTATATATTGTTACAGGTTTTAGGGTTATGATTCTGAATGGACGAAAAAAACAAAGGGAGGAAAAAAACTGAAAAGCTTATTGAGTATCTTTCTTATTTAGAACAACAGGAATTCAACAAAGAGGAAATAGGGCTGATCTATCTCAACCTATTGATTCATACAAACAAAAAAAAATTGCTTTCTCATAGTGCGCCTAGTGCCAGCTCAAAGTATTTAAGGGATGCAAAAAGACAGTTTGTCGAAGAGATGCGAGAGAAATTTATGCAATTAACCAATAATATGAGTGAAGACAAAAAAAGAATTTATTTAGCCATGGAAAGCAATTCAAGGCTCCTGACCGAAAAATCAGAAATAATCTTTGGCCTCGAGTCAATTGCTGCCAATTCCTGGCAACCAAGCATTGAAGGCACTCTGTTAACCAAACTCAAAGAAAACAATGTTTCCGCTTATGACATAGGATGCGCATTAATGGATGGTGCCAGGGAATATGCAAATGCATCAAAAAAACAGGAAAAGTACTTTCTGGAGTACCAGAAAATCTCAAAACACCTCAATCTAGTAGAAGTTGATAATTGAAATAGATTCTTCAAGCTTTTTAATATTAAGTATTACAAAATATTTGCCAGCTTTGCAACCTGAGACCTTTCAGAGCAGGAGTCTGGCAGGGTAATGTGAGCATACAAACGAGAGGCTCCCGGAAGCTTACTGACAATGTGAACCAGGCCAGAAGTCTTTTCAGTAAGGTAGTGTCTCACGTTCCCTGCGTTAATCTGTTTTGGGTCGCCCATAAAAACTACTTTTGAGTTTCTGCCTATTCTCCCAAGCAGCACCTTTATCTGGTCTCTTGTAAAAAAATGGGCCTCATCGATTATTACAAACCTGTTCTTTATTGTCCTGCCTTTTATGTAGGTGGCCACGTCAAATGAATAAACATCATCCTCAAGTCTGCATATTTGCGACTTAATGCTTTTTCTCTGACCCGGACTCAGTGCTATGTTATCCACATCAAAAATCTCCTCCAGATTATCATTGAATGCCTCCATCCAAGGAGCTGTTTTTTCAGGGATGCCTCCAGGCAAAAAGCCTAATTCTCCCCCTATGCTTACCAAAGGAGTAATATATTTTATCCTTTCGTAAACCCCCCTCTTTATCAATTCAAGGCCGCATTCCATTGCAAAATATGTTTTTCCTGTTCCCTGGGTTCCGATAACTGACAAAACGCCTATTTCCTTGTTGAGCAAAAGCTCCACGTATGCGCTTTGAAGGTTTTTTGGAATTACTGTTTTGTTAAAAGGGATATTGAATCTTGCAAGCCCATTTGCATTATTCATTTCAAAATTATCGTTTGCACAGTATTTTTCAAGTTCTGGTATAAGACGACTCTGATTTAATGCCTTTAAAATGAATTCAGCATCTTTAAAGTAGCATTGTTTATCTGGAGCTTTTGCAAGGTTCTCAATCCTTGATTCAAGTCTGGGCCTTTTTTTCTTCGCAATATTATCTCTGACACTTTCATAAATAGTTCTGATGCCTAAAAACGAAACCATCTCCTCTTCTGATAAGGACTCTGCAGAAGATTTAGACTTGAGAATACTATTAAAAAAAGAATCATGTCTCCTCAGCGATCTCAACGGTTTTCCCGGGCCATCACTGATGTAATATGCATTCATAGTTGAAGAAGCGCTAAAAACCACAACCTGATTGGATTTTAATCCGAAGGATTTTTCTTTGGAAAAATATTTTGAAAATGTCCCTGGCTGGAGCACATCATATTTTTGAATTCTTTCCAAATCCCTTTGAGATACACCCTTGATTTCAATATACCCTGTATAGAGTTCTTCATCAGAAATCTGCTCGTATTTGAACTCTTCTGTGGATATTTTTTTGTCAGCAGCCCTTGATCTTGCATTCGAGTCCATGGACACAAAAATTATTTTGGCATTTGAGTTTTTGTTTAATTCTGCTACCCTGTGAATTCCATATATTATTCTGTCATCGTTCGTTGAAGCAAATATTTTCTCTCTAGAAAACGCCTGCTCATCATGGATGTCCTTCCAAACAATTGCGCTGTTTGGAAGCTTTATTCCTTCAAGAATGTTGCCATAGGATCTTATGAATTCAAGAATCCTCAAAGCCCTTCTGCTGGAAAATTGAATAATAGGAGGTTTGGTATCATTATCCTTGATATTGTTAAGCTCTTTCTCAACAATATCTGAAATAAAAATATGGTTAGGATCGTCTCGAGGTGATTCTTTTCCTGAAAGCAGATTCCATGCTGCTCCATAATCCTCTTTTAAAAGCTCTTCAGGAATTTTGTTTCCTGACAAAAGAAAAACAGCATAGGGGTTGTTGACAAGCACATTTGTGTCAGGAGCATAAATTTTCGTTGTTTTCTCATCCAGTCCCCCTTGCATATTTTTTAAGAAAGATATTTAGTATTTAAGGTTTACTATTTTACAATAGTGATTAATAAAGAATAACTCACTTAGCCTTCAACTTATCCTTTACCACTTTCTCGCTTATTATTGCGCTGTTTCCTGATGGGTCTTCAAGGATTATCTTTGCCTTGTCCCTTCCCCAGAGTATTCTTGAAAGCTTTTTGAGGATGTTTTTGGCTTTTTCCTGCTCTGCCTTGTCTTCAGAGCTTTCCTTTATGTCTTCAACGATCTTTTTGAGCCTGTTAAGGATTCCTTCGACATTGGTTACATAGCCATTGCTGGCTTCTCCAGGCTCAATCTCTCCAATATAAGGAATCTTTATCCTGGCACTGGCAGACTTCACAACCCTTATCTTGAGATCCTCTTCTCCTGAAACTTCCAGAGTATATTTCGCAGGCTCTTTTTGCGCTTCTGCCTCAAGGTCTGCCTTGTGGTAGCCGCACTTGTTGCAGTCCATGGAAAAAAAGAATGTCGCTCCAAAAAAAGGTATCTCCCTCTTGTACTCCATAAGAGTCAGTGATTTTGCCATGCACACAGGGCAGGTCTGGCCTTCCAGCACTTCCATGCCCGGCTCAATATTTTTCTGCTTTTGCATAAGTGTATTTCTTGCAGGGCTGGTTTAAATATTTTTTTGTTGCGAAAAATATAGTACTCAAAAACTATAAAAAGAATTTATATACTGGAGTTGCTGAAAAAAAATAGAATTCAAAAGAAATCCAAAAAAAATTTATTCTTCGTCTGCTTCTATTGCTGTTGCTCCGCCTTTTGACCTATAAATCTCTGCAAAGCTTGGGACAACAACTATATAGTCTTCGCTGAACCCTGCAATGTCTCCTTCTATTGCATCGCACGTCTTCTTCAGCTTGTTGATAGACCTTTTAAGCTCAACCAAGTCCTTTTCCTTTAGTGGGGAAATGTTTACAAGAGCTATTGTGTTCCCTTCCCTCAGCGCCTCAAGGATTGGCTTTATGTCTGAGAAGTCCTCCAGTGTAAACGGCCTGACAATGACTTTTGAGAATGTCTCTGAATCCTTTTCTGTGTCGAGCTCCACATATTCATCTGTTGGGTCTCCATCTTCGTCATAAAAGTCTTTCCTTGCGAGTCCTTTTTTTATTTTTGCCAAAAATTTTTTCATCTTGTCGCCCTCCGAATAATCATAAAGGTTTTGAGCGTGTTTTTCTTATAAACTAATGAGTGAGGATATATATAAAAGTTTCTATTTTGAAGTGAGTATATGAGCTTATATGAAAGGGCCCATTTCCTTTTTCAGCTCCTCAACCAGCTTTACAGGGCTTGGATCCACTTTGTAAAGCAGCGCAAGGTAGTATGAAGTAAGGTCTCCTGTGTATGTGGCACTGAATATTTCCCTGATAGTATTCTGGCCTTTCAGGTTGAAAACAGTCAGCTCAGCAGTCCTCCTGAATATCTTTTCGCATATTTTCATCTTTTTCTGGATTCGTCTGTGGTCCAGAACACTGCTGAACAGCACTATGTGGAATTTTCCCTGGGGATTTTCAAAGCCCGTAAGCTCGTTATGGTTCATTTCAGGGAAAACATGATGATAAGCAAGAATCTTGGAGTTTTCGCAAAACTGGGTCTTCCACCTGTAGGCAACTGCTGAAAACTTTTCAGAAGCATAAATAACAGGGGTTTTTCCAAAAAGCTTTTTTGCAAGCTCTTTTGCAATTTCCTCATAGCCAGGCTTTCTAAGCTGGTCAACCACCTCTTTTACATGGTGGGCCTGGGCAGGGATAAAGCGGGCGTTCTCAAGTGTTGCAAGCATCGGGAAAAAACAGAACTCGAACGCAGCCCTTGGCTGAATTCCTTTTGGGATAGGCACAACCTGCAGCCTGTCAGCCTCTGCAGCCTTCATAAGCTTTCCGCCAGAAGTAATCACCACAATCTGACAGCCCCTCTGCCTGGCTTCCCTGTATGCTCCAAGGGTTTCCTCTGTGTTCCCGCTGTAGGAGCAGGCAAAGCAAAGGGTTTTGTCATCCACAAACTTTGGAAGGGTATAGTTTCTTATAACAAAAACAGGCAGGGTGCAGAAATCCTCAACATATAACTTCAGAAGCTCACCGGCAATTGCGCTTCCCCCCATGCCAAGAATAACAATCTTGTTCACCTGCTTTGTGACCTTGATGTAGTTTCCCAGCCTGTAAGAGTCATCTATAAGCGTTGAAAGCTTCCTGATATAGCCAATCATGTCCTGAGAATCAATGTCAATGGTTTTTGGCTGTTTTTGACTGGATTTCATGCACCAAGTAAAAGAAACGTTGTTTATAAAGTTTGCTAATGACAAGGCTCCATCCGGAATCTCCATTTGGTCGCTTTGTGTGCTGAGCGTAGCGAACGCCACTAAGAAAACAAAGTTTTCTGTGTTGCCTGGCTCGCCTCATGCTATATTTTGGTGCAGCAAGACCATCCCCGAGGGGGCCAACCC
>JBFYMA010000001.1:0-45895 GCA_041305085.1 Nanobdellota archaeon | reverse complement strand
CGATCTGCGCTACGATATTTATTTTCGGGTGGGGTCCTACTCCTGTATCAACTATGCATACTCTGGCTCCCTGCCCTGTTATCTCTTGAGCCCACACCTGATCGCTCCTAACCATAGGAACGCTCTGCGCAAGGTCGACAACGCTCGCGTAGTAAATATCTTCCTTTATACTTTCGATGCCTAGCATGGTTTGAAGCTCTGAACTCTTTGATTCCGGCAAAAAAACAGCCATTGCTTTTATAGAGTCTTCAGTCCAGTCATACTTAATACTTCCCTTTGACATAATCCAATTCTTTGCTGCAGAAACGCCCGCTTTATCTGCATCATCTGAAAAATACACAATATATCTTTTCTGCTGCTCATTTGTTGTTTTTGATGTTTCTGCGTTCGCAGATGTAAAAAAATATGCGAAAAAGCACAATACTGCAAAGACTAGAAATATTCCAAATACCTTTTTCATAGTTCCCCCTCCATAGACAATAAAGGCGAGAAGCAAAATAAGTTTAAAAATCTTGTTTTTCCTTCGCACTAGTCACTGCTGCACAATCTCCATGCATTTATATTTCCCATAAGCTGGGAAAGGCTTAGATAGTCAGCGTACCAGGCATTTATTGTGTTAACAAGCTCTCCTGAGTCTATGCAGTTGCAGGTTGGCTGGTCCAGTGGAAGGCTGCAGCCTGATAAAGAAAAAGTAAATGTTAGCTGTTTTGAAGAATCCAGTGTTACCTGCTGCAGTTGGGTTTCTCCATTGTAAGTTACTGAAACATTATAAGGAGAGTATTGGGTATATTCCCATGGCGCAGGGTCTGGCCTATAGGCATCAGGTGTGTATGCATAGTACTGTGTCAGGTTGGCCAACAGATGTCCTGAAGAAATTGCTTTGTTGGAAAAAACAGTATTTCCCTGGAAATCCATTATTGTTGCTGTTGCTCCGTTTAAAGGAACAACTCCATCATTAACAAATATGTTCAAGTACCATTTTATTGTGTACTCTGCTTCTGTATTATGGTCATTGGTGTTAGGATACATGTCATCAATTGATGCTCCATTAAGATATGTGTTATTCAAAAAAATGTTATTCAGGGAATAACCCCCTGCACAGCAGTAGCCATAGGCAATGGTATGGAATCTTGGGTCATTGCCATTTCTTACAAAATTGTTTGAATCAAACAAAATGTTTGCACTGCTGCTTACATAATCATTTGCAAGCCATGCAACAAATTGGCTTGATGCAAGAGTATTATTATAAAATGTTCCTCCATTATCATACCCCTGATGGACAACATAGGCATAAGAGTTGTCATCTTCAGTTGTTAAGCTCACATAGTTATTCTCATAAAGGTTGTTTGCGCTCCCAGTGCTTATGTGAAATCCTCTGATTGAAGGGTTGCACTGAGGATAATCAGGATAAAATATTCCTTTTCCATAAATAATGTTATTATAGATATGGTTGTTTTCTGTGCTGTCAGGGTTTCCATAGTCAGTCAGTCTGAATGCGCTTGTGCTGTATCCTCTTGGGTATTCTGCAAGGCAGGGCATTGTTGTAAGGTTAAAGAAATTACCGTAAGCTTCAGAATTCATTGTGTGCCCTGAAAAAAGAACTCCTGGAGCACTGCCTGAAAAGCTGTTGTTATATACTTTTACTCCATTCACATGATAATTTGTGACCATGTAGTGGTTTGTTACAACAGTCATGTTGTTGAAGAAAACATTATTGTAAGCTTCATTTCCTGTTGGATATGGGGCATTGGTAGTTCCTGTGAAAAACAGGTTGCCCTGTCCGCCGGAAAAAATATTGTTATAAACCTTATTATTGCCTCCTGTGAACTCTGCAGGACCGTAAAGCTGGTGCCTGTTTCTTGTAAAAGTGTTTGTGTTGACAATCTCGCTGTCTCTAAGGGTTGTTCCGCTTGTTGCCCTAATATTAAATGAGTCATATCCGTGATTTTCAAGATACATGTTTTCCACAAGCACATCGTGAACTGCTGCGTTGTAAATTGATTTTCCAAAAGAGCTCCCTCTTTCAGGCTCGATTATTTTTCCGTTTTTTATGTGTGCATCCGCAATATTTGGCGGGTCATGAGACGGGTAATCGGGAAAAACGTTCAGGTTAGTGTAAAATGTGGGGATTATTATTCCTACGTCCATCCGTGGCCTGATATCTGCAAAGTCAACCCTGCAGTCACCACTGCCAACAGTAATACTCAGCCTGTATCTTCCTGGAGTACTGACTAAAAAGTTGCAGTAGTTGTCATCAGCACTTCCACTGCAGGCAGTTCCTCCTTCTTCTCTCTCAACTTCAAACAATGTGCTTCCGCCGCATGTCTCGAAAGTCACATAGCCGTCATAGCTTCTTCCAGTAACATTCAGCCAGATCCAGTCAGAAGTTATTGTTTCCGGACTAGTAACACCTTCAAATCTCATCAAGTATCTGTTGGAAAGATGCATATAGTCATCTCTTAGCCTGAATGCGTGAGGTGCTGCTGAAAGATTCCAATCTGCTGCATCCTGCTCTGTTGCTCCTGCAATCTCAAAATCATGGTTAGGAATTCCTTCAACACCTATTTTTCCAAAAGTTATTGTGTGGCTGTTGAGGTCAAAAACACTGTTGTCAGCCTCGTACCAGATACAGGTCATGTTGCTGGTTATATCATTCATCAAAAGGTAGTATGTATTATCCTGGAAAAGTCTTCCATGGGCTGCATCATCCATATCCGGAAAAGGCCCCGTACAGCTGACTACCTCTATGCACTGGGAAAATCCCTTGCCTGCCCAATTCAGGGATGGGTCATTGCAGCCTGTGTGCTGCTCAAATATTGGCCCAAGAGCACTTACACTGGTCGCAACCACCAAAAACATAACCAAGCACAACAACAGGTGCAATAAATATTTCATTGGGCTCAAAAACATTTGCTGTTTTATAAATTTTTAGAAAAACCTTCAGATTATTACTTTTCTCCTTCTTTCAGAAGTTGCTCAAACTCTTCAGGGGGCTTGTTGTCATAAATAACTCCTCTTAATGCTTTGCTGAGAGTGAAGGGCTTTTCGCTCTGCCAGATGTTTCTCCCGACTGCAACCCCTGAGCCTCCACAGTTCAGCACATCCTTGACAGTTTTCAGAAAATCTATAGGCTCCTGCTTGTCCCCTCCTGAAAGAACTAATTTTGCCCTGCCTGCGTTCTTTACAACCCACTTGAAGTGCTCTGGATCATGGTTGTACTTTATTTTTATGATATCTGCACCAAGCTCCAGGCCAATTCTTGCGCTGTAGGCAAGTATTTCGTTTGTGTACTCATCTTTTATGGCTTCTCCTCTTGGATACAACCATGCAACCACTGGCAAACCGTAATCATGCGCCCTGTCAACAATCCTTCCAAACTCATGGAATATTTCAGGCTCTTTTTGTGAGCCGTCAAAAATAGTGTATCCAACTGCGCTTGCTCCGAGCTTTATGGCCCGTTCAACACTGCAAAGCTGAACAGACTGAGGAGGAATATGCGGAAGCCTTGTCTTGCCGTTCACTTTCAGTATTAGGGGAATGTCTTTATAGTATTCGTGGTAGTACTTGTCAGCAGTTCCTGGAAGGAGTATTACTGCAGAGTATTTTCCCTCGAGTGCTATGTCAAGAATATAGTTTGGATCACAGTTCTTAATGTTAAAATCTGTAGGGCCATGTTCCAGACCCTGGTCGTATGCAAGAAACATGAACCTGCCGTTTTTAGCCAGCTTTTTTACATTAATCAAACTCTGCACCTCTTTTTAACATTGCTTAGGATTAAGGGTTTATAAGTTTTTCGGACATAAACCCTGCAGAGATATTCCTACAGACATAAATTGTAAAGCATAAGAAGTTGAGCCTATTGCTGCATTATTTCAACAGAATAAAGATGTGCCCAGTATCTGCTGTCAGGAGTATATTTATCACACGAAGTTTGCATGGAATTCTGCATTCCTATAAAACAATCTCCGCATTTTCCATCAACAGTGTTACAGCATGGACCATCATAACTGCTAGGCAAACAAGAGTTTTCGCAGAAATAAATACTATACTCCCCTGACTTAGGGAGTTCATTTATAATTGACAGTGTTTCTGTGGTTTCAAAGTGACCATAGCTGCTCAGCCTAAAATACTCAAAACAGTTGTCTTTATTAATTTCACAATCTTTGCAGCAAAACCTTAAGGAATTCCAGTTGCTTCCGGTATAGGCGCAACTCTCAGAGTTGCCCTTGCAATCTGTCCAGCGAAAACTGATTGGTTGAGTATTTTTCTCTAAATATACATTACCAACAAACTCGCACCCTTCGTCAACACTTATATTTTTTTTAATGCATGTGCTGTTGCTTGAGCATTCTTTGATCTTATCGGCTTGGTTTTTTATAATAGCTGCTTCTTGTTCAGCAGTTATTTTATCAAGTTCAATTACTCTTTCTGCATCATCAAGAGAAGTAATTTTTTGACAAAAAGAATACGAATTATCAAGGGATTTAGACAGAAAAAGAGCAAGCTTATCCGTATATTTAAAATCGTTTTGGTATGCTTTCACTGACACTATAATAGTTTGTCTGCTTTTTGGGGCAACATCTGTATATATATTTTTATTTGTGTTGAAAATAGGGTGATAGCTGTAAGGATCATTATATTGCTGAATCTGTTTTAAAGCATTTTTATTTAAGTATACAAAATCATAATCAACACTAACTGCTGATTTGTAAGATAAGTTGTTATCAACAAAGCATGCAATATACGCCGTTGTAAACCTTTGAGTTGCAAAAAAATAATTTTGAATATTTATTTCAGCAATTTTTATTTTTCCATTTGCTGAAGATTGTTTTATTTGGTTTTCATAAACTTTTTCCACTTCAAAAGCAGGTTTAATGTTTGCAATAACTGACACCACAATCAGTAAAATCAGGGGAACTGTTACTCCTAACAGAAGTTTAAGGTTCATTTTTATGCTTAAATTTTTTGGAAATATAAAAGCCTATCAGCATAAATATCGCTGCGGTCAGTGCCAACAAAAACAAAGTCCAGTTTTTTGATAATTCATAGACATCAATAATAAAAACAAGTGTGTATATATATGAAAATAGAGATATTAAATAGACCACCAAGTAAAACTTCTTTTTGGTTCCATAAATTACACTGCCTCCAATAACTGCTACAACTATCAGTAGCCAACCTATTATATTGTAAAAAGTCATTTGTCTTTCTCCCGCAGGTAATCAGCTACGAAAAATGTTATTATTGTGAATAATATAAGTATTACTGTTTTTATAGGATTTGAAAGGTCAAATATGTATTGGTATGTGAAATAAAATACAGTTATGAAAATAAATATTATTCCTAAAACATAAAATAAGTTCTGAATTTTCACAAAGTTAATTTTAATATTCTGCTATTTAAATATTTCAATTATGAAATATCATTCAGTAGCTCTCGTACAAGCTCTTCTTTACTATTTCCAGAACATATTCTAAATCTTCAGATGAAACCTTGCTTCTCAGAAACATTTTCGCCCTGGCCTTTGCCATATTCATTATTCCGACCACGAGCCTTGGGCTTATCTCTACAAGAAATTTTTTTTCTTCATCTTTTATCCTATCAACAAACAATAGTATCTCTTTTTCCAGGCTCTTGTCAAAAGAAACATTTATTGATTCTGCATACTCTATGTACTCTTTTATGAACTGCTTGTCATCGTTTTTTATTTCTGTTTTTTCCTGGCTCAATATTTTTTTTGTTATGGTCAAAAACTTTTCTTTTGAGGGTTTTTTGATGAAAAATATTAGGTGAAACCTTGACAGCAAGGCCTGGTCAAACGGGAGTTGTGATTTGATTTTTGTGAGGTTTTCGGAAAAGCGGTCTCCTTTTGGGTTGGCTGTTGCCAAGACTCTTACTCTGGCATCAAATTTGGTGCTTTTGCCTCCCTTGTCATAGGTCACAAAACCTTTTTCCATCGCGTTGTAAAGGCTTCCGACATCTTCTTTTTTGAGAAGGTTTAGCTCGTCGATGCAGCAAATTCCTTTGTCAGCCATCGGTAAAAGGCCTTTGCTTATTTCTTTTCCTTTAAAAGTTATTGTGAGGCCTGCTCCTGTTGTTCCGCTTCCCAGCCCAAAGCTGCTTATTGGGGAAAGCTCATTCACAGACCTGAGTATCTCTGTTTTTCCTGTTCCAGGGTCCCCTAGAAGCAGTATATGAAGTTTTTCTGTTGAGAATAATTGCAAAAGCGCTGCTTTTTTTATTTCCATAAACCCCACAATGTTTCCTGCAATATACTCCAGGATTTTTTCAGGGTTAAAGCTATCAAAAGCCTTTTTCTTGGAGGCTTCCTGGACTTTCTGGTTAAGCTCTTTCAGAAAACCTGTTGTTTCTATATCTTTTGAATGGCTGATAATTTCAGGGTATGAATATTCTTCAGTAAGAATTTTTGATACGCCAAACCTTTTGATTTTTATTTCAGCCTCTCTTTGCTTTATCAAATACCTAACATCTTTTAGCTCTTTTTTTGTTGCAATTCCTGCCATTAAATCCAGTGCTTTCTTTGCCTCTTCAGGAAGGGGCACAAACAGCCTGAAAAAGTTGAACGCATTTGCCATAATAAACTGTTGAAAAACTTAGAATATAAAGTTTTCCCCTCAAAGCAGAGGGTTCTGGCCGCCGTACATTGCGTGGAATGCTCCTTTCTTGAACTCCAGCGAGAATACATCGTTGTTGCAGGCTGTCCCTCTCATCTTTACAATGGATATCTCCCTGACAACATCCCTCCTGAACCTTGAAAGCTTCAGATAGATTATGCCGTCGCTTAAATAGTCCTCAACCTCATACTCTGAATACTTGCTGTTGTCAAGAGGCATCTCAGAAATCAAAAAAGATGTAACTCCCAGATCCCTTATGAACTCAAAAATATAGAAGAGCTCAATTCTTGGGTTTTCAAACTTTGACAGCACATAGAGCGCTGAAAGGCTGTCCAGAACAAAAAGGTCCAGCTTGGCTTCAAGCTTTATTTTTCTTGCCACATTTTTTATTACGTTAAGCCATCCAGTGTTTGCTGTTGTGATTTTTATATCCCTTATTTCCTTTCTTATTGCTCCAACATCTGTCATTATTATTGAGCCTCTTTTGGAGAGCTTTAGGGAATCAATCTCTTTTCTGAGGTTTCCCAAGTCTTTTATAACAATAAGGTTGACTTTATCAAAGTCATAGCCCATGTTCTGCATGTGTGCCAATAATGATACGTGGGATTGTTCCAGAGAGAAATATATTCCTGTTTTTCCGTGGTTCAATGCCTCATGGTAGAGTATATTAAAGCATAGGGAGCTTTTCATTGTTCCTGCGCTTCCACAAACTAGTGTTAAGTGTCCGTGAGGGATTCCTCCCTCCATATTTTCATCCAGACCGTTTATGTAAGTCTTTACGCGGTGGATGTTTTTTTTTGGCAAGGGCGCAGGATTGTTCATGATAATTACCTTGTTTTTGGTCTTTTATGCGTATTCTTTTTTATACTTTTATTTTCACTCTTAAGTCAATACTAAATATTATTCAGTTTTCTACATAATTAAGTGTTTGTATTTCACCTGTCTTATCTGCAAGCACAATCATATTGTTCTGGGAATCATACTCAACCCATACAACGACTCCTGTTGTCTGAAATTCCCAAAGTTTTTTTCCTTGCATTTTCCCTGGCTCCTGGGTCATTATGTCAGTGTAATGGCCTGCCTGGTGAACCACCCCGCTAAGGCCCGGAACATATTCCAGCTCATAGCTTCCTCTTGCATCAAGCACATACAAAGTATTGTCGTATGAGCCTGCAATAACCTCCATTTCATGATCCTTATCAATATCAGCAACTATAGGAGGGCTTACAACCCAAAAATTTGTTTCATACTCCCATAATTTATCTCCCTGGCAGTTCACACAATGAATTTTGTTGTCGCACGAGCCAAAAAGTATTTCCAGCTTTCCATCCCTATTGACATCCGCTGTCTCTGCCTTGGAAATTATCGGCCCATCTGTTTTAAAGCTCCATTTAAGGTTTCCTGTTGTTTCAAAAACATACAAAAATCCGTCGTAAGAGCCAATTATTATGTATTGTGTTTTGTCTCCGTAAATCGTCGAAATTATCGGTTGTGCAGTTACTTTTGCCTTTGTCCTGAATCCCCATGAAAGTTGGCCGTGAAAGTTTACACTGTAGACAGTACCATCATCTGTTCCAAAAATTATCTGCTGCTGCTCTGGAAAGACACAAGGTGTTGACTCAACAGGAGCTCTTGCTTTTATTTTCCACAAAAGCTTTCCTGTTGGGGACAAAACGTAAAGATATCCGTCTGTGCTTCCAAAAATGACTTCTTTTGTGGTGTCTCCTGTCAGGTCAGCGCTTGTTACTCCTCCCCTTACAGCATCCTCTGCCTTGAATTTCCAGATAAGCTGCCCAAAAGCATTGAGGCAGTAAACAGTTCCCAGCTCTGAACCAAAAATTATCTCATCCTTTCCATCCCCGTTAAGATCAGATACATGTGGGGCTGATTCTATGCTATTCATGTTCTCAGGATCAAAAAAAAGCATTTCCTGCTCACTCATTGTTTCATGGACATTAAACTTCCATTTTGGCTTTCCAGTGTTTGAAAGGCAGAAAAGCTCTCCTGATTTTGTTCCAAAGATGATTTCTCTCTGACCATCTGCATCAACATCCGAAATTGCTATTCCACCAATTATCTCAGAGTCAACGCGAAAGTTCCAGCCCTCTGCCAAATGCCCTCTTTTTTTGCCAAAAATATTCTTGAGCTTGGCCCCTAGTCCAGCCATAAAAGCATATTAGCAAACACAGTATATAAATATTCTGATTTTTCAGGCGGAGAACAGCACATCCAAAATAGCCTGTTTGTTTAAAAAATTTTATAAATAAACCATTCATACCGATGTTTATGATTGACAAAAAATCCTTTTCACTGGTTAAAAAAGAGCTTGAAAAAGGCGAGAGCGAGAGGGAAAAAAATATCTCCCTTTCAAGAGAGCTGACAAAAAAAAGCAAGCACGCCATTTATGAAATCCACAGGCAAAAGCTTGAAAGCGCAGAAATTATCCTAAGGCAGATAGCGCAAAGGCTTCCGAAGAATATTGAAGGGGTTTTTAATTCTGCGCTCGAAGAATATGCAGAGGCAAAGCTATTTCTGCACTTTGAAAAAAACAAAAAAATCATTCCTTATTCTCTTCTGAAAGTGGGTGCTGAAAATTATCTCGGAGGGCTGGCAGACCTCACTGGAGAGCTCGGAAGAAGAGCAGTTATTCTGGGAACAAAAAATATGCCAAAGGAAGTAGAGCACATAAGGGATACAATCGATGAAATTTTCGGTGCGTTCAGCCAGCTGGACCTTAGAAACGGGGAATTAAGGAGAAAGTTTGATTCGATAAAGTGGAATCTTGCCAAGGTTGAGCAGATAATTTATGATCTGAAGACCAGAAAATGAGGATTTTTTTGCTGGCAATGCTTGCTTTGCTTCTTACTGCAGGGTGTGCAGGCCAAAAAAAAATTGAAGGTGGTAATATGGTTGTCGAAGGAATAAACATTTCAAAGCTCCCGCACGACGGATTCAAGATTTACGAGCAGAACAAATTCATCTACATTGACCCTTTCCAGCTAAATGATGTCAATGAAAAAGCAGATCTTATTCTGATAACTCATGGGCACTATGACCACTGCAGTGTTGAAGACATAAAAAAAATCATCCAGCCAAGCACAATAATAATAACAACTCCTGACTGCATAAGCAAGCTTTCCAAGATGGAAGTCAGGGAAATAAAGACCATGGCTCCTGGTGATTCTGCAACAGTTTACGGCTTCAGCATAGAGGCAGTTCCTGCATATAACATAGGAAAGCAGTTCCATCCAAAAGAGCAGGAGTGGGTTGGCTTTGTGATTGCAGCCAGCGGTAAAAGGATATACCATGCAGGAGATACTGACAGGATACCTGAGATGAAAGACCTGAAGAATATAGATATTGCCCTTCTGCCTGTTTCAGGAACATATGTTATGACTGCAGAAGAGGCAGCAGAAGCATGCTCAGACATAAAGCCAAAAGTTGCCATACCCATGCACTATGGGAGCATTGTTGGAAGCCCGAGCGATGCAGAAAAGTTCAAAGAGCTGACAAAGTGCAGGGTGGAGATACTTGAGCAATAACAATATTTAAATACAAGCTCTAATCTATAACGCAGAAAAATTTTGCATTTCGGAGAGTGAAATTATTGTAGGAAAAAAAGATGGATTACTTCGGCACACACATATTCGCAGACTTGTATGGCTGCAACGCAACAAAGTTAGATAATCTTAATTATATACAGGAATCCCTAAAAAATGCTGCTATTATTTCTGGCGCGACTTGCGTGGATGAAAAATTTCATAAGTTTTCACCTCAGGGAGTTACAGGGGTTATCGTTCTTCAAGAATCACACATTTCAATCCATACTTGGCCAGAATATAAATATGCTTCTATTGACTTTTTCAGCTGCGGTGGCAAAGTTGATGGACAAAAAGGAATAGATTATCTTATCCAAAATATTGAAGCAAAAATGTGTCAAACAAAAATAGAATACAGAGGCGATAAGCAACTCGCCCTGAATATAATAAACAAACAACTGGAGGCAAACAAACATGGAGAGTGTAAAGAACCTTGAGCAGGCAAAAAGGCTTTTTGAGAAAGAAAACGCCTGGGGCCTGCTGACCTGCATAGACCTCAAAAACTGCAACCCAGAGGCTATCAGGAGTGAGCAGAAAGTCAAAGAATTTGCAAGGCTTCTCTGCGAAAAGATAAAAATGAAGCGCTTCGGCGAAACAGTTGTCGTTGATTTTGGCGAGGACGAAAGGGTGTCAGGGTTTTCAATGACCCAGCTTATTGAAACGTCGCTGATTTCAGGGCACTTTGTCAACCAGGTAAACAATGCCTACATTGACATCTTCAGCTGCTCTCCATACGATCCAACAATGGCTGCCAAATTTACCAAGGAATTTTTTGGTGCTGAATCAGTTACCTGGCAGACAATTGTGAGGAGGTAAAGCCCAAAACCTTTTTAAACTTCTCCCTTATCCAACAATGAATGCTTAGGACTCATACCTGCGGCGAGCTCAGGAAAGAGCACTCAAATAAAGAAGCAACCCTCTGCGGCTGGGCTGACACTGTCAGGATCAGCGGCAAAATAGGGTTTATCATGCTGAGAGACAGGTATGGAATCACTCAGTGCTTCATAGGAAAGCAGTTTCTCGAAACACTCAAGACTATACGAAAGGATTCTGTTCTGCAGATCAAGGGAAAAGTAAATCTAAGGCCTGAAAACCAGGTAAAAAAAGAGCTTTCAACTGGAGAGATAGAGTTAGATGCATCAGAGCTTAGCGTGCTCGCCATGGCTGACCCTCTGCCTTTGGATGAAAATGCTACAGAGGACACCAGGCTGAAGTACAGGTACCTTGACCTGAGAAGGGAAAACCTTCAGCAAGCAATAAAAAAAAGGCATGAGGCAATTCTTTTCATCAGAAACTGGCTCAGCAAAAAAGGGTTTTTTGAAATAACAACTCCCATGCTCACAAAAAGCACTCCGGAAGGTGCAAGGGATTACCTTGTTCCAAGCAGGATTTATCCAGGCAAATTTTTTGCCCTGCCACAGTCTCCGCAACAGTACAAGCAGCTGTTGATGATTGCAGGGTTTGACAAGTATTTCCAGATTGCTCCCTGCTTCAGGGATGAGGACGCGAGGGCTGACAGGAGCCCTGGAGAGTTTTACCAGCTGGATATGGAAATGAGCTTTGTGGAACAGGAAGACATCCTGAAAATAACTGAAGAATTGTTCATAGAACTCATTCAGGCGCTTTTTCCAGAGAAAAAGTTTACAAAGGTGCCTTTTCCAAGGCTGAATTATGATGATGTGATTAAAAAATACAATACAGACAAGCCAGACATCAGAAAAAATAAGAATGACTCTGACGAATTAGGCTTTTGCTGGATACTTAACTGGCCGCTTTTTGAGCAAGAGATGGAAGACGGGCACTATGCACCTGCGCACCATATGTTTACCCAGCCCCATGAAGATTCTATCAAGAATCTGGACAAAAAAAATGCCTCTAAAGCAAAGAGCTATCAGCACGATCTGGTATTGAATGGGTTTGAGGTTGGAGGAGGAAGCATAAGGATTCACGATGCAGAAATCCAGGAAAAAATATTTGACCTTATCGGCTTTAAGGAAGAGCAGAAAAAATATTTCAGCCACATGTTGGAAGCATTCAGGTATGGTGTGCCCCCCCATGGAGGAATTGCTCCTGGTATTGACAGGGTATTAATGGCAATTATGGGCCTTGAAAGCATCAGGGAATGCATTGCTTTCCCGAAAAACAAGGAAGCAAGGGACGTCATGATGGATGCGCCCTCTGAAGTGTTGCCAGGGCAGCTGGATGACCTGAATATTCAGCTGAAAAAAGAAAAATGAAAGTTTACAATTCTATAATAGATATTCTCAAAAAAAATAATTGTTCTTACAAGACCTTTGTGCACGAGCCAGTCCTGACAAGCGAGCAGGCAGCAAGAGTGCGCGGCAATGATCTTTCAATGGGTGCAAAAGCAATGGTTCTCAGAAGCCAGGGCAAATACTTCATGGCAGTTGTTTCCGGAGCAAAAACAATTGATATGAAAAAGCTCAAAAAAATCCTGAAGACAAAAAGCCTTAGCTTTGCAAGCCCTGAAGAAGTTCTGAAAATCACTGGCTGCGAGCCAGGAGGAGTCCCTCCGTTTGGAAACCTGTTCAACATCCCAATATTTCTGGACAGCTTTATAACAAAACACGAAACAATAGACTTCAACGCAGGCTTAAGGACACATTCCATAGAGATGATGCTCAAAGACTATGTTGAAATTGTTAAGCCGATGATTGCTGAGTTCTCGAAATAAGGCGTTGAGCATTATAAAGCAGGCATTTAGAAAAGCATATAAACAGCAGATTTATCTCAAGCCGGATGCCAGCATACAACTACACAGCGCTTATACTTAGTGAATACATGGAAGAATCTGTTATTTCTCCGTCAGACTTAGCCAAAGCAACAGGCATGCCTGAAGCACTGGCAAAAATATCCCAGCTCATGATGATAGAAAGCACAGAATACAAAAAAATTCTTAAGAGAAAAAAGTCGATCGGAGATTTTGAGTTTAACTCTTTCAATTCAGTAATTAAGCCGGAAGATATGGCTGAAACAATATGCAAATGCCTGAAAGATGAGAGTGAGAATGAGTTCCGCAATTATAACATTTATTTATGTGATAATCTGGACAGCTTGAAGCAAGACGCAAAGGAGATCTGCATATTTCCTTTTGGCAATGGCATTTCAGTGTTCTCAAGCTTTCTAAACTCATACAAAAACAATATTGTTGAAAATTATGGTGCTGTTTATTCTGTCATCAGCTCAAAGATTGAGTAAGTATTGTTAAAAGTATTAAGAAAGTGGGTTAATTTTTTGTCTCCTTCTCTATCCAATCCTCATACTCAGAATTAGCTTCCACATCCAGCTTCATGATGCATGGGCACTCATAGGGATGGACATTCTTTACTTCCTGTTTCAGCTTTTCCCAGTTGCCTTTTCTTGTCTTTACAAGCGTTACAACCTCATCCTCGTTCTGGATACTTCCCTTCCACCAATAGATGCTTTTTATTGGAAAAGTGTTTGCACATGCAATCATCTTTTTCTCAAGAAGGTATTTTGCCAACTTGTCTGCGTTTTCCTGGGTGCTGTGGGTTATGTAAACAAGTATGAAGGGCATACACAGGCAAATTCAATAATTTTTATAAAGTTTTTGCCAGTTGTTTGCTTAGTAGCCGTTTGGTGGAGAAATTCTCTTACCGAACTTTTCCAGCTTGAGCACTTTTATCTGGGAAAGAATATTTTCAGCTTCTGCTTCGAGGTCTGTCTGGCTAACACCGTTTTTCTCTGCCAATTCAAAAACATAGTTTTCTGTTTTTGCATAATTATTCTTGAATGTTGTGTTAACATCTTTCCAGAATATTCCTTTTAATGCTTCTGCAAAATCTTTGTTGTATCTTATCTTTCCGGCTATCATCAAGAACGCTATGGCAGGATACCCAAGATAGCCAACCCAGTATGAGCCATTGTCATTGCTCATTATTCTTTTGTTGCCGTCATAGCTTACAGTATAATACTTGTTTCTGCTGGATGAGAATATTTTTGCCTGATTGCCTTTTATTTCAACCCTCATGTCGGCTATGCAGCCCAGCGCTTCAAATACTTTTATTTTGGGGGTATTTTCCAATACATGCAAGAACGAGTGTTTTTACATATTTTAATTCTTTTCCCTTTTTCCTTTAACCCTGTCCATGTTTTTCTTCTTGTCGATCTGCCATATTTTCCTTTGGGTTTTGTACACTATGTACACGAGCCCCAGAAAAGAAATTACGAGTGCATAGGGCAGGGCTCTTGCCATGTATGTCTTTCCAAAAAATATAAGTAGAGTATTTATTGCTATAAATACTATCCTCATCTCTGTAGGGCCTATCCTGGAATAATGCATTCTGAACTCGTCTGTAACTGCAAAAGTCACATATGTGTTCACATAAAACCCTCCCAGGAGCACAAGTATAAAGAACAGCATATAAATAAAATTCAGAGGGGACAAAAAAGAATAGCCTATAAGTATTGAACAGAAAAATACATAGTCAAGAAAATGATCCATATAAAAGCCCCACTTTGCAAGCCCCATTTTTCTGTACTTTCCAAGGGCTCCATCTATAGAGTCAGTAACCCAGTGGAGCACAAGCATTATAGATGCCCCCCAAAGCCATGCAATGTTGCTTTTGGCCAGAAAGCTGAAAAGCACTATCCCTATGCTCCAAAGTATACCTGCAAGCGTAAGATGATAAGACTGTATAAATCCCGGAATCCTTGGCACAACCCATTTAATAAACTTTTGTTCTGGTTTCCACAACAATCCTGTTGTGCCTTTTTTCTTGTCTCCTTTAAACTCTTTTTGCGCCATTTTTTTGCAAAAAACCTAATGTCTCAAAGCATCTTATATAAAAGTTGCTATTTTTTTGTTGTTTATACAAAAAATTGAAGCAATACAAATATTACTTTTTTTATATATTTTTATATTTTTTACAGTAAACTTTATAAAAAAACACATTTTCTAATCTGTTATGTACGCATACTACCAGCTCATAAAGCAAGAATTTCAGTTCAGGGTAGTTTACAGCCTGATTAATTGCTGATTCTGACAAAATTTAAATAAACAATCCACAGTCAAGATATTTGTTTTACTTTTTTCACAAAAAAACAAGGAGTTGATAAAAATGTTCAAATCAATACAAGAAGCTGAAAAGCAGAAAACTGGAAAAATAAGCCTGAGAGGGTGGGTTTATAGGGAAAGGGGATCATCCAAGCTCAAATTTATTGTACTGAGGGACCACTCAGGCACAATACAGTGCGTAATAGAAAAAGCCAAAATAGGAGAGGAAAAGTTTGGCATTGCAGATAAGCTGCAGATAGAGACCAGCATGGAAATCCATGGAACAATAAAAGAGGACAAAAGGGCTCCAACAGGATTTGAGGTAAGCGTGGATGACTTCAAAGTTATAGGAGAATCAGATACTTTCCCAATAACAAAGGACCAGAGCATAGAGTTCCTTGCAGACAAAAGGCATCTTTGGCTCAGGAGCCAGAAAATGACTGCAATCCTCAAAATAAGGAGTGTTGTTTTTGGGGCAATACATGAATACTTCAGAAAAGAAGGGTTTTACGAGTACCACAGCCCAATATTCCAGAGCGTGCAGTGCGAAGGCGGCTCAACCCTGTTCCAGGTTCCCTATTTTGGGCAAAAAGGGGTCTTTCTGGCCCAAACCTGGCAGCTCTATGCAGAGCCAGCCATATTTGCACTGGAGAAAATCTATACAATCGCTCCTAGCTTCAGGGCTGAAAAAAGCAAGACTTCCAGGCATTTGACAGAGTACTGGCACGCAGAAATGGAGGTTGCATGGGCAAGCTTTGCCCAAATAATAGACTGGGGAGAAGGCCTGATAAAGTTTGTTGTTTCCAGTGTTCTTGAAAAGTGTCAGCAGGAGCTTAAAATACTGGAAAGGGATCCTGCAAAGCTGAAGCCCACAGTGGAAAAGCCTTTTGTGAGGATGACCTACACAGAGGCATTACAAGTCCTGAAAAAAAAGTGCAAGCTTGACATTGAGTGGGGAAAAGACCTCAGGACCATTGAAGAGGATAAGCTCAGCAAGCTTTTCGATGTTCCCATAGCAGTAACCAATTATCCTAAGGCAGTAAAGGCATTCTATATGAAAGAGCCTGATGATTCCCCAAAAGATAAAAGGGTTGTTCACGGAGTTGATTTCATTGCTCCTGAAGGCTATGGTGAAATAATAGGTGGCAGCGAAAGGGAGAGCGACATCGAAAAAATCAAGAAGAGCCTATTGGAGATGGGTGAAAAGCCTGAAGAGTATGAGTTTTACCTGGACACCAGAAGGTATGGAAGCGTCCCTCATGGAGGATTTGGTTTTGGTGTAGAAAGGGTTATAAGCTGGATTTGCGGGCTTGAAAGCATCAAGGATGCAATACCTTTCCCAAGAACAATGCTGAGATGGACTCCTTAGGTTTTTTGTTTTTTCTTTTTTTATGTTGAATTTCTATAAATTCTAAGATATTCTACTGTTCTTTTTTGTTTTTGGCGTCTTTCAAGTATTGACAAAGAAGATTTTCCCACTCTCCTGGTTTGTAAATCTCTTTTGTAAATCTATTTTGGTTGTTGTACTTTCTTGAGAGATATACATGAGTGCCTTCGTGATCAACAAAGTGCTTCACAAGGCCATCACTGCCTTCCAGCCTTGTTATGTGAATACTGCTACTGAATTCCAATGTTTTGTGGGTGTCCATCCCAAGAGACTCTTTCTTGAACTTGTAGGCCTCAAAAATATTCATTATTGTTCCATCAATATCATTGCTGTTTTTCATCGGAGAAAGGAAAAAATAATTATTTATATATGTTTGGAATACATTAATTTTTTATACTAAACAGTATCACAAATAGTATGCCCTATTATGATGAAATTCTTAAAAAGTGCAGAAATCTTTCAAAAAACAAAAAAATAGTCAGGGTATTTGAAATTGTAAGGGATATTCCTTATGGGGACATCCAGCCCAGGAGCCCTGAAAAAACATGGAAAGAAAAAAAAGGGCCCTGCTCAACAAAGAATATAATACTGTTTGATGTTTACTCTGCTATGGGAATTCCTGTCCGGAAGTGGATGTGCAGTTTCGAGTACAAAAAGAGCAGAAAGTTCACCCAGCAAATGAATTTCTTATTGGATAGGCCAATAATAGTACTTCACACATTCATAAAAATAAAAATAGGGAAAAAATGGGTTATTGTTGACGCCACAAACGATCCCTGCCTTGAAATTATAGGTGCAAAGGTCCAATCAAACTGGGATGGGAAGTCAGATACTTTGCTGGCAGTAAAGCCAAAAGAATTCTTTCATGTTAAAGACATTGACAAAAAAAAGCAGGAGTTTTACTCTTATGAAACAAACCTGCAAAAAGAAAACCGGCAAAAATTCATGAAGCTGTTTTTTGAATGGATTGACAAAGTGAGAGAACAAAAATATTAGGCATTCCTAAATGTATCCCCTTTTCCAGTACGACAATGATTCCATGAGAAGGCTCATTGACAAAGTGTCTGAATACCAGTAATTTATGTTGTTCATAAGCTCAGTGTCGTCAATCTTTCCGTTGCAGTTGCTTTCAAGGTCAGTCCTGCAAGCAGTGCAGCTCCCAGTACCGCTGCAGTAATTGTTTCCTGTGCAAGCCTCATCCTTTTGGCCAAAAGCAACAGCTGTCTGCTGGCAGCCATTGCTGCACGCAGGCTCATAGCACGAGTTGTCAGGGCAAAGGCTGTCATATGCCGGGCAGTTGTCTCCTGCATCGCAGGTTCCGTCTGCACAAGGACCTGGTGCAGTGCACACATGGCTTACGCATGTCTCAAGTCCAGAACAGTCTCCATCTCCGCAGCAGTCTCCTGAATAGGCTGTTGTTCCACAACAGACTTCTCCAGAATCAAGGCAATCATTTGGGCAGTTGCTGCAATCCTCTCCAGCATCGCATGTGTTGTCGTTGTCGCAGACTGCTGCAATGCTGAGCGTATCAATAAATACAGGTCTAGATGCTGATGTAAAATACCTTGTCCACATGTAAGGGATATAGTCTGCAGAAGGGTTAACAATTGCAGGGAGGTTTGGCCACCTGTTGTATTGGCCATCACTTACCAGAGTTATTCTTGGCCCCCATTCTTCTGATGAAGAATTCCACTTTCTGTAAACAACATCATTGTTTTCAACTCCCTGCTTGTACAGGTAAAACATATACATATCATTCCCATGTACTGTAAGTTGAGGGCTGAAAAGCATTGCATCATCTGTTTCGCCATCTGCATAGTCCTCAACAGTAATTTCATTCCATGTTGTTAGCCCATCATTATAATTTTTGTACCTGTGCTTAAGTTTGTCAGCTTCTGCATATACAACATGCATTACCCCGTTTAAATAGTTCATTGCAAAGGCTCTTTGCTGCCCTGCAGCGCCAAAATCTGCATCCCACTTTATTGTGCTGTCTGTCTTGGCAATAAACTGTGTTCCATCCCAAACAAAATACCTGAAGCCTTCTTTAGCATACCAAATTATTACTGCAGGTTGGCCTTCAATCAGCAGAGATCCAATTCTCACTGTTCCTGTATTTGTCTGGGAAACCCAACCTCTGTGCTGGGCATCATCAGGGAAAGTTGTTCCGCCATTTGTTGACATTCTGTATCTTACATTTGCTGCAGGTTCATCTCCTTTTCTTTCAAAAATCCAGATGTGGGTTGAGTTTTGTGCCAAAATATTTGGTGTTTGATAATCACTTCCAGGAATATATGCAGGCATTATTTGGACTGCTTCCATGTCTGAAGCGCTGTCTCCTGGAGCGTTTATTTTTCTGAAAAAAAAAGCTGTCAAAGTTTTCTCTGTCAACGATATAGATGTTTCCAAGCTCATCCATAGATATAGAACTGTGATCTCCTAAGGATGTTCCTTGCTCAACGTCCAATCGAATATCAAAGCTTTGACCTCTGTTGGTGGTTTTGGCATAACCGTCATTTCCACCAAAAATTGCATAAAAAGTGTCCGGGTCTGAAAGATCCATAACTATTTTATACCTTGGAACATTCAGTGTACAGCTTGATCCGCATGTTCCAAGCTGCACCGCTGCAAATGCAGGAACTGCAAAGAAAACAGAAACTATACATAATATTAAAATCGCCAACCAACCCTGTTTTTTCATATTCTATGAGTTATTTTTGTCTGTTTATTTAAAGTTTTTCAAAAAAACCTGTTTTAAAATCACTATAACATGCGTTAACCAATTGCAAAAAGGATAAATGACTAAACAATCAAAACAAGAAAAAGAAAAAAAAGAAAAAAACTTTTAGTTCCTTGCCAGCATAAACAACTGCTTTATCGCAACCACCAATGTTGCTGGTATGGTCAATATTATTATGGAGCTAAGCATTCTCTGAAGGCCTATCCATACTGTGGAAAGCACATCTCCTCCAAAGTAGCTTATTATGACCATGCTTACTGCTGCCAGCAGGAATGGCTGTGCCTCCTTTGCAGTCACATTAAGCAGTCCGACAATAAGACCTATAATTATTAGGATTATTGTCCATACCACATTTAGTGGCCAAAACCCTGAAATCACTGCAAGGATTATTCCCAGAATAAAAAGCCAGCTTGCAATAGTGGCTAACATGTTTGTTTTTCCAGCCATTGTATTACACCCCCAATATTGGTTTTTCTATCCTATAATGGCATCTACTATATAAAAATTTCTGAAATTTGTCCTGTTTATTTAAAAACAGCGCTGTTTTCGTGTATAACTCCAAAAACAGAAATTGCCAGTCAAAATATGCCAAATATCTTAAAAAATTATTGTTTACCGCGTAGTTTCTACTAAAATTTAAAAAGAAAAGAAGTTATAATATCTGCATGGCTGATGCTTTTAAGTATTTTACTGATGACATAGAGCACTTGTCAGAAAATCACGTCAAAAAGCTGGACGGGGCTCCCTGCTGGATCAGGATAGTCAACCCGACTGTTGAAAAGCTCCAGATATTGTCAAAGCTTACAGGGGTTTCTGTGCACGAGCTCAGGGTGGATGTTGAATACGGAGAAAGGCCAAAGTATGAGCTAAAGCCTGAATTTCTCCAGATAACCTATAAAACGCCTCATATGCAGGAAGAGCAGCTTGTCACTGTAGCGCTCCACATATTTATTGTAAAAAACACAATCATAAGCGTTGAGAAAACTCCTACAAAGATTTTTAATGATCTTTTTGCGACCTTGCAGGAAAACAGCGACAAAAACTTTTCCAAGAGGCCTGTCGGAAGCTTTATTTCGTTTGTTCTTGACAAGGTCAATGATGAGTTTCTTGTAAGGGTTGAGGATATTGCAGAAAAGCTCGAATCCTATGAAAAGGATTTGAAGTTTGAAAAAAAGGATCTGGAAATGCTTTACAACTACAGCATCTCCCTAACCTATTTTAACCAGGCTCTTGTGGCAAACCTGGAAGTATTGAACTCCCTTAAAAAGAGCAGCTTTTCAAGCTTCAATGCAGATGACATGAAGGACTTCCAGGACTTATATTATGAGGCGCTTCATGTATTGGACACCCAAAAAATCCAGAGAGACATAATTGGAACACTCCTTAAGCTTCAGGATAACATAACCCAGGGAAACCTTAACGCATTTATCAAGCGCCTGACTGCAATTACTGTAATACTCATGGTTCCGACGCTTATTACTGGAATATATGGAATGAACTTCCAGTATATTCCACTGTCAAGCCACCCTTGGGGTTTTTACATAACAATAGGCATAGGAATAGTGATTGTAACCCTTATCCTTGTATGGATGTTTGCCAAGGCTAAGTGGTTTTGATGCGATACCTGCTGAAATGAAACGCAGGGCAGATATAAGCATACCTTTTCTCGTCATCGTGAAGAACTTCTTTTAATATAGGGTTCGCGCCCTCCCAGTCAAGACCATAGGCTGCAAGGCTTATATCTGCCGCAAGCTTTAGCTGGTCAAGCATCTCCTCAACAGTATTTGTAGAAGTAATAACCGAAAGTTCCATGCTAAGATTGTTTTTCAAATGAGAAATATTAGTAACTATTTTGGGTGGTTTATTCTGCACTATATGCAGTGTTGCAAGGCAGACATAGTCCAAATGCATGAAAGCCAGCAGAGTGATTACTGGTTTAAATATTAATCGCTTTTTAAAGTCTACAACCATTAATAGAAAGACTTCTACATGCAGGGCATTCTTTTGTCAAAAAATCCACAAGCTTTTTATACCAATTATGCTTCCCAAAAATATGCCTAAGTGTGCGTGAATGGGTCCTCTTAGGAGCCTTAAACCTTTGGTTTGGCCTTGATTTTGAGACACTCTCGCGCACAACAGCCCGACACGAGAGTCCTCTTGCGACCAGGCGGTAAATCCGCGGAATGAACAGGAGAGTTAGTGTTTCGGGCGACAAACCTTTAATTTTAGTCAAAAAGGTAAGAAACGGCTAAAAAAGCTATATTCAACCAAAAAAGCCTTAAATGAGCGAGATAAAGGCTTTTTCACGTTCATCAGTTTCAATTATTACAGAACGTCAAAAAGACGCAGTATTTAGTTACTGTCTTTATCTTGTTCTTAAAAAGGGTTAGGATTATCATGATGCTCACAAGTAAACCAGCAATGGGAAAAACATCATAGCAACCTAATTCTAGGCTTTTTTATAAAGGAGGAGGATAAGCATGGGTAAGATAAGCCCAGTTTCAGCAAAATATATAGTTCATGCAACTATACAAATAGATGGAGTTGTTGACAAGTCAGATGTTATAGGAGCAATTTTTGGACAGACCGAGGGCCTTCTTGGAAGCGATCTAGAGCTTAGGGAGCTCCAGAGAAGCGGAAAGATTGGAAGGATTGAAGTCAACCTTGACACAAAGAGCGGCAAAACAGCTGGAGACATAATTGTTCCAAGCTCTCTTGACAAGGCTGAAACCTCTATAATAGGTGCTGCTCTTGAGATAATCCAGCGGATTGGCCCCTGCAATGCCAAGATAAGGGTTAAGGAAATTGAAGATGTCAGAATCTCCAAGAGAGAGTTTGTGATAGAAAGGGCTAAAGAGCTTCTGAAAAACCTCATGGACAAGGTTATGCCTGACTCTCAGGAGCTTGCAGACGAAGTTGCATACTCTGTAAGGGTTATGGAAATACAGGAGTATGGAAGGGAACGGCTTCCAGCAGGTCCTGCTATTGATGAAAGCGATGAAATTATAATAGTAGAGGGCAGGGCTGATGTCCTGAACCTTTTGAAGCACGGCTTCAAGAACTCAATAGCAATCAACGGAACCAATGTGCCTCAGACAGTCATTGAGCTGTGCAAGAGAAAAATAGTTACTGCGTTTGTGGACGGTGACAGGGGAGGCAGCCTTATAATAAAGGAATTGTTCAATGTAGGAGACATAGACTATGTGACAAGGGCACCCGATGGAAAAGAAGTCGAAGAGATAACAAAGAAAGAGATTCACAAAGCACTGAGAAGCAGGATTGCCAGCGAGCAGGTAAGGATGGAGATGGGCATAAAGGACGAGCCAAACAACCACTCAACCCAAAAGCCCCAGCAGTCATACCAACCCACTCAGCAACCGCAAAGGCCATCTCCAAGGCCAGAGCAAAAAAATGACAGGCAGAACAGCAAAAAGCCTTTGCCTGGAAAAAGGCCTGAACAGGAAACCTCAGGAAAAAGAGAGCTCAAAGCAGATGAGATGGAGCTTTTTGGGGACATGCTCGAAGACCTTATAGGAACAAGAGGAGCATACATACTTGATGAAAAGCTCAACATCCTTGGAAAGCTTCCAATAAGCGAGCTCCAAAGCACAATAAAGAGTATGGGCTCTGGAATATTTGCAGTTGTTATGGATGGTCCTGTTGACAAAGACCTTTTGGGAGCTGCAGAATCTGCAAATGTATCATACATAGTTGGTATGGATTCCAAGGTAAAGGCGACAGGAAAAACAGCAATACTTACGAGCGATGACTTGTAGGCTTTTTCTTTTTTTTAATTATTTTCTGTTTTGCGGGCTCCATATCCGGAATGTATTTTTTGCCATTCCTGCGAAGCCTGTCATGGAATAGAACTCAATAGGCAAAGGGGGTTGTCCCCATCACTTTTCGTAAAAGTGATGTCAAAAGTGTGTGTTTCCTCACTTCGTTTGTCAAGCCCGCTAATACAAGAAGCTTGAGCCAAAGGCGAAACCCCTACTTTTTCCGAGGTTCCTGAGAAATCCTGAGGATTTCTGGGACACCAGGAATCTTTCGATTCCTCAGTGTTTTTGTAAAAAGCTCTCGGGGGCGGTATTGCTGCACCAAAATATAGCATGAGGCGAGCCCGGCAAAAAATGACCAAAGGGAGATTCCGGATGGAGCCTGTTCTGTGCTCAGTTTTTCTAAATATATTTTAACAAAGTTAAATTATGAAAACATTTAAATAGTAATTTCTTTAAGAATTATGAATACAGAAAAAAACAGTAAAACAAAATTTTTGGAGGCACTTTTAAAATGGACAAGCACCACTTATCTATAGTCAGCATTCTGGGAGTAGTTGCGATTGTTGGAATAGTCGGAATAATAATTGCATTTTCAGGAGCAAATACAGGAAAAGCTATAACTCCTGTAACAAAGGACCTGAAAACTGCGGAGCCAATTGATCCTCTGCAGGAGTTGGGGCCTGCAAAAAAAGCAGTTTATGAAAACGAGGTAATTGCATATTATGATGACGGCTCAGTAAATATCTATGCTGACACAAGCTCTGGAGAAAAAGACCTTTATTATTGGTGCGCAGATGTAAACAACGATGAAGCAGTAAATGTGCTCGATATTTTGTACCTTATAAACTATAAATTCAAGAACGGTGCGGCACCATTCCAGGGAAGCGGAGATGTGAACAACGATGGCAAAATAGACATTATAGACATAAACTACCTTATAAACTACAAATACAAAAATGGCCCTGCGCCCGTGTGCGGGGAGCAGCCAACGCCTTTTTTTGACCTGCAGGTTACAGACATAATTTTTCCAACAATCTACAACGGGCAAAAAGTTGATTTCAAAATTGTTGTAAAAAACAAAGGAAATATAGGTGGATTCATCCTTGGTTGGGGTGAATCTTACTGCCTGGACGATCCCAGTGTACCTTGCGGAGGAAGTGGAGGAGGAATGGCATTTCCAGAAAACCCCTCAACAGACAATCCAAACTACATAGGCCCGGGAGAAACCAAATCAATCAATCCAAGTCAAAGTTTTAGGTTTAGCGGAGCAGGGGACTGGATTGCAGAGGTTTCCAAGCATGGAAAAGGATACTATGATGGAGTTATCTATGACGATTCAAATCCAGAAAATGATGAGTTAACAAAATATTTTAGCGTTTCCAAAGCAAGATTTTACGGATACGCTTATATTGGAGAAGAGCTTGCAAACAGCGAACATGGATTCAGCCAAATAATTGACTCAGATGATCTTTTATACTTAGGAAAATGGATGATAAACTTTGGAGGAGAATCTCTCATTACAAAAGAGTATATTGATATTTATTCAGAATCATTAATGCCAGTAAGTTCCCTGTCTGAGCATGATTATGACTATGGAACAGATGTTCCTCTTGAAGCAGGAAAAGATTCATTAAAGTACTGCTATAGCTTTCTGAACGGAGTAGATTTGAGCCAGGCAAGCAACAACAATCCCTTGCAAATATTTTTTCTAGGGCAAACAATGAATATTTTATCAATTATTGGAGATACAGGGATTAAGCTGCAGACAGGCAAACAAGTATACTTAGATGCCGGATTCAGCACAATCTACACAAGCCACAATGGTACAAATTATACAGTAACATTGGATAGGTGCTCAAACGATGCTGCTGTAGTCATTGTCGATGGTGTTGCTAAAACTATCAATCAGGGTGATTCGTACGAATTTGGCTATTTAACAGTTAAAGTTATAACAGTATTCAACGATGACGGCATAGATATGGATGCAGCAATACTTTTCTTAGGAACAACCAACACATTTTTTGATAGGGACGCATTTCTTGGAGAGAATCAAGATGATCCTGACTGGGTCTGGAGCCTTGCAGACTTGACAACTCAGAATCCAAGAATATGTGCTGTGAACGATTTCGATAAAACATCAGGCAGTAGCAATCCTGCAACGCCTGGAGAAAGCTACACATTCCCAAACGACTGGCTGGTGTTGAACTATGAAAGCGTAAGCCCTGCAAGCGTGGATTATTTGGGTCTGGCAATAGAATTCGACCCTTCTGCTGACCTGAGCAGTGTAACGCCAGGATTGGGCAGTGTTCCTGTATTTACCATAAAGACTGATGAGGATAACTTGCTTATTAGCAATAAACACATCAACATAACAAACCTTACCATATCAATCCACACAGACACAATATATCTGTACAAAAACAGCCAAAATCTTTACTACTATTACAAAGACCCTGAAACAGGAACCATAAGGCTTGCCGGAAGCACATCAAATATTGACGGCAAAATAGTAACTCCTGTGCAAAAACTTCACATCTGGGGTCTTGGCAATGAGACAAACAATTCCAAAGTCTATATTATTGTGAACTCTGTTGCAGAAAATGATGACATCACAATAGAGCTGGGCATAGACAGCACAAGTTTTATGTTTAAAGGCCTCGGACAAACTCAGGGAATGGCTGAATACGGAGATTTATGGTGGGATACAACGAGCATTATGACCCAAAACAGCTTAAGAACCAAGTATGGAACAGTAATTCTTGATCCTAGGAGCAATGCAGATAATGACAAAGTAAAGCTGAGCATGCCTTTTGAAAGGTTTGAGAGCGAGTTTTCTCTACGAGAATACACTCCTGGAAGTTCAAGCAGCTCATCAGGTGGAGGAAGCTCCTCAAGCTCAAGCAGCAGCTCAGGAGGGAGCTAAACCAAACTTTTTCTTTTTTTTAATTATTTTTTCACCACATTTATAAACCAACCTCTTTTATCAACAGCTATGAAGTATAAGGAAGAGTGGAAAGTTTACAAAAATGTCTTTTCAGAGTTCAGCCTCAGAAATCTCTTCAGATTATCTTCACAGGGGCACTTTGAAGAGCTCGAGAGCCCCATAAGCATCGGTAAAGAGGCAAACATATTCACTGCAAAAACCAAAGAAGGCGAAAGGATTGTTGCAAAGATTTACAGGCTGGAAAATTGCAACTTCAACAAGATGTACAGCTATATATCATCTGACTCAAGGTATCCAAGCATAAAAAAAAGAAAAAGGGAGATTGTTTTTGCCTGGACGCAAAGGGAGTACAGAAACCTTTTGCTTGCCAGGGAAGCAATAACAGTTCCTACACCCCTAGCTTTTAAGGATAACATAATACTTCTCAGCTTCATAGGCTCAGGAGACCATGCAGCCCCTATGCTTAAAGACAGCATTCCTAAAAACAAGAAAAAGTTTTTTCTGCAGATAATAGCAAACATCAAAAAGCTCTACAAAAAAGGGATTGTCCACGGCGACCTTTCAGCATTCAACATATTAAACCACAGGGAGGAGCCTGTTTTTATCGACTTTTCACAGTCCTTAACTCTTGAGAGTTCCATGGCAAAAGAGCTTCTTGAAAGGGATGTAGAGAATGTGTGCAGGTTTTTCAGGAAATTCTTCAAAGCTGAAAAAGAAAAAATATTGAAAAAGATAATCAGCTAGGCATTGTTGGAGGATTCACATCAGTATCTGCAAATATGTCATCAACGCCGTCATCATTATTTGAGTCCTCGCTGTTATCATCATCATTTTCGTCACTTCTGTCTTGTCTTTCATCCTCATAATACTTTTTGAAATTTATCTGGTCCTGGCTCTGCGGGCTGTCGGGCATTTGCTGTTCATATATTACTTCTGCTTTTTTTGGCTGAGGCACAATGATCCTGTCGTAGGTGCAGGAAGAGATAAAAAAGACTGCTAAAACCAGAATAATAAAAACAAAAAATGCTTTTTTCATTTTTCAGTACCTCATTGTGCCGGGAATTCAGGAGGGTTGCTTATTATTGTATTTCCCAGCTGGCAATATCCTTCTGCTTTTACAATTATTCCCCTATGGACATCTTCTGACTGGAATATGTATTCTTCTGAAATAGCATTCCATGACTGCTCATCAGGGTCCCAGGTGTAAATTTTCTGAAGGTTGCAGTTTCCTCCCATGCTTTCCAGGCTCTGGCCTATCATATCCTGTGTTATTGGAAGCATATTCCACCCGCTTCTCAATGCCAGGTCGTTGTAGTTAATATATTTTTCTATCTCCACCACAAGCTTGCAGTCGTTGTAGGCATAAACCCAGAATGAGTGCTTTGAAAGATAGTCTGTCAGGCCATCTCCTAATATATCTTTTGCCTTTGTGATGCTCACATACCTTTGCTGGTCATCAAGGTACACAAATGCCACAAGCTTTTGGCTACAGCTATTGTCCTTAAAGCTTATAATTTTATTGCCATCTGCACTCACAAGATTCCATCCTTTTTCAAGCTTTATGCTTATCTGCTCGTTTGGAAATTCAGGAGGTATTACTTCATTGTTTTGTATATGCAGTGATGCGAATGCCACATCTGAAACATCGCTGTAAACCCTTATTGCAAAATTATACTTCTTCAGGTAATCTGATCCTGTCTCTATTTTTACAGCGCTGCTCTTTGCAGAAACACTGGATGCACATGAATTGTAGTCTCCTTCAGACTCTGCATTGTTGAGGCAGTATTCCTGGGCTTCTTCTTCTGTTGAAAACACCAGGCTATCTGATGTAGAACTGCCAGTGGATATTTCTTTTAATCCTGTTATTTGTACAAGCTGGCTTGTGAACACCTGAAAATTAATTATTTGCTGGTTTCCTGCTCTCACTCCTACGCTTGCAGGCAGGTCTGTCCTGAAAGGAAGGCCGAAAGTCTTTATGTTATAATAGTGCATCTGGCTGTCTGTATGCCTGTCCGTTATTATCAGCTTGTAGTTTGCAGTATCTCCGCTTGAGACAACATCTGTTCTAGGTGTTATCCCAATATTTACTTTGGCATCATATGCTTTTTTGGAAACCAGCATCAGGGCATTTCCATTGCTTATATCAAGCAGGTTAAAGTTCACCCCGTTTGCTGTTGCATAGCTGCCTTTGTATATTGTGAGCTTCTCAGAGTCAACTGTCTCAGGGTATTCGCACCATTCATCATAGTAGACGTCAAAAGATCCGTCATCATAGCACTGCTCCTGCTTTCTGTTCTGGCACTTGTAGTTCCAGTAGTTTGTGCCTTCTCCAACCTCAAAAACCTGGTCTTTGCCGCCATTTGGCGCTGTTGTTACATAGCTGTCATCTGCACAGTTTTTGTGATCCCTGTGCAGGATTATTTTGTTTGTTGTTGAGGGAAGGTTTGACACAAGTATTTCAACGCTGTTTGAGTTAATATCCAGCATCTCTATTTTCATGTTTTTGAAGTCAACAACTTTTGCTGTCTGCCCCTCGGCCATATAGAATTTGCCGTCAAGATAGACCGAAAGGTCTGTGCTTACAGCAGGGCTTACATAGAATGTGTTGGTAAGCTGGTTGTTATCCTCATTCTTTTCCTCTACCTGGTTGTAGGGGTCTGCCTTTGCAGTAATTGTGTAGTATCCTTCACTAGGAAGCTTTGTTGTAATTGATGAGCTGTATGTTTCTCCGGGACCAAGATAGAGGTTTGTTGATACAAGGCTTTGGGATTCTGAAATGCTTGCAGTATATTTGTTAGAGGTTGGGCCTTGCAGAGCAATGCTGTAAAAAAACTGCGCTCCTTTTTCTCCATCGTTCTGGAACTTGTATTTTATTGTTGCCTCATCTCCCTGTTTTGGGTTGTTTGGGCTGACCTGTATAAATGACGGCATAAAGTCTGGCTGCTGGTTCTGCAGCGGAGGGACATAAAAGTAATAATAAAAATTGTTGTTTGTTTCGCTTGTTTCGCTTATTTGGTTGTTTGGGTCAACAGCAACTTTGAGATTATGGCCCCCTTGCAAAAATGTGTATGGAAGGCTGTACCAGTAAGATCCCTGGCTTGACAATGATTGTATTGTTTCCCTCTTGTAAAATATATTGTCAAAGTAGAAATCAACTTCAAACACTCCTGATGCTGATTGGCCATAGTTTTTGAGCTCTATGGAAAAATATCCAGAATTCCCACTTTGAATATTGGACGGTGCATTTACTTGATTAATTCCAAGGTCTGGCTTTTGGGCGTTTGGCTGGGCAATTATCAAATAGGAAGCCTCATTGTTTGACTCATCAAGTTCATCAATGCTATTATCAACATCAATTTTTGAAGTTATCATATAAGGCCCTGGCTGATCAAACTTTTTATAGAACGTTCTTGTAAATGTTTCTCCCGGGAGGGCTGGAAGATAGTCTCCGGATTCTATGAGCTGGCTAACATCTGTGCCAGGCACATTCTGGGTTATTGTTGGATGCCCAAGATATGTTCCCTGGTTTTTGAATGTCAGCTGAATCTTCACTGTTTCACCTATTTTTGGATATGCATTGCTTACAGCAATGGATGCAGTAAAGTCAGGCTTTTTTATGACATCATCCGGAAGTGAAAGTGTTAAAACAACAGTATCTGGGTAGTTTATCTGTTTTACATATACATAAACATTGTTTATTCTCATTGTTTCGCCTTTTGCAAGCGCCTTATTGGTTCCTGAAACGCTCACTTCAACAAAGTCTTCTGTGAACGCTACCACTGTTACTGGCTCTAGAAAATAAGGAATTGTATCTCCTGAATGAAATGTTTTATCGCTTGGATACTGTCCCTGCGCTAAAAGCCCTCCGCTGCTTGAGCTTGAGGAGCTTCCTCCCTGGCCGTCTCCTTCAGACTCACTTGGCGTTGTAGATCCTCCGCCTGAGCTTGAACTGCTTGAGGATTCAGCTACAACACTCATAGCTCCAATGCTCAGGACAAATATTAAGAATATGCTTATGACAATTTTGTCCAGTATTTTTGTTTTATTCATTTTGCCACCTTATTTTTATTTTTTATTAGTTAGTTTTTTTGTTTATTATTTTTGCAAACATCAGCCCGCAAAAATACTCTCTGCGGGCATTCGGGTCTCATTTTTTTGTTTGCAATTTATAGAAAAGAAGTTTTCTTATTTAATTGTTGGGAGGTCTTTGATGGTTAAAAAAAGGTCCAAATACCATAAAAACTCATAAAAAGACATTAAATAAGCCCAAATTCTGAAAAAAATCTTTTTTTAACCTTTTTCCTTGTTTAAGAACCATTTTGACAAGTTTATTTTTTTTGTTTTTCCAATTTTTATTACTTCTATAGCTTTTTTTTGCTCAAGCGACATAAAAACCCTCATAAGGGAAGTTTTTGGTATGCCTGTCTCATGAACAATTTTATTCTGGTAAAGCTCACCCTGCTTCATCAAAAGCCCGACAACTGCTTTTTCATTTTCATTGAAAGTTTTCAGCAGATCCTCAGCCCTCCTATTTTTTGCAGGATGTTTTTTGGCTAGCTTCTGCCTAAAGAAAAAAGCTCCTGCAACAGCCAGCACAGCAGCAGCCAAAACAATAAATATAATTATGTTACTGCTCCCTGCATTCTTATCAAGAACTAGTTCTATATTGCTTATCTCTCCTTTTTGTATTGTTGCATCTGAAAACCCTATCCTGTTACCCAACCTTGCGTAGATCTTGCAACTGCCCACAGGAAGATAGTCGTTTGAAAAGCTTCCAAACTGGTCTGTTTCCTGCTCACCAAGCTCTCCATATTGTTTTCCGCAGACAAATTTCAGCAGAGCATTTTGGGCTATAGCCCCATCAATATATACTACCCCTCTCAGGCTTCCTGCAGGCCAAAAGCTTATTGTTTGCTCTTGGTCATTGTCCGCTTCAAGTTCTCCTTTGTAATAAAAGTCTCCGCCAGAGGTCTCCAGAGAATCAGCTTTTATTACAATTTCATAGCTTCCTCTGGGAATATATATTACCAGAAAATTTTGGTTTGCAAAGTATAAGTTTTTTCTTGAATAGTTGGCAGAAGTTAGTTCAATGTTTATGTGGAGGTTTGAGAGATTCTGCATATTCTGGTCCTCTAAAAAAAAAGTAACCTCAAATTTGTCCAAACTTTCTGCTGACCCTGGAAGTTCAGGAGGACTTATATCAAGTGATGAAAACTCTTCAGCACCTGCAATTTCCAAAATTAGCAGAGTTGCAATAATTAAGAGCAAGATTTTGAAAGAGCCCATGCTGAATAGAGGTGAATTTTTTTATTTAAAAAGGTTGCTAAAAAATGTATCTTCAAAAAAACATCCTGCTAGGCCGTTCCAATCGGCTCTGTCCTAAATCTCCCTTTGGTCGCCTTTTGCAGAGCTTGCGGGAAGTTGCCCTCCCTAGTGGCGCTCACTTCGTTCGGCACACCGCCTAACATTATATTGCGGAGCAGCAAGACCATCCCCGAAGGGCCAACCCCCTTTGCCTATTGAGTCCTACTGCATGATAGGCTTCGCAGGAATGGCAAAAAAGACTCTCCGAACAGAGCCGTTCTAATCAATAACTTTAAAAACTACCTTTTCTCCATATTTTGCATGGTTGCATCCTTGGCTGATTATGTAAGGCACGAGCTGAGCCAGAACTATTCTCTTGAAGATATCAGGAGAAAGCTTATAGGCAAAGGATTTCTAGAGGAGGATGTTGACCGGGCCATTTATTCTGTTACAAAAAACATAAAATTTGAGAAAGATGTTTTGACCAGAAAGCTCAACAGAGTCTTTAGCACAAAGGAAGCCGTTGACAGGATTGGCTATGGCTTCGGCAATACCCAGATAGTCAACATACTGTTCAGCCTTGCCGGAGCTTCTTTTTTTGTGATTGGCATTATTAATGGGCTCAAGAGCATTATTTCAGGGCTGGTTTCCAGCTTTCTAAAGGAATACAGCAAAGTTAATAACATATCCAAGAATTTTATTGCAATTCTGGGCATAATATTCGGGCTAAGCTTTATGTTTATAGCTATGGCTGTCAGGATGCAGTCTGTGCCTCTGTTTGTTGTGGCGCTCATACTCGGCGCAATAGGAGTAGTAGGACATGGCGACATCTACAAAAAATTTTTCTCAGACTCTCTGCACAGGGAAAAAAGAAACAATTTCCTGAAAAGGATTTCCTACAGAGGGATTTTTATCACTATAATAGCAATGGTGCTGGGCGCATTTATTCTCGACTTTTTTCCAATAGACGGATCTTTTAGGGCTGTGCTGTCTGGAGACGAGTTTCCAGTCCTGGGATATGTGGTTGTTTTTATGGCTACAGCAATAATGTTCATAATCTCAGGATATATTATGAGCTTTGTGGATGACCTGCGGCCAAAAAAGCGCTTCGCTTTCGGCAAATTTTTGAGCCAGCACTACAAAACAGTCAGGCAGCACATAAAAGTCTTTACAAAGAGCAAAGTGATATTCCTGCTTTTTTTTGCAACAACAGTTACTGCCATAGCCCAGGTTATGGGCGCATCATATTATGGGATATTTATTTATAACAGGTTCAATGATTCAGCACTAGGAGGTTTTATGAATGTTGCTGTTGTGTTTGTGATTGCGCTTGCAGTGTCATTTATAGGACCTGCAATTACAAAGTTCATAAGCAGGCACATTGGCGAAGCACCCATGCTCGTCTTTGGCACGCTTTTAATAGCTCTCCTGTATCTTGTGCTTGCTTTTAATCCAAACATTCTGGCTATAGGAGCAGGGATCGCTCTTGCAACAATAGGATCTGCAATAATAGGCGTTGCACATGGCCTTATGGCGCTTAAGCTTTTGAGCGAAGAAGACAGGAAGATATACTTTTCATCGCTGAGCCTTATCAGCGTATTACCTTTCATAATACTTATTCCTATTGGAGCCTTTGCCGCCCAGTACCTTGGGCTTCAAAACCTGTTTTTAGGGCTAGGAGCCATACTTACAGTAATAGTCGCTCCTCTTTACTTCTTCATAGTTCTTATGAGCAACAAGGCAGAGCTTGTCGCTTAGGGTTAGAAACAGAATAGCTTGAACAGATTATATCCTGTGCTTAAAAACATTTCTTCTGTCCCTCCTGAGAAGCTCCTGCATTTTTTTTCTCGACAACAAAATATTTTTAGCTCCATAGTTTGTTATGACTGATTCAGAATTTATCATTCCCATTTTCACGCAGTCCTCAATTTTTTTTCCCATTATCAACCCAGCTACAAAGCTGCTTGCAAACGCATCACCTGCTCCTGTTGTTTCCAGTACTTTCAGTCTGGGAGTAGGGTTTGCGTGATAGAAAAAATCACCATCATACACATATGCTCCTTTTTTGCCGTCTGTTATGACAATTATTTGTGGGCCGAACTGGTATAGCTTTTTGAGGAGATAATCATTTGGCACAGGCCCAACTAATAATTTGGCTTCTTCTTTGTTGAGCACAAGAACCTCGAGGCTTTCAAGCATCTCCGACAATGCTTCTTTTCCCATCTTTGCCTGGTAGCTGCTTGGGTTGAATGCAACCTTTATCCTGTTTTTTTTTGCATACTTTACTATTTCTTTTGCAGTCTCAAAGCTCTGCCCAAGCATGCTTGATATATAAAACCATTTTGTCTTGAAGCGTGAGAACTTTAGCTCTTTTTTTGCAAGAGTGTTTATAGAGCCCTTGTAAGTCAGTATTGTCCTGTCATCCTCTATAGAGTCAAGAATTATTGAATAGCTTGTCTCTTTCCCGAAGCTTCCAAGATATGAAATTTTCTCTTTTTTGAGAAAGTCAAGAATTTTTTTTCCGTTTTGGTCTCTTCCAAGTTTTCCTATGTACCCTGTTTTGAAGCCCAGCCTTGCAAAGCTTGCTGCAGTATTTGTGCCCCCTCCTCCAATCATGAACTGCAGGTCTGTAATAAGTATTTTGCTTCCAGAAGGATAAGCTATAAAATCATCCTCGCCGTGTATTGTCTTGAATTTTATGAGCTCTGACTCTGTCTTTGCAAACACATCAACTGTTGCGCTTCCCATCGCTATTATGTCAAACAATTGCACACCTCTTTTTTTTGTATCAATTAATCCCTCAGCCCTTTTGGCGGCTGGTAAGGAGTTTCCATCTTTCCTGGCATTGCCAACTGCAGGAACTGTTTTATCTTGTTCTGTATTTCATACGCTTTCTTGTAAAGCTCATCCTTATGGTATTGTATTTTCTGCTTGTAAATCTTTCTCCTGAACAGCTCGTCAAAGTTCTTCAAGAGCCAGTTGTCCTTCCATTCCTCCTTATAATCAAGCTGAAGGTAGGCCTGTATCCTTATTATTATGTCTCCAGAGTCCATCTTGAACTTCTGGCCGTTTTTTATTATCTCTTTTTTTCCCATTGCAAGGGTCTGGAAGTCTATTTTCAAAAAGTACCTAATATACCTGTTGTTGTCAGGGTATTTGTAAAGCCTCCACCAGATATGGTGCTCCCTCACTCCTGTAGCATTCTGCTTTTCAAAGTAAAGTATTTCTGGCTTGTCATCACCCCAATAGCTTACAAAGCTTTCATCCTTCCACAAAAAGTCATGAATATACTTGTATAATTCCTTGAGGTGGAATGTCTGCTCATTCTCAACCTCAAAAGCAGCAGCCAAAATATCCCGAGGATCTTTTCCTCCTCTTCTCAGCCCTTTAAGCTCTGAAGCAACACCCATAGCAATACCTAGAAAGGATTAGTATATAAATGTTTTTGAGAAGTCTGCTCACTCTGTGAAGTATTTATTTTTCCTGAAGTAAAACAGCTCTATTATCGCGAATATCAACAGCCCTATTATTGTTCCTATTACAAACCATAATCCTATCATTCCTGCCTGGGACTGCAGGCTAACTCCTTCAGGAATGCTTGATGCAGGAATAGTTGAAATAAGGAAGTTTATCACATACTGCTTGTCAAGAAAATACACAATTATCGAAGCAATCGAGTGAAGAATCATTATTCCATAATATATAATGCCCAGGTCTCTGGTCCAGCTTATTCTCTTTATTATGCCGTATCCCAATACCAACAGAATGACTATTGTTATTATGCTCATAAGCAGTCCTGCTGTTTCGCTATATAAAAAACCGAAAAACATTCCTTTTTGAGCTGCCTGCCCTGTTATCAGTGCTATTAATGCAGATATTATTGAAATTCCAAAATATATGAGCAGAATTATGAATCCTTCAGTCATCTTTGGCTTTTGCTCTGGCATCGCAATATTTTCAGGATTATTTTCCTTCATCTGCACTTTTTTCAATGGTTTTGTCTGTTTTGCAGTAGTTTTTTCAGGCATCCAGTAAATGTGTATTTTGCTGTTTTTATATTTTTTGATATCCACCAGTGTTTTGGATAGGATTTGCATCTGTTGCAAACCTTCCGCCAAAAACAGAATCCTGGCTGCAGGTTACAACATAATTTATATCCTGGCCTGGCTTTTGCAGAAAAACCCATTTTATTTTGTCTTCAGTCCCTGTGTTTCCAGAGGACATGCTTATTACTGAGGAGCCTTGAGGAATTGTTTCTTCTATGGCAAGTACGCTGAACTGGGCAGAGGTGTTGATGTCAAGGGTTACGTTGCACAAATTGTTGTCCTGCTCTATGAGCCTTGTGACTGTTTTGTAGGAAACTGGCTGGTCTGCGGGTGTTTCTGGCTGAGAGCCCCCTCCAGAGCCTGAGCTGGAAGAGCTGCTTGAGCCTGAAGAGCTGGAAGAAGAGCTTGAAGAACTGGAAGACCCTCCTCCTGAACTGGATGAGCTGCTTCCAGAATAATCCTTTTCATTGTCTGAATTGGCTAAAATATCTTCCTGATTTGTTTTGTCATCTGCTTTGGCACTATCTGAAGTTTTGGTTGGCTGTTCTGCGGGTTTAGTTTTCTCAAGGCTTTTATCAGGAGTTTTTTCAGCTTTTTTAAAGCCCAGGCTTACTGCGTTTGCAGTCGGGCTTTTTGATTTCTCAAGAAAATATGCACTGACCATGATTGAAACCAAAAGTACTGTAATTAATACTATTATCAGCTGTACCTGGAGATTAAGCTTTTTTTCACTGCCCATAGGGGAAGGACTTCTTAGCCTTTTTTAAAGGTTACTGAGAACTTACAGCAGAATCATGGCAAAAACTTTTCCGGATTGGCAAGCTTTTCAGGGAGATATGTATCTATAACATAGTTCAGCCCCCATGCAGCCAGTGCCTGCTGCTCTGCCCTTGCCTTCATGGAATGAAGCATTTTCAATGCATTTTGCCACTCCTTATGGTGCTTGATAAATGGGTCATTGCTCAGCAGGTCTTTTATTTTCTTTATGTCAACATCCTTCAATGGATGGGTTGGAAGCTTGTAATCCATTATGTCTTGGGGTGTTATTCCCAAAAACTTAGCTTTTGGAACACAGAAGTACTCGTTTATGTGAGCTGCGTTTCCAGAGCCAACCTTTAACGTCCTGTAAATAGAGCCTATTCCATAAGGGTCGCCGTCTGTAAATGCATAGACAGGTATTTTCTGGCTGTCGCTCAGCCTTCTTATAAATCTCCTGCATGCCCTGGTTGGCACCCCACCCATACTTACAAGTATGCAATTTGATTTTTGCCAGAACTTATGCCTGTTCAGCCTCTCAAACATTCCTGCTGTCTCTATGGCAAGCACAAACTCTGCATTTGTTTCAAATTCCAGCTCTTCAACATTTGTAGGCACACTGTAGGATCCGCTTCCAAATTTTGTGCAGTCAATCCTGACCTCTTTTTTTGTTTCAGGGTCTTTGTCTATCACAGTGAGCTTTCCTGCAATGTCTCCGCCTTTTTCCTCTGGCAAAAACCCTATCTGCTCCCTGTTCACCATCAGCATTGCCTCTATATCATCCATTATGGTGTCTGACTCTGGCTGCTCAACAAATCTTGCATCGCCCCAGTTCTTGCTTATATAATATGCCTCCCTTTTTGTTGCTATATCATTTTTCTTTACAAGCTCTTTTGAGAGCGCCATCATTTTAAGTGTCTGGGCAAATGTTTTTATGCTTGAGGCTGTAAGCGTTCTTTGCTTGAACTTATCCTGCAGCTCAAAATAGCCTATTTTTTCATTGTAGCTCACATTGCTAAGGCTTCGCAAAGGGCTTTTTATCTGGGGCTGCCTTTTCTGCTGTATTTTCTGATAGATTGACTGTGCTATCTCTTTTATTTTTTGGTCTGGCTTCATTTTATCCAAGCTTTTGCTGGGTCTCTTTTTTTGCAGTCTTTGATTGCTTTAATTTTTTTGGCGCTTTTTCTGGACTTTTTTCTTTTTTTGCTTTTTGCGCAGACTCTTCTTTTTCTTCTGGCTCATCCTGATAGTCTTCCTCAAAGTAAGCATCTTCATCCTTTTTCTTCGAGCCTATGCTTGCCAGCTCCTCATCGTAGTCAACATTTTTTGATGCGTCAAATGATAAATCCTCAACTTTTCCTCTGTGCTTTTCAAGTATTACCTTAAGATTTTTTTCAGTTGTATGTATTTCCAGTTCTTTCAGGCTCAGGAGCTCGTTCAGCGCCTCTGCAACTATGGGAATATATTTCTCAATATAGCTCCTTTTCTTGAGCTCATCCCCTACACGTCTTTTTTTCATAACATAGCTTTGCAACTTTCTTCCTGCCTCCTGAAGCGCCAGCTTTATCTCCTTGATTATTTCAGGATAATGAGCTATTGCTTCCTTGCTTTCAGAGGTAAAAGGCACCCACACAGATGCCATGTGCACAGCAATGCTTATTGGCCCTCTTGGAAGGCTGCCGTTGCTCTGCTGCAGCCCATAGGGCTTCCAATTTGTGGATGTTATGCTTTTTGTAACTGCACAGGCTCCTTGTTGATAAAGCAATGGAACCCTGTTTGCATATCTTAATACGTTTGCCTGGCCTTCGCTGTCCTGCTGCCCGCCATATGCAATGCAGCACTCCACAATAAATGGATTGCCCCTGTAAACAGCAGGAGGTCTTGTAATTGCAATATAGTATTCTGCGTTTATTTCTTTGCGCATGCCTTTTTCAAGCTCTTCCTGGCCTATGGGAACTATGCAGTCTGTTGGCGGATTCATGATTTTTGTCTTTCTTATGGCTGCTATGAGCTTTTCAGAGTCCTGCATAGAAATCTTTTGGGGCTTTGTCTTTGGGTCTATGAGTGCGTTCTCGCAGATTTCTTTTGCAGTGCCTGCCCCAACTCTTGACAGTTCATTTGTGAGAAAGCTCTGAAGTGTTCTTGACTCTGAAGCTTTAAGCATTTTTTGCAGTATTCCCAATTCCAATCCATATGGGTGGGGCTTTACTTCTTTCGGCTCTCTTGGAAGCTGGTCTATGGCTCTTGGAAAAATTACCTGCTCAGCCTTTGGATTCATATATATCAGCTGAAGATGAGGGTTAACAATTGCAGTCTCTTTCAGGTATTCATCCACAGACTGGTTGCCCTTCAGATAGCTGGCCTCAAGGTCTATCTCTATCTTTGTTCCGTGCTGCTTTGAAGGCCACTCTTTCTGCTCCTCCTTTATTATTTCAGGATTATTTTTCTGGGTGTTTATGTGGAGCTCGTAATAATGCGCGTGGCCATTGCTTGAAGTTTTGCTCGTAATCCTTGCAGGCCTTCCTGTTGTGAGCTGGCCGTAAAGAACAGCAGCGCTTATGCCAATACCTTGCTGTCCCCTCTGCTGCTTCATAGAGTGGAACTTGCTGCCATAAAGAAGCTTTGCAAAAATTTTCGGAATCTGGTTCTTGACAATGCCAGGGCCGTTGTCTTCAATAATTACTCTGAACTTGTTGTTGTTGAGGTCTATAACCTCTACGCTGATTTCAGGAAGAATCCTTGCCTCTTCACAGGCATCTAAAGAGTTGTCAACAGCCTCTTTTATTGTTGTAAGCAAAGCCTTTCTCGGGTTGTCAAAACCTAAAAGATGCCTGTTCTTTTCAAAGAATTCTGCAACAGAAATATCCCTCTGCTTTTTTGCAAGCTCCTCTGCAGTAACCTCTGCCATAACTTTAAAATCCAAGAGGTGATTAATAAACCTTTCTATTCATTTAGCTATGTCCCGAATCTCACCAGAGGTTCGCTTTTTGCAGGGCTCGCCTAGTAATGAATGAGTGAGTGTACACTCCATCTCCGAAGGAGCCAACTCTCTGGAGTGTAGCGATAAATGAAGTGAAAGGCTTCGCAGGAATGGCAAAAAAGACATTCAGGACATAGCACAGTTAACCCAAAAGTTTATATTCTTGAAAACCTTTTTGCAGAAAGGGGTAGAGATGGCAGAAACAATAATACGGACAGGAAAGATGAGCGATGTGCCTTTTCTTGAGGAAATGTACGATGGAGTTGAGGAGATAAAGGATTATTCTGGCCAGAGGCTTGGTAAAGAGTACTTTTCAAAGTACATTGTCTCAAAAAACAAGATTCTGCTGGTGGCAGAAAACAGCAGCAGAATTATTGGAGCGCTGAATGCAGACCTGCTGGACAAGGAGCAATACACATTCCTTGTAAACATAATAGTTTCCCCTGATAGCAGGAATAATGGTGTGGGGGGGATGCTTATGAAAGAGCTTGAGCAGGTTTCAAAGAGCAGAAACCATAAATCTGTCCTATGCTCGGTATACCACTGGAACCAGACAATGCACAAAGTCATGAAACGTTATTCCTATAAACCATCAGGAAAGCTTGTGCTTTATTCTAAAAAGATTTAGGGTCAAAAGCAGTAATACTCAACAACATTTTTAAAACAACCCCTTCTTCCCAGAAAAATGCAAAACAAGGAAAGGATTATTTCAAAGGAAATTGCAAAGACAGCCAGCAGTACAAAGAATCTGGATGACCACAAGCTCAATGTAATAAAAAAGAATACTGCCAAAAAGCACAAGTTTAAAGGAATCCTTACAAATATAAAAATCCTTACAAACCTTTCCAATAGCGAGATAAAAAAGTACAAAAATTTTCTTGTGACAAAGCCAACCAGGACAATAAGCGGGGTTGCTGTAATCGCAATAATGGCGAAGCCTTTTTCCTGCCCTCATGGAAAGTGCATCTATTGCCCTGGGGGAGTAAACAGCCCTTTCGGAACTGTTCCCCAGAGCTATACCGGCAGGGAGCCCGCAACAATGAGGGCAATAAGGAACAACTATGACCCATATCTTCAGATTTTCAACAGGCTGGAGCAGTATATAGTAATAGGCCAAAGCCCTGAAAAAGTAGAGCTTATAATAATGGGCGGCACGTTTCCTTCTTTTTACAAAAAATACAGGGATGAGTTCATATATTATTGCTTCAAGTCAATGAATGATTTTTCAAAAGAGTTTTACAAAACCACAAAAAACGGCCCAGAGCTTGATGTTATAAAATTCAAAGAGTTTTTTGAGCTTCCAGGAAATATCGAGGACAGCGAAAGGACAAAAAGGGTCAATAAGAAAATTCTTGAGCTGAAGAAGAAAAATGTTTTCAGCCTTGAAAAAGAGCAGGAAAAAAATGAGTCATCAGTAATAAAATGTATAGGCCTCACTATAGAGACAAAGCCTGACTGGGGAAAAAAAGATATTGGAAACGAGCTTTTGGAATATGGCACTACAAGGATAGAGCTGGGAATACAGACTCCTTATGACAAAGTCCTGAAAAAAATAAATAGGGGTCACAGTATAACTGACAGCATACAGGCAGTGCGGGAATTAAAAGACCTTGGATTCAAGCTAAACTTCCACCTCATGCCAGGGCTTCCGGGAGTGGCAAAGCAAAAAGATATACAAGGGTTAAAAAAGATGTTTTTAGACCAGTCTTTCAGGCCGGACATGGTGAAGGTTTATCCAACAATGGTCTTTCCAGGAACAAAGCTTTTTGAGGATTATAAAAACAAAAAATTCATTCCACTGACAACCGAGCAGTCTATAGAGATAATAGCTGAATTCAAAAAAATTGTTCCAAGATACTGCAGGATTATGCGGCTTCAGAGGGATATTCCTTCTGTTCTGGGAAAAGGGGTTGACAGGAACAACCTGAGGCAATACATAGAGAATTACACAAAGAAAAAAAACATCGTGTGCAGCTGCATAAGGTGCAGGGAGATAAAAAACGCAAAAATAAAAGAGCCTGTGGAGTTTGAAATAATAAAATACAAGGCCAGCAAAGGCAAAGAATATTTTATAAGCCTTAATGATGCAAACGACAGGCTTCTGGGATTCGTAAGGCTTAGGATTCCATTCCAGCAGCTCAGAAAAGAGATTACAGAAAAAACTGCACTGATAAGGGAGCTGCACGTTTACGGCACTGCAGTCAGTGTTGGAAAAAAGCCTTCAAAGCACGCACAGCACAAAGGCTTTGGAAGCATGCTGATGCAAAAGGCAGAAGATATTGCCAGAAAAGAAAAAAAGCAAAAAATGGTTGTTATCTCCGGAATTGGCGTAAGGGGGTATTATAGAAAGCTCGGCTATGAAAAGCAGGGCGCTTACATGGTGAAAATCATTGGCTAAAACTTAAACCTAAAATGGTTTTCCGTTTTCTAAAATATACTCAAGCTTTTCAATGCTTTTGTAAAGGTTTTGGAACAGGTAGTTAAGATTTGCGTTTTCCCTTACTCTTTTCTGGACTTTTCCAAGGTCTTCAATGCTCAGGCTGTCTCCTGAAGATTCAAACAATGACTCAAACGCAGACCTTGTCTTTATTTCCAACTGTTTAAATATTTTTGCAAAGCTCTGGGGAATGTGTATTCCTGAATTGGAAAACATGTTTTGCTGGTTTCGCATGTTGACAGTGTCCATTATCCTATTTTCGATTTCTTTGCTTGAAAGGTCAGAGCACATAACAGAATAAATTATGTCAATCCTTTCTTTTGGCTTGAGCTTGTTAAGTTTGATTGCAGCATCATAGCCTATAAGCTTTGCATAAGCAAGGCTTTGTATTATCTCATCAGAGCCCATGAATGCCAAAGCATTGGTGATGGTTTCTCTGGATGCCAGATGGGAATAATCCCGCGCAAAATCCTCAGCAGAGTATTCTTTGCCTATAGCATTTTTTTGCTGCTGCACAAGCTGGTAATACTGGAAAATGACTCGTGCTCTTTCAGGAGGCTTGTCCTCTTCAGAAAGGTCTTCCATGCACTGGAGTATTGCAATTTCAACATCAGTAAGATTGTTGTTGACAAACATCTTATAAAATGGCTTTCCTGCGCGCACAACTGCCTGGTACCTGCTCTGGCCAAATATTAACTGGTATCTGTTTTCTCCAGTTTCTCTCCCAAGCCCTGGCTTTACCTGGCCGTATTTTTTTATATCACTAACAAGCCGCTCAATGCTTTCCGGCTTGTAATATGATCTTGGCTGATCAGGGTTGAGCTCTATATTTTCAACAGGAATATATTTGACAGAACTTCCAATCGCCATTATTTTTCCGCCTCCTGACATTCCTTTTTTGTTTTGCTCTGCAGATCTTTTCAGGATTTTATCCTTAAGGCTTGGAGCATTTTCTTTTTTGATGATCTGCTCAAGCTTTTCTTTTGTCTTTTCAAGCATGCTTGCTATTTCACAGCAGTAAATCCCTGTAAGATAATCAATATATACAGAAACACTGTGCCCATAGGGACTGAAATTGTCCTTTTTTGTAAATCCAAGCGTGTTTACTTTTTCAAAATCATAATTTAGAAGCTGAGACTTTATTTCAGGAAAATAATTAATCAAGTTGAGGAATGCGCTAACATAATTCCTGGCAGTATTAATTTTCTCAAAAAGCATCCTTATTTTTTTGTCACCAACCCTTATTATGCCGTTCTGCGTCTCCATGTCAAAGCCTTTTTTTCTCAGGTCTTCAGCCCTTCTGTTTAGCTTTTCATTGAACTCATGCTGGTCAATTCTTCTGTTCTGATTGTTTTCAATATACTTAAGAACATTAAAGAAAAAATCTCTTTGGTCTTCATGATCTTTGATTTTTTCCCCAATTTTGACTGCTCTGGAAAAAAGGGTTTCATCCCTGTGCTTTAAAACATAGTCAACAACCTTTCCATCCATGTTTGCAAATATAAGATACCTTCTTACGCTGGAAGCATGCCTGCCAATTATTGTTGAGAATTCTTCTAAGGTAATATTTTTCAGGTCTTTTCCGTTTTTCAGAACAGATTCCAGGCTCTTTCCTGATTCAGGATCATAAATAAGCAACGCCTGGTACAGCCTTTTGGAGAAAATGGATAGATCCTCTGCGTCTATCTTTGATTTTGTGGAGTTGGCCGCAATCTGCATGCCAAGCCTGTCAGCCTGGTTAACATTATACCTTATGATTACAGGCACTTCTTTTGCGCCCAGCTTCATGCATGCCCAGAACCTTCCTTCTCCATCCAGGAAATACCACTTTTTTTCATTCTCGTTAAAAACTAATAATAGCGGCTCCAGAAGGCCTCTTTCTTTTATTGATCTTGCAAGGTCATCAATAGAGCTTTTGCTGTGCGCCCTATAATTCTTGTAGCTTTGGAAAATATTTTGTATTATAAACTCTGTGGGTATGGATGCAAACCTTTCAGCCCAATTGAACCCAGGAACCAGTCTTGGAGCTTTTTCCAGATGTTTCACTATTTCTTCAACAGATGCCATTTATCCCCCTGCCTGCAGAATATATTTATGATTTATAACGGTTGCTGTTGTTGTTTGTGTTTTTTCAGCACTTTTTTAAACAATTCCTGTTTTCCAGAAAAAATGGCTCTTTACATTATAGGTATAGGATTGAATGATGAGAAAGACATAACACTCAAAGGATTAGAACTGGTAAAAAAGTCAGACTTTGTTTATCTGGAAAACTACACCAGCAGGCTGAATGTTTCTATAAAAAATCTTGAAAAGCTTTACGGCAAAAAAATAATTCCTGCAGACAGGGAAATGGTCGAGCAGAAGGAGGAGATTATAGAAAATGCAAAGACGAAGACTGTCTCTCTCCTGATAATTGGAGATCTTTTTGGAGCAACAACCCACTATGATATTTATATGAGGGCAAAAAAACAGAATATTCCTGTAACTCTGGTTAACAATGCTTCAATAATAAATGCAATTGGCATTACAGGGCTGATGCTCTACAACTTTGGAAAAACCACAAGCATTCCTTTTCCTCAGCCAAATTTTAATCCTGAAACTGCATATGATGCAATAAAGTCTAACAAGGAAAAAGGGCTGCATACCTTAATACTTCTTGATCTGAAGCCAGAACTCGACAAGTTCATGAATGTAAACCAGGCAGCAAGTATACTTTTGGAGATAGAAGCCAGGAGAAAAGAAAACGTTTTTTCCAACGACACAATGATATTGGGCTGTGCAAGAATAGGTGGTAGCTTCAAGATAAAGTATGGAAAAGCATTTGACCTTCTGAATGAGAATTTTGGAGAGCCACTGCACTGTTTGGTTGTGCCTGGAAAGCTTCACTTTGTTGAAGAGGAAGCGCTTAGCCACTGGTGCTGACCTGCCGAAACCTTTATAAACAAGATTTTCCCCTATTTTTGTATGGTCAACAAGAAAGCCATCTCGCCGCTTATAGCAACACTTCTCCTCATAGCGTTTACAGTTGCGCTGGGAGTGATGATCATGAACTTTGGGAAGAATATTGTGGATGACTACGGAGACTGCAAAAGCATCCAGGTGGAGCTGGACGATGCTCCTGGGAGTGTATGCTATCTTCAGGACACTTCAGAGCTGTCATTTACAATTGTGAACAAGGGAAAGACAGATGTATCCTCATTTACCATAAAGACAACTAATCTTGACGAGCATGGAGAGGACAGAGTAAAAGAGTTCAATGTGCCTGATTCAGCCATAAAAGCTTCTGAAACAGTATCCAAAACATATCCTTACAGCAAGCCCTCCAGCCTGAAACTGGAGTTTATACCAAAAATCCTGAAGAAAAACCAGGAAGAAAAATGCCTTGCCCAGGCAATAACCATTTTTACTTTGGAAAACTGCTGAACAAAAAACAATTTAAACCAAAAACACCTTCTATATTTTATGGAGATAGAGCTTGACATAAGAAAGTCATTGCAGGAAAACGCTTCTGACTACTTTGAAAAGGCCAAAAAGCTCAAAAAAAAGATTGAAGGCATAAAAAAAACCATTGCAGAGCACGAAAAAAAGCTGGAACAGGAGCAAAAGAGGCATGAAAAGGCCCTTGAGATGCAGAAACAACAGCAAAAAAAGGCTCACAGAAAAACAGAATGGTTTGAAAATTTCAGGTGGTTTGTGTCCAGCGACGGATTTCTCTGCGTCGGGGGAAGAGACGCAACAACAAACGACATACTCATAAAAAAAAATACAAGCCAGAATGACATTGTGTTTCACACAGAAGCCCCTGGAAGCCCTTTTGTGGTTGTGAAAAATCCTGACTCAAAAGAAATTCCCGAGCAAACGAAACAGGAGTGCGCAGACTTTTGCGCAAGCTTTAGCAAGGCCTGGAAGCTTGGATTGGGAGCAGTGGAGGTTTACTGCATTAATCCTGGCCAGGTTAGCAAAGAAGCCAAAAGCGGTGAGTACCTTTCAAAAGGATCATTCATGATCTACGGGAAAAGGGATTATTTCTCAGGAAAAATGAACCTTGCAGTATGCATCTATGAGCAGAAAATAATGGCTGCACCGTTTGAGGCTGTGAAAAAAAATTCTTCAAGGTTCGTGGTTTTAGTTCAGGGAAGCAAAAAGCTGAGCGATGTTGCAAAAAAAATCCAGAAAAAGCTTGGCGGAGAGCTGGATGAAATAGTTAGAGCTTTGCCCCAGGGCGTTGATGTGAAGAAGTGAGATTGGAA